>DXAC01000097.1 GCA_019117205.1 Candidatus Allofournierella merdigallinarum | reverse complement strand
GGATTTATCCGGCGCCTGCCCGACGGCTACCAGACCATGCTCACCGGGGACGGGGCCAATCTGAGCCAGGGACAGCGGCAGCTGCTGGCCATTGCCCGGGCGGCGGTGGCGGACCCGCCGGTGCTGATCCTGGACGAGGCCACCTCCTCCATCGACACCCGCACCGAGAAACTCATCGAAAAGGGCATGGATAAACTCATGGCGGGGCGCACGGTGTTCGTTATCGCCCACCGGCTGTCCACCGTGCGCAACTCCAACGCCATCATGGTGCTGAAGCACGGGCGCATCATCGAGCGGGGCGACCACGACGACCTGCTGGCCCAGAAAGGCCGATACTACCAGCTGTACACCGGTCAGTTCGAGCTCTCTTGATATCCCCTGCAAAGCAGGAAAACGCGCCAGGGCCCCCGGCATACTGCCGGGGGCCCTGGCGCGTCGTTTCACTTTGTCTGCCGGCATAGCCGGCAAGGTATATCGCTTTATATCGTTTTACTCTGTGCGCCAGTAGGCGACACTGTACGGGGCCAGGCGGCTGCCGCCGCCGAAGTCGTGAAGCTCGCCGGTGATCAGGTCGGTGCTGCGGCCGGCCCTGGCGTCAAAGTGGGCGGTGTACTCCTCGCCGTCGGCGTTCACCGCCACGATGACCCGCTCGCCCTGCACCGCCCGCTGGAAGACCAGCTGCCGGTTGGTGAGCACCAGCGGCAGGTAGTCCCCCTCCTGCAGGGCCCGGCTGGAGGCGCGGGCGGCGGCCAGCGCCCGCACCCATTCGGTAAGCTCGTTCTCCTCGGGCGCCTCCAGCGCCGGGCGCAAAGCGGCGTCCCCGTGGCTCTTTTTGCCCTGGATGCCCCACTCGCTGCCATAGTACACCGCCGGGGTGCCGGGCATGGCGAACAAGAGGCCGTAGGCCGGACGCAGATGGGCGGGGTCCGCAAGGATGCTGGCAATGCGCTCCACGTCGTGGTTGTCCAGAAAATTCATCAGGTGCTTGCCCTTGTACAGCGTCCAGGGCTCGGGGCCGAACTGCCGGTTCAGGCTGTGGCCGATCTCGAACATGTTCATGCTGTTGAAGCTGGAATAAAGGCCCTTGTAGCACTCGTAGTTGGTAACCGAATGGCAGGCGTTGTCGTTCATCCAGAGGTTATAGTCGCCGTGGAGGACCTCCCCCATCAGCACAAAGTCCGGCTTGAGGCTCTGTGTAAAGCCTCTCAGCTTCGCAAGGAAGTCCGGCGCCAGGCAGTAGGCCACATCCAGCCGCAGGCCGTCGATGTCGAACTGCTCCACCCAGCCTTTCACCGCGGCGAAGAGGTGATCCACCACTGCGGGGTTTTGCAGGTTGAGCTTCACCAGCTCGTTGTGTCCCTCCCAGCCCTCGTACCAAAAGCCGTCGTTGTACTGGGTGTTGCCGTCGAAGTTCAGGTGGAACCAGTCCTTGTAGGGGCTGTCCCACTTGTTTTTCCGCACGTCCTCAAAGGCCCAGAAGCCCCGGCCCACGTGGTTGAACACCCCGTCCAGCATCACCTTAAGGCCAGCGGCGTGCAGCGCGTCGCACACCTCTTTGAAATCGCCGTTGTCGCCCAGGCGGCAGTCCAGTTTGGTGTAGTCCCGGGTGTCATAGCCGTGCTTGTCACTCTCGAACAGGGGGTTGAAGAGCACGCAGGTCATGTTGAGGCCCCGGATGTGCTCCACCCAGTCCAGCAGCCTGCGGATGCGGTGGGCGGGCACGCCGTCGTTGTACTCCGGCGCGCCGCACAGGCCCAAGGGGTAGATCTGATAGATGTTTGCGCTGTCAAACCACATAGAATTGTTCCTTTCGGGGCGTTTTTCGCCCGGTGTTCTTCAGTCGGCCTGTTTTTCCCGCTCGGTCGGCAGCGCGGGCGCCGCCTCGGCCAGCGGCGCGCCCGTTTCGTCGATGCCCTTTTCCCGCAGACGGTTTTTCAAAAACTCGCTGGTGAGGGAGTAGAGCACCGCAAAGGTGGGCACCCCCACCACCATGCCCGCAAAGCCGAACAGCCCGCCGCCCACGATGATGGACACCAGCACCCAGATGGCGGACAGGCCGGTGGAGTCGCCCAGGATCTTGGGCCCAAGGATGTTGCCGTCGAACTGCTGGAGCACCAGGATCAGCACGCCGAACTCCAGCGCCACGATGGGGTCCACCATCAGCAGGATCATCACACTGGGGATGGCCCCGATGAACGGCCCGAAGAACGGGATCACGTTGGTCACCCCCACCACCACGCTGATGAGCACCGAGAAAGGCATCTTGAAGATGCTCATCAGGATAAAGCAGAGCACGCCGATGATGGCGCTGTCGATGATCTTGCCGTAGATGAAGCCGTTGAACACCCGGTTGGCGTGGCTGCACACCGCCAGCATCCGGCGGGCCTTGGGCAGCGGCAGAAAGGCGAAGATGACCTTGCGCATCTGCCCCAGCAGCCGCTGTTTTCCCAGCAGCATATAGATGGAAGCGATCAGGGCGGTGAGGGCGGACACCAGGCCGCTGCCCAGCGCCATGCTGTAATTGACGATCTGGGGCAGGAAGTTGCGAAGCAGCTCGGTGGCCTGCTTCATCAGGTCGGTGTAGGAGAGCATCATCCCCTCGATGAGCTCCTCGTCCAAGTGGAACTGGTTGGAGACGCTGATCACCAGCTTGTTGAGGCTGAGCAGGTAGCCGTTCAGGTTGTCCGCCAGCACCATGACGCTCTGCACCACCTGGGGCGCCACGAAGCTGAGCAGCAGCGACACGAGCACCACCGCCAGCAGATAGCTCATCAGAATGGCGATCCAGCGCTTCCAGGCAAAGCGCTGCTCAAAAAAGCGCACGGGACCGTCCAGCAGATAGGCCACCACAAAGCCGCCCACAAAGGGCGAAAGCACCCCCAGCACCCCGTTGAGCGCGCCGCGCACCAGGTCCAGGTGGGACATGGCCAGGTAAAAGGAGATGCCAATGATCACCACCAGCACGTTGGACAGAAAGTTTGGGCCAAGCTGCCATTTGTTATTCCGATTCATTCACACCGTTCCTTTTGGCTTGTTCACCGCAATTTACAAAAACCGCAGCAGCAGCGGACGAAAACGCGCCACATACACCCGGGCCAGGTTGGTCAGCGCCGCGTCGTACACCCAGAAACAGACGTTGCCCAGCAGCAGCATCCCGCCGACCGCCAGCGGGGCCTGGCTGGCGAACTCCCGCACGATGTACTCCACCGGGAACAGGTACAACAGCACCCCGTAGCAGGCCAGCACCAGCAAATTGAACGCCGCCGTTTTGACCACCGCCTGCAGCCAGCGGCCGGGCAGGCGCTGGATATAACCTTTCAGCAGCGGGTAGTGGCCGAACAGGAAGACAAAGATCAGGGCGCTCTCCTTGTCCGGCAAAAAGAGGATGGTCAGCAGCGAAAGCGCCCCGTAGCACATCCAGGCCAGCTGCATACCGCACTCCATGGCCACCGGCATCAGCAGGATCCCCCCGATGGCGGGCCCGCAAAAGGTGGCAAAGGGAAAAATACTGCCGGCCAGCATCAGGGTCATCGCCAGCGCGCACATCATGCCGCACAGCGCCACCCGCCCGCTTTTCCGCCGTTTCATGGCTTCAGCACCGGCCGCAGCTGCAACACATATCCATGCAGAGCATGGCAGTGCAGATATCGCAGCAGCTGCAGCCCATGGCGCTGGCCTGGGGGCCCGCGCCGTAGCCGCCGTAGGGGTTGCCGGGCATCTGGCCGGCGGCCGCGCTTTGCAGGTTGTGCAGCGCCGCCGCGTATTCCCGGTTGGAGGGCGCCAGCCGGCAAGCCTCCTGGAAATAGCCCAGCGCCTCGTTCAGCCAGCCTTTGTAATAGTAGGCGCTGCCCATGAGGAAGTTCCACTCGGCGCTGGACGCCCCGTTGGGGATGGCCTGGAGCTGGGCCAGGGCCTCGTCCACCCGGCCCTGCTGGATGAGGGCGCGGATCTGGGGCAGGCTGGGCGCGCCTTGGCCCTCGGCCCCACCGGCGTGGGGCTCACTGCCGGGGATGTGCGCCCCCCGCAGCTCCGCCATCACCGTGTCAAAGGCGGTGTTGAGCTCCTCCATCTTTTTCAGCGCGTCCTCTTTCAGAGGGCCCGCCTCGTAGTTGTCGGGGTTGTACTTCTGGGCCAGGGCGCGATAGGCGGCTTTGACCTCCTCCTCGCTGGCTCCTCTGCGAAGTCCCAAAACCTGATATGCGTCCATTGTCTTTCCTTTCCGCACGGCGTCAGGCCGTGGCTGTGTATCGTTGTTTCTCCCGCTTTTCGCCGGCGCGGCGGATGCCGGCCGGCAGGCCGAGAAAGAGGATGTTGTCCAGCAGAGGCCGGTTGAGCTTGAGCTCCAGCAGGTTGTAGCACCGGGCCACCTCCCCCGCCGCCAGCCGGCACTGGAGGGCGGCGGTCTCCGCCGCCTTTTCCCGGGAAAGGCCCATGCGGATGAACACATTGTAGCGGCCCCGGCGCTGGTCCTGCCCAAAGTCCTCGGCGGCGTCCAGCCAGTAGAGGATCTTGCCCAGAAACAGCCCCATCCGCCGCAGAATATGCTCCTGCTCCGGCGTGGCGGCGCAGGCGGCAAAGATGGCGGCGGTCATCTGGCCGGTGGGCTCGGCCGCCTCGTCCGGGTGGGCACAGCCCGCCTTTTCCAGCGCCTGCTGCCGTGCGGTCTGCCCGGCCAGCGCCTGGTCCAGCTGCGGCCGGGCCGCGGCAGCCTTTTTGCGGGCCCGCCCCAGCAGCAGCCGGAGCGCCCAGGCCGCCGCCCGCCTGGCAAGGCCCTCGTCCGCCAGGTCGTCCGCCAGCTTGTACCAGCAGGTGAGCACCAGCGCGTCCGCCGCCAGGCGCAGCCCGTCGGTGTCGTGCTGCATACAGCGGCGGCGAATGGGGTTCGCCACGCACCGCCGGGCACGGGGGCAGCCCTGCTGGCCGGAGAGCCCGTCCGCAAGAAGCGCCACAGTGACAAGGTCGTAGTTGAGCAGCAGCCGGCTGACAAAGCCATAGTCCTTTTTCAGCTGCATACAAAGGCCGCAGTACATGGCCCGGTAGCACTCGAACTCACGCACTTTCAACTCGCCCTTGTCGGGGGTGACGTATCCGAACAAGCCAGCCGCCCCCTCTCCGCGCAAAAATGGGCCGGCAAAGGCGCTTATCCTGTGTCTCCAGGCAGCCCTGCCGACCCTTTTATCATACACTATTTCCCTTGGATTTACAATTATACCGCCGGACGCGGGCCGCAAATTTCCCAAAAAGTTTACAAAGGTGCCGCTATATCTGGGCGTCCAGCTCGTCGATGCGGCAAAAGCGGTAGCCCTGCCCGGCGAACCAGTCGATGATGTCCCCCAGCGCGGCGGCGGTGGTCTTGCGGGTGGCCTTGGTGTCGTGCATCAGCACCACGCACAGGTCCTTGTCCTTTGCCCCGTTCGTCACGTTGCGGAACACATCCTCCGCGCTGGGGTGGCCGCCGGCGGCGTCCTCGGCGCAGACGTTCCAGTCCACATAGCGGTAGCCTTTCTCCGCCGCCTGAGCTTTCAGGTTCTTCATGATGGAGCTGCCGCCGTACTTGTGGCTCACCGTGTTGGTGCTGCCGCCGGGAAAGCGCAGCCAGTGGATGTCTTCCACCTCCACATAGGGGCTGATGCGCTGGCGCAGCTCCTTGATGTCCGCCCAGAAGTCGGTGGTGGAGGCGTAGATGGTCTTGTAGGCGTGGGTGCAGCTGTGCAGGGCGATCTGATGCCCCTCGTCCACCGCCCGGCGGATCAGGGGCAGGTAGTCCTGGTTGTTGTCCGCCGCCACTACGAAGAAGGTGGCGGGCACCCCCTTTTCCCGGAGCACGTCCAGCACCAGCTCCGTGGTGGCGCTGGGGCCGTCGTCAAAGGTCAAAAACACCCGCTTCTCCCCCTGCTGTTCCGGCTGGTTGGCCGCGGTCTCCAGCACGCCGGAAAGGTCCTGCTGGGAGCACACCGCCCTTTCCCGGCCTGCGGCCCAGACCATCGCCCCCGCCGCCGCGCAGCAGCAGGCCGCCCAGGCCAGCGCCCAGAGCCGGCGTTTTTTCTTCCAGGATCCTTTGTTCAAGATAGATGCGCCCCCCGCGAATGTTGATTTGGCGGCCAAGGCCGCGTATACTTATAGCTATGAGACCGGGGGCGCGTTTATCCCCCGAACGCGAGGAGAAGCATATGGAAATTTTCACCTTGGTGCTGGCGGCGCTGGCCTGTGTGTTCAGTTTTATCGGCCTGATACGGCGGCCGCGGGGCCTTTCCGGCGAGGACCTGGAAAAGGTGCGGCAGGACCTGTTGGCGGAGATCCGGCAGACCCGGCAGGAGCTGGCGGGCGGGGTGTCCGCGGGCCTGCAGGCGAGCAATTTGCAGACCGAGCAGAAGCTGGAGAGCATCCGCACCACCATGGAGGCCCGGCTGGCGGCCATGCAGAACATGAACGACCGGCGGCTGTCCGAGATGCGCCAGACGGTGGACGAAAAGCTGCAAAAGACCCTGGAGGACCGGCTGCAAAAGAGCTTCGGCCTGGTGAGCCAGCAGCTGGAGCTGGTGTACAAGGGCCTGGGGGAGATGCGCACCCTGGCCGCCGGGGTGGGCGATCTGAAAAAGGTGCTCAGCAACGTGAAGACCCGGGGCATTTTGGGCGAGGTACAGCTGGGGGCCATCCTGGAGCAGATCCTGGCCCCCGGCCAGTACGCCGAGAACGTGGCCACCGTGCCGGGCAGCGCCGAGCGGGTGGAGTTCGCGGTGAAGCTGCCCGCCGGCGAGGACGGGTCCGTGTGGCTGCCCATCGACGCCAAGTTCCCCCAGGACGCATACGCCGCCCTGCTGGCGGCCTACGACCAGGGAGACAAAGGGGCGGTGGAGCAGGCGGCCAAAGAGCTGGACCGGCGGGTCCGCTCCTTTGCAAAGGACATCCGGGACAAGTACCTGGCCCCCGGTCATACCACCGACTTCGGGGTGATGTTCCTGCCGGTGGAGGGTCTTTACGCCGAGGTGGTGCGCCGGGGCACGGCGGAGCGGGTGCAGCGGGAGTACCGGGTGGTCACCGCCGGCCCCACCACCATGGCGGCGCTGCTGAACAGCCTGCAGATGGGCTTCAAGACGCTGGCCATCCAGAAGCGCAGCGGCGAGGTGTGGAAAGTGCTGGACGGGGTGCGGGCCGAGTTCGACACGTTCGGCCAGGCGCTGGCCCAGGCCCAGAACCGGCTGAACCAGGCCAGCAGCGAGTTGGAGAACCTGGTGGGAGTCCGCACCCGGCAGATCCAGCGGCGGCTGGAGCAGGTGACCCGCCTGCCCGGCCCGGAGCAGGCGGACGGCGGCTCCGGCGAAGTCCCCGCCGGCGGGCAAGCTGGGTATTGACTTCCCCCCGCGGGTGTGGTAGAATAATCTTCGCGGAATTTCCCGCCTGATACGCGAGGGTGGCGGAACCGGCAGACGCGCACGTTTGAGGTGCGTGTGGTATATACCATGGGGGTTCAAGTCCCCTCCCTCGCACCAACTTTGTTTATAAAGCTGTTCAAAGAGCGCCTTTTGGTGGCTTTCAGCTGTAAACGATGAGAATGGCTCTCCCTTCTGCCGGGGAGAGCTTTTTTCATGCAAAAAAAGACCCCAACCATCCGGAAATCCCGGACAGTTGGGGCCTTGTTATATCACTCCGTGTCTTCGCCGGCGGTCACTTCCACCTTTTCCTTTGCGGCGGCCAGGATATTCACCAGGAACTCCGGCGCCGGCGCGCCCATGGCGGCGGCGTTTTCCAGCACGCTGCCCAGCTCGGTGAGGATGTACCACACCAGCACCACCGGCAAAAGCAGCGTCGTGTACGCAATGGGCACGCCGGGGATGTTGCTCATCACCAGG
>DXAC01000096.1 GCA_019117205.1 Candidatus Allofournierella merdigallinarum | reverse complement strand
CCTGGTGATGAGCAACATCCCCGGCGTGCCCATTGCGTACACGACGCTGCTTTTGCCGGTGGTGCTGGTGTGGTACATCCTCACCGAGCTGGGCAGCGTGCTGGAAAACGCCGCCGCCATGGGCGCGCCGGTGCCGGAATTTCTCATCCGGATACTGGCAAACGCAAAGGACACCGTGGAAAACGCCGCCGGCGAGGCGGACTGAGCGACAAAAGGAGGCAGGACCATGGCATTGATGGAAGGCACCGGCGGCCCGGTGAACGGCAGCGGCTGGAAAAACCAGAAAAACAACAACACGACCACCACAAACACGAGCAGCGGCAGCTCCGGCGGCGGGAGCGGCGTGTCCTATGACATGTCCTGGCTGCAAAGCCTGCTGGCCCAGCAGCAGGCGGCGGCCGCGGCGGCGGAGCAGGCCCGGCGTGCGGCGGCCCAGCAGGCCTACGAGCGGAGCATGGCGGCGCTGAACGCCGCCTACAACGGCCAGGTGCAGGCGCTGGCCAGCAACTACGACTCCACCCTGGGCCAGCTGCAAAGCGACTACCAGCTGGGCGCGGCGGGGGTGAACCAGAACGCGGACACCGCCTTGCAGCAGGCGTACATCAACAAGATGCTCACCCTGAAGAGCCTGCCTCAGCAGCTCGCGGCCCAGGGCATCGGCGGCGGGGCCGCCGAGACCACCCTGGCGGGGGTGAACAATGCCTACGGCAACAGCCGCGCCGAGATCGACGCCGCCCGCGGCCAGAGCCTGGGCGATCTGCTGGCCCAGTGGAACGCGGGCAAGACCCAAGCCCTGCAGGCCTACAACGGCCAGCTGTCGGACGCCCAGGCCGCGCGGCTGGCTTATGAGATGCAGCTGGAGCAGAACCTCTCCAACGCCATCGCGGACGCGGCCACCCAGAACTACGACCGGCAGTTCGAGATCAGCAGCCAGTACCTCACCCAGATGGCAAAGCTTCAGAGCGACATGGCTGCGGCGGCCCAAAAGGCGGCCAGCGCCCAGCCCCAGGCCAGCAACACGCCCACCACCGCCAACGTGGAGCAGTCGCAGTCGGCGGAGCTGGAGCAGGTGTGGCGCAGCGCCTGGCAGAACGCCCGCACCGCCGGCAGCTCGGACAAGGAAGCCATCGCTGCGGCCAACGCGGCCGTGGCCAGCTACACCGCCGAGGGGGTCAGCGCCGGCCTGTTCACCCGCGCCCAGGCCAACAGCTGGCTCAAGCAGGTGCTGCAAAACCGCACCTGAGAAGCGGGCGGGCCGCAGGATAAAACAAAGCGAGAGCCCCCGCAGACCCCCGGGTTTGCGGGGGCTCTTCTGAAACGGCGCGGCTGCCATCGACCAGGACGGCGGCGGCGCCACCCCTGGCGACCGGGTCATCCCTCCCGGGCCCGCATTTTAAAATGCACGCAAAGAGAGGTGCTGTCCGCCTCTCTTTGTACAATACAAGATGGCTTAAAGCTTGTCTTTCTCCGAAAAGGGAAGAAGCATTTATGCAGGGTGTGGTATGGGGCCTTTCAACGGCTGCTCGCGGAAAAAAAGGAAAAGCCGCTTGAACAACGTGTTCAAGCGGCTTTTATGGAGCTGTTAATGCGATTCGAACGCACGACCTCATCCTTACCAAGGATGTGCTCTGCCGACTGAGCTATAACAGCAAATGGCGACCCGGATGAGGCTCGAACTCACGACCTCTAGCGTGACAGGCTAGCGTTCTAACCGACTGAACTACCGGGCCACATCGCGATTGGCGACGTGTGTTATTATAGCGGAAACGGGGAAGAATGTCAACACCTTTTTTCAAAAAACGCCGCGGCAAAAAATTACGCCGGGATATGACACAGGGGCTTGACTTTCGGCGGGATTTTTTGTATAGTAAGGAAGTGCTCAAAAACATAGGGGTATAGCTCAGCTGGTAGAGCAGCGGTCTCCAAAACCGCGTGCCGAGGGTTCGAATCCTTCTGCCCCTGCCAAAAAAGGAACGCCGCAGTAGCGGCGTTCTTTTTTTGTGCAAGGGGCAGAGGATACCCGAGGCACGCGGAGCGTGCCGGGCACCCGCGCCGAGCGCCGCCGGTGGCGGATGCAGCGAGGGCGCGGGTGGCGCAGCGGTCAAAATTCCGGGCGGCGGACGAGCCGCCCGGGAATTTTGGGCACCGCAAGAGGGCGGAGTCTGCCCGCTTTCGCCGGGCTGCCGGCGGCGATGCAGGCCGCCTTGCGCGGCGTTCTTTTTTTGTGCAAGGGGCAGAGGATACCCGAGGCACGCGGAGCGTGCCGGCTGCCGGCGGCGATGAAAAGGAAAATGGCGTGCCGCCGGGCTGTGCAAGCGGGCCCGGTTTGTGTTATACTGGTCACAACACCACGCTTTTTGCAGAAAGGCGGCGACGCCATGGGCCGGGAACGGAAGAACACCGCGCGCATCCGCTATTTTTTTGAGGGGGATTTTTTGCCCTACCGCCAGGCCTTTGTCCAAAACTGTCCGCCCGCCATGAAGCTGGACAAGGGGATGCGGGCCTGCGAGTGCGGTGAAACAAAGAATTGGATGTATTACCTGGACCGGGGCCGTATGCGGGTGTACGCCGGCAACTGCCAGGGCAACGAGCGGGTGGTGGCCCTGCTGGGGCCGGGCAGCATCGTGGGGCTGGACTGCCTTGTGCCCGACGTCGCCTCCACCATGTCCATCGCCTGTGTCACCGACTGCTGGCTGCTGCCTTTCCAGAACACCCTGCTGGAGGAATTCATCCGCCGTGACAGCGATTTCGCCGTCACGCTGGCGCACTACTATTGCAAGGTCATGCGGCAGCTGTGCTACGACGCCGCCAGCCAGAGCGTCAACGACGTGTTTGTGCGGCTGGCAAACTTTCTGCTGGCCAACTGGAGCGCTGCCCAGCCGCGGGTACGGATGAGCCAGCAGGAGCTGGCAAACGCGGTGAACTGTTCCCGGGCAAGCGTGTCCCGGGCCTGCCGGCTGCTGAAAGCCGAGGGGGTCATCACCACCGAGGGCGTGGGCTTCTCGGTGCGGGACTGGCCCCGCCTGGAAGAGATGTGCCGCCGCCGCGAGCGGCTGCCCTAAAGGAAAAATGGCCGAGGGGGCCCTGCGCGCAGGGCCCCCTCGGCCATTTTGTATGGATGTTTTGAGAGGAAGTGTCACACCTTCAAGCCGGCCTTGTAGCCGGTGTGGATGGCGTCGTAGATCTTGCCGGGCGCCAGGCTGTCGCCCACGTTGAACACCCGCACGCCGGCGGCCTGCAGCGCCTCGAAGAGGGCGCGCCGGGGTTTCATGCCGGTGGCGAGGAACACATGGTCCGCCGCCACGGTCTGGACACGGCCCTTTTCCTCAAAGGTCACGCCCTCGGGGCCGATGGCGGTGACCCGGCAGCCGGTGTGCACCGTCACGCCGTTTTGCTCGATCATCTCGCTGTACACGATGTGGTCGCAGTCGCTGCAGCCGTTCATGATCTGCGGCAGCATCTCCAGAATGGTCACGTGGGTGTCCGGCCGCTGGCTGAAGAGCACCGCCGTTTCCACGCCGATGAGGCCGCCGCCGATGACCACCACTTCACCGTCGGGCCGCGGGCCGCCCTCCTTCAGCGCGTCCACCGCCAGGGTCACGTTCGCGCTGTCCGCGCCGGGCACCGGCAGCCCCGCCGGGGTGGTGCCGGTGGCCACGATCACCGCGTCGAAGCCCGTCAGATCCTCGGGCCCGGCCTCCTTTTCCACCACCTTCACCCCGTGCTTGTTCACCTGGGTCACCAGGTATTTCAGCGCGTCCCGGATGTCCGCCTTGAACTCCGGGTAGGAGGCCTCGTGGAGGTAACCGCCCAGCGCCCGCTTCTCGAACAGGGTCACCTCATGGCCCCGCAGAGCCGCGGTGTCCGCCGCCTTCAAGCCGGCGGGGCCGCCGCCCGCCACCGCCACCCGGCGCTTGACCTCGGCGGGGCGGATGGCCAGCGCGTCCTCAAAGCCCAGGGTGGGGTTCATGGTGCAGTTGATGGATTTGCCCAGATGGTTGCCCCGGTCCAGGCAGCCCTCGTTGCAGCGGATGCAGGGCGAGATGTCCTCGGCGCGGCCCTCCATGGCCTTTTTGGCCCAGTAGGGGTCCGCCAGCAGGGGACGGCCCATGCTGATGAAATCCGCGATGCCGCTGGACAGGATCTCCTCGGCGTAGTCCGGCTGGGTGATGGAGCCGGTGGCGAACACCGGGATGCTCACCGCCTGCTTGATGGCTTTGGCCGCCCAGACATTGTGCCCGCGGGACAGCTGCATCGGCGTGACCTGGTGCACCATCTGGTGGTGGTCGCCGCCGCTCACGTCGATGGCCGCGCAGCCCAGGGCCTCCAGCCGCTGGGCGTAGTAGATGGTGTCCTCGATGGTCATGCCGTCCGGCTCGTAGTCGGTGCCGCTGAGCCGCACGATGATGGGGAAGTCTTCCCCCACATACTCCTTGCAGCGCGTGAACACCTGCTCCAAAAAGCGGAAGCGGTTCTCCCGGCTGCCGCCGTACCAATCCCGCCGCTGGTTGGTAAAGGGGGAGAGGAAGTTGGTGATGAGATAGCCGTGGGCGCCGTGGATCTCCACCACCTCAAAGCCGGCGGTCTTGGCCCGCAGGGCCGCCTTGCCGAAATCCTCCACCAGCTGGTCGATCTCGTCCAGCGTCAGCTCGGCGGGGATGGCCGCCCGCCCGTACCGCTGGTACATCAGCGGCCAGGGGTTGGGGGAGGCGGACTTCATCGGCGGTCCCAAAAAGCGCTGCCGGCCGCAGTGCTCGATTTGGATGCAGGGCACGCAGTCCAGGTTTTTCAGGGTGTCCGCCAGCCAGCCAAGCCCCACGATGTATTCGTTGTCGCAGATGCCCAGCTGGTTGGACGCGGACTTGCTGCAATCACGGTCCACGTAGGCGTACTCCACGATCACCATGCCCACCTCGCCGCGGGCCAGGTCCTCGTAGCAGCGCACCAGCCGGGAGGATACCGAGCCGTCCATGTGGCTCAGGCCGGTGGTCTGGGGCGCTTTGCAGATGCGGTTCTTAATGGTCACGTTGCCGATCTTGCAGGGGCTGAACAGGGTGGGATAGTAGGGGTTCATGCAGAAAAGCCTCCTTTGTTAAAATTCTACCTATCCATCAGTATAGCTCCTTGTCCGCCCGGGGCCCGATAGCCAGGCGCATCGTTTTGCGCAAAATTATTGTATCATGTGATGCAATTTTTTTCAGTGCAAAAAGGCGCGGCCCCGGTCATTTGACCGGGGCCGCGCCCCATGTTTCAAACGATTCCCGGCCTCACATGCCCGCCAGCAGGCCGTCCACAAACTGCCGGGCCAGCCGGGCGCTGCGCCCGCCCCGCTCCAGGGCGTAGCGCTCGGCCCGGCGCTCCAGCTCGTCGGCGGGCAGCTGCACGCCGACGGCGGCGGCCAGATGCCGCACGATGTGCAAAAAGGTGGCCTTGTCCGGCCTGGAGAACGTGATGTGCAGCCCGAACCGCTCGGAGAGGCTCACCAGCTCCTGCAAAGTGTCGTTGCGGTGGACGTCGTCG
>DXAC01000095.1 GCA_019117205.1 Candidatus Allofournierella merdigallinarum | reverse complement strand
GTACTTCTTGGCGTTGTCCCAGGCGCCGCCGGAGTTGGCCATCATCACCGCCAGCACAAAGCCGGTGACGGTGGTGCCGGCCAAGAGGCCCGCCACCCCGTTCACGCCCAGGATCAGGCCCACCACAACGGGCACGATCACCGCGATCAGCGCCGGGGCCAGCATCAGCTTCTGGGCGCTGCGGGTGCACATGTCCACGCAGCGGGCGTAGTCCGGCTCCGCCTTGCCCTCCATCAGGCCGGCGATTGTGGAAAACTGCCGGCGCACCTCCACCACGATGCTCTGGGCCGCCTTGCCCACCGCGTCCATGGTCAGCGCCGCGAACAGGAAAGGCAGCATACCGCCGATGAACAGGCCGATCAGGGTGGTGGGGTTGGTGATGGAAAGATCCAGCGCCATGTCCGGCTTGATCTGATGCACCTTGTCGATGTAGCTGGCGATCAGCGCCAGGGCGGTGAGGGCCGCCGAGCCGATGGCAAAGCCCTTGCCGGTGGCGGCGGTGGTGTTGCCCAGGCTATCCAGCGCGTCGGTGCGCTGGCGCACCTGGGCGGGCATGTGGGTCATCTCGGCGATGCCGCCGGCGTTGTCGGCGATGGGGCCATAGGCGTCGGTAGCCAGGGTGATGCCCAGGGTGCTGAGCATACCCACCGCGCTCACGCCCACGCCGTACAGGCCCATGTTGAAGTCGGCCGCGCCGCCGGAGCAGAAGTAGCTGATCAGCACGCTCACGCCCACGATGACCACCGGGGCCACGGTGCTCAGCATACCCAGGGACAGGCCGCTGATGATCACGGTGGCGCTGCCGGTCTCGCTGGAGGCGCTCAGGGCTTGGGTGGGCTTGTAGGTGTCGGAGGTGTAATATTCGGTGATAGCGCCGATGGCCATGCCGGCCACCAGGCCGCTGATCACCGCGATGAACACGCCCAGGGCGTGGTCGGCGGGCAGCAGCCAGTGCACCGCGAACCAGGCGCAGACGGCGATGAGGCCGCTGGCGATGTAGGTGCCGGTGCGCAGGGCGGCCAGCAGGTTCTTCTGGCTGGCGCCCTCCTTGGTCTTGACAAAGAAGCTGCCCACGATGGAGCACAAAACGCCCAGGGCCGCCAGCAGCATGGGCACGCTGACGCCGCTCGCGCCGTAGCCCGCGGCCACCGCCAGGGCGCTGGTGGAGACGATGGAGCCCACATAGCTCTCATACAGGTCTGCGCCCATGCCGGCCACGTCGCCCACGTTGTCGCCCACGTTGTCGGCGATGACGGCGGGGTTGCGGGGGTCGTCCTCGGGGATGCCCGCCTCCACCTTGCCCACCAGGTCGGCGCCCACGTCGGCGGCCTTGGTGAAGATGCCGCCGCCCACCCGGGCGAACAGGGCCATGCTGGAGGCGCCCATGCCAAAGGTGAGCATGTTGGAGGTGATGTGCTGGATCAGGATCTCACTGGTGGCCGCCGGGTCCACCGTGGTGTACCAGAAACGCAAAAAGAAATACCAGAACGACAGGTCCAGAAGACCCAGGCCCACCACCGTGAAGCCCATGACGCTGCCGGCGGAAAAGGCCACCCGCAGGCCCCGGTTCAGGCTCTCGGAGGCGGCGTTGGCGGTGCGGCAGTTGGCCATGGTGGCCGTCTTCATGCCGATGAAGCCCGCCAGGCCGCTGAAAAAGCCGCCGGTGACAAAGGCAAAGGGGGTGAACCAGCTCAGCAGCCCCGCCGCGGCCATGCCCACCAGGATGCAGAACACCACCGCGAAGAAGATGGCCACGCCCTTGTACTGGCGCTTTAAGTAGGCGGTGGCGCCGCTGCTCACCGAGCGGGAGATCTTTTCCATCTGGGCGGTGCCCGCCGGCTCCCGGCGCACCCGTGCGTACATCGTTCCGGCAAAGGCCAGCGCAAGCAGCGCGCCGGCGGCTACAAGAACCATCGCTTCCATACTTTCTAACGTCCTCCTTGCGGCGCCGTGCTTATGGGGAGACAAAGACCTGCCGCGAAACGCGGCAGGTCTTCGGCGGCTTCCGATAAGGATCCCCTGCCCGCGGCAGGCCCCCCTGGCAAAGCGCCATTTTTATTTATTATAAGTCATCTTTTGGAAAAGAGCAAGAAAATTTGCAAAATAAGATATTTTTTTTGTTTTATCGTTTTTTACACTTTTCAACAGGAAAATTTTCCAACAAGGGGCGACGCCCGGCCTCCCCCCGCCTTGTCCCGACAAAAAACCGTGGTATAATGTGGTATAATATGATATGATACACAAATAACGACGCCACGCCCCACGGGCAAAGGAGGACACGGCATGGTCAAGGGTCTTGTGCTGGCCGGCGGCGGCGCAAAGGGCAGCTACCAGGTGGGGGTGTACAAGGCCCTCACCGAGCTGGACTGGCGCCCCGGCGTGATCGCGGGCACCTCGGTGGGGTGCCTGAACGGGGCGCTGTTCGCCCTGGACGACTGGGAGCTGGCCCAGGAGATGTGGCAGACCATCGGCGACGAGCAGGTGATGGAGCCGGTGCCCGGCGGCCGCCCGGCGGACTGGGGCGACTTTTTGCAGGCGGCGGTGGAAAAGGGCGGTATGGATGTGACCCCCCTGGAGGCCACCGTGCGCCGGGTGGTGGACGAGGAGGCCCTGCGGGCGTCGCCGGTGCGCTACGGCTTGGTAACGGTGCAGAAGAACACCCTGAAGCCCCTGAAGCTCACCCTGGAGGAGATCCCCCGGGGCCGCCTGGCGGACTATATGCTGGCCTCGGCGGCCTGCTTCCCCGCTTTCCGGCCCCACACCATCGACGGCCAGGAGTACATCGACGGGGGCTATTCCGACAATATGCCCTTTGGCCTTGCCGCCCGCATGGGGGCCGAGGAGCTGCTGGCGGTGGACGTGGAGGGGGTGGGCGTGGTGCTGCCCAACCTCACCGGCCTGCCCACCACCCGGGTGGGCAGCTATTGGGACCTGGGCCCCATCCTGCGCTTTGAGCCCGCCACCGCAAAGCGGAACATTGCCCTGGGCTATCAGGACTGCTACCGGGCCTTTGGCAGGGTGCTGGGCAGCGCCTACGCCCTTTTCCCGGGGCAGGAAAAGGCCCTGGCGGAGGGCTTCGTCCGCCCCTATGCCCGGCTGCTGCGCGCGGCCATCGGCCGCAGCCCGGCCCTGGCGCTGGCGGAGGGCGCGGCGCTGCGCCCCATGGAGAGCGGCGCCGACACCGAGGCCCGGCGGGCGCTGCTGCCGCTGGAGCGCGCCTGCGAGCTGGCCGGGGTGGACCCGGTGGGCATTTACAGCTGGGAGCGGCTGCGGGCGGCCTTTCTGGAGCGGGCGGACGCCGCGGCGGCGGCCCGCTTCGCCCCGCTGTTCCGGCAGGAGGCGGGGCTGTGCCTGCGGGAGAGCGCGGCGGCCACCGCCGCCCCCGGTGAGTTTCTCCTGGCGCTGGTGTTCACGGCCCTCACCGAGGGGGCCTGAGCCGCCGGCCCAGTTCAAACCAACGGTCGTTGACCGAAAAGGCAGGTGACATCCATGTGGATCTACCAGGGAGCGAAAGCCTCCCCCGGCCTGGTGATGGGCCCGGTGCGCCGGCTGGAGCACGGCGGCGCCGGCCTGGAGCGGGTGGTGCAGGCCCCCGGCCGGGAGCAGGCGCTGCTCAACGCGGCGGTGGTGCTGGCAAAGGATGAGCTGCGCCAGCTGGAGGACGCCGCCGAGGGCACCGACAAGGATATCTTCCTGTTCCAGCAGCTCATGCTGGACGACCCCAGCCTGAACCAGGAGATCGCCGGCTACATCGCCGCCGGCGCGGGGGCCGCCCCCGCCATGGAGCGGGCGGCCCGGATCTGCGCCGGGCGCATCGAGGCCGCCGAGGACGAGTACATACGCCTGCGGGCGGTGGACGTGCTGGACGCCTGCCGCCGGGTGGTGGACATCCTGGACGGCCGGCCCCGCAACCCCCTGCGGCTGGACACGCCCTCCATCCTGGTCAGCGAGAACATCTACCCCAGCGACATCGTCTCCATCGACCGGGGGATGATCCTGGGGCTGGCCAGCGCCGGCGGCAGCGCCCAGAGCCACGCCGCCATCATCGCCCGCACCATGGGCATCCCCGCCCTGGTGCAGGTGGAGGGGGATTTTCTGGACCGGGGCAGCGTTGCCGGCGCGGTGCTGGACGCGGACAACGGCCGGCTGATCCTGGAGCCGGACGAGGCCGTCCGCAAGGACGCCCAGCGGCGGATCGTGGGGGCCTCCATCCTGAAAAAGCGCCTGGCGGTGCTGGCGGGAGAGCCCTGTTTTACAAAGGACGGCACCCGGGTGGAGCTGCTGGCCAGCTGCTCGGGCCCCGAGGACGTGGAGCTTGCCATCGAGGCGGGCGCCGAGGGGGTGGGCCTGCTCCGCAGCGAGTTCGTCATCACCCAGGGGCGTATGCCCAGCGAGGAGGAGCAGTACTATTTCTACCTGGGCTGCTTGCAGGCGGCGGGGGGCCGGCCGGTGACGGTGCGGACCTTTGATATCGGCGCCGACGGCCCGGTGCCCGGCTTTGAGGAGGACGCCCCCAACCCGGCGCTGGGGATGCGGGGGGTGCGGATGAGTATGCTCCACCCCCAGCTGTTCCACGAGCAGCTGTGCGCCCTGCTGCGGGCCTCCGCCCACGGCTCGCTGCGGATCGCCCTGCCCATGGTCTCCTGCCCGGAGGACTGGCGCATGGCCATGGAGCATGTGAAAAAGGCCCGGCGGGACCTGCGCCGCCGGGGGGCGGTGTTCAACGGGGACACCGAGATCGGCTGCATGGTGGAGGTGCCCAGCGCGGCGGTGCTCACCGCCGAGATCCTGGCCGCCGGCTGCCAGTTCGTGGTGGTGGGCACCAACGACCTGATCCAGTACACCTACGCCGCCGACCGGCTGGACGGCCGGTTCGCCGCCTACTTCGACGGCCGCTGCGCGGCGGTGCACCGGCTGGTGGACCTGGTGCTGGCCGCCGCGGCGCCGCTGGCGGTGCCGGTGAGCGTCTGCGGCCTGCACGCGGGCAGCCCGAATCAGGCGGTGCGGTACGTGCGCCAGGGGGTGCGGTGCATCTCCACCGAGGCGGCCAGCCTGCTGGCGGTGAAAGCCCGCCTGCTGGAGGAGGACCTCACCGCCCCGCCCGCCGCCGACTGACCGGCCCTGTCCCTTTCGCGGCCCGCCGCCCGGCGGGCCGCTTGCCATTTTCCCGCAAGCCCCCGCCCCGGCGGGGGCTTTCTGTGCAGCCTGCTTAAAACCGGGCGGAAATTTTGTGCAGATGGCGGCGGGATTTTGTTTGCCGCCGCCGGCTGTTCCGTGGTATAGTGGAGCCAGCAACAGCCGCCGCGGCCGGGGTGATACTTTCGCCCGGCGCGGGGCAGACTATACAGGGTACGGGCCCCCTGCCGCCCGAAAGGGCAGCGGGGCGCCCATCCTGGGAAAGGTGGGGCACGGGCGTGATCTACACCGTCACTTTCAACCCGGCGCTGGACTATGTGGTCCGGCTGGGGAGCTTTGCCCTTGGCGCGGTGAACCGCGCCGGGGAGGAACAGCTGCAGCTGGGAGGCAAGGGCATCAACGTGTCCTGCGTGCTGGGCCAGCTGGGCTTTGAGAGCGTCGCCCTGGGCTTCACCGCCGGCTTCACCGGCGAGGCGCTGGAGGGGCTGCTGGCCCGCTGGCCCGGGGTGCGCCCGGACTTCATCCGCCTGCCCGCGGGGCTGACCCGCATCAACGTGAAGATCAAGGCGGGCGCCGAGACCGAGATCAACGGCCGGGGGCCGGCCATCCCCCCCGACGCGCTGGAGCGGCTGTTCCAAAAGCTGGAGCGCCTGGCCGCCGGGGACGTGCTGGTGCTGGCGGGCAGCATCCCCGCCGCCCTGCCCGCCGACGTCTACCGGCGCGTCCTGGCCCGCCTGGCCCCCCGCGGGGTGCTGTGCGTGGTGGACGCCGCCGGCGAGGCGCTGGCCCAGGTGCTGGAGCACCAGCCCTTTCTGATCAAGCCCAACCGGCAGGAGCTGGAGGAGCTGGCGGGCCGCCCCCTGGCGGGAGACCGGGCGCTGGCCGACGCCGCCCGCCGGCTGCAGGAGCAGGGTGCCCGCAACGTGCTGGTGAGCCTGGCGGGGGAGGGCGCCCTGCTGCTGGACGAGGGCGGCGGCGTACACCGGCAGCCCGCTTTTTCGGGGCGGGTGAAGAACTCGGTGGGAGCCGGCGACTCGATGGTGGCGGGCTTCGTGGCCGGCTGGCTGGAAAAGGGCGACGGGGCCTGGGCGCTGCGGCTGGGCGCCGCCTGCGGCGGCGCCACCGCCTTTTCCGACACCCTGGCCACCCGGGCCCAGATCGACGCCCTGCTGGGCCGCTGAGTGGCCTTTTCACCACTTCCACCCAACGAAAGGAACGAGAGCCATGCGGATCACAGACCTGCTGCGCCCCCAAAGCATCCGGCTGCAAGCCGCCGAAGCCCACCGGGACGCCGTGCTGGAGGCCCTAATCGGCCTGCAGGCGGCGGGCGGCCACCTGGCGGACGAGGGGGCCTACCGGGCCGCCATCCTGGCCCGGGAGGCCCAGGGTACCACCGCCATCGAGGCGGGCATCGCCGTGCCCCACGCCAAGACCGACGCGGTGGAAAGCCCGGGTCTGGCTGCCATGACCCTGGCCCGGGGGGTGGACTGGGGCGCGCTGGACGGCGCGCCCAGCGACCTGTTTTTCATGATCGCCTCCCCGCCCCAGGGCAATGTCCATCTGGAGATCCTCAGCCGGCTGATGGTGCTGCTGATGGATCGCTCCTTTGCCGACCGGCTGCGGGCGGCCCGCACCCCGGAGGAGTTTCTGGAGGCCATCGACCGGGCGGAGGCCGAAAAATACGGCGCGCCGGCCGGCGAGGCCGCCCCGCGGGCGGCGGCCGGCCCCCGGGTGCTGGCGGTGACCGCCTGCCCCACCGGCATCGCCCACACTTATATGGCCGCCGAGGCCCTGGAAAAGGCGGGCCGGCAGCTGGGGATCCCGGTGAAAGTGGAGACCAACGGCTCCGGCGGGGTGAAGAACGCCCTCACCGCCGCCGAGATCGCCGCCGCCGACGGCATCATCGTGGCGGCGGATAAAAAGGTGGACACCGACCGCTTCGACGCAAAGCCGGTGCTCTTCGTGCCGGTGGCGGACGGCATCCACAAGGCCGCCGCGCTGGTGCAGCGGGCGGCGGCGGGGGACGCGCCGATCCACCGGAGCGCCGGCGGGGCCCCGCAGGACGCCCCCGCGGGCGAGGGCCTGGCCCGCAGGACCTACAAGGACCTGATGAACGGCGTGTCCCACATGCTGCCCTTTGTCATCGGCGGGGGCATCCTCATCGCCCTGGCCTTTCTGCTGGACACCTTCGACCCGTCGGACCCGGCCAACTTCGGCATGGGCACCCCGGTGGCCGCTTTCTTCAAAACGGTGGGCAACGCGGCGTTCCGCTTCATGCTGCCGGTGCTGGCGGGCTACATCGCCATGTCCATCGCCGACCGGCCGGGCCTGGTGGCGGGCTTCGTGGGCGGCAGCCTGGCGGCGTCGGGCATCAGCTTCGCCACCGTCACCGGCGGCGCGGACCCGGTGGCCTCCGGCTTTTTGGGGGCGCTGCTGGCGGGCTTTGCCGGCGGGTACTTCATGCTGGCGGTGAAAAAGCTCTGCGAAAGGCTGCCCCGCAGCCTGGAGGGCATCAAACCCATCCTGCTCTACCCGGTGACAGGGGTGCTATTCATGGGCCTGTTCGTCTGCGCGGTGGGCCCCTTTGTGGGGGCGCTGAACCACGGCCTTATCAATTTCCTGGAAAGCCTGGGCGGCGCCAGCAAGATCCTGCTGGGGGCGGTGCTGGGCGGCATGATGAGCATCGACATGGGCGGGCCGTTCAACAAGGCGGCCTATGTCACCGGCACCGGCGCCATCGCCACCGCCCTGGAGGCGGGGCTGGGCCAGGGTGCCATCGAGTACCGGATGATGGCCAGCGTCATGGTGGGCGGCATGGTGGCCCCCATCGCCATTGCCCTGTGCACCACCTTTTTCAAAAGCAAGTTCACCCCCGAGGAGCGCAAGTCCGGCCCGGTGAACTATATCATGGGCCTGTGCTTCATCACCGAGGGCGCCATCCCCTTTGCCGCCGCCGACCCCCTGCGGGTGATCCCCAGCTGTGTGGCGGGCAGCGCGGTGGCGGGCGCTTTGTCCATGGCTTTCGGCTGCGGGCTGATGGCCCCCCACGGCGGGGTGTTCGTCTTCCCGGTGGTCACCCACGTGGCGGGCTACGCCGCCAGCCTGGCGGCGGGCAGCGCGGTGGGCATGGCCCTGCTGGCGGCGCTGAAAAAGGACCGCGCCGCCTGAAACAAGTCCAGCGCGGAGGCGCGGCCTCCGCCGAGATACACATTGCAAAGGAGAAACAGCTATGGTATCCAAACAGATCACGATCACCAATCCCATGGGGCTGCACATGCGCCCGGCGGGCGTCTTTGCCAACGCCATGATGAAGTTCGACAGCGAGGTGACGCTGGTGGCCGGCGGCAAAACGGTGAACGCCAAGAGCATCATGAGCCTGATGGCTGCCGGCATCAAGTGCGGCGCCCAGGTGGAGGTGCAGTGCAGCGGGCCGGACGAGGAGGCCGCCCTGCTGGAGGCGGTGCGGCAGATCGAGAGCGGCCTGGGCGAGTGAAGCCGGGCGGCGAAAGAGAAAAGGGGGCGGGACCATGTTGAGAGGACTGGGCGTGTGTGACGGCGTGGGCCTGGGCAGGGCGCTGGTGGTCTGCCCGGACAAGCCGGACTGGTCCGGCGCCAGGTCCACCGGCGCGGACAACGAAAAGGCCCGGCTGGCCGCGGCGGCCGCCGCGGTGGGGCGCGCGCTGGAGGAGATGGCCGACGCCATGGCCCGGCGGGTGGGCGAGCAGACCGCCGCCATCCTGGCGGGCCAGAGCATGATGCTGGCCGACCCCTTTATGATCGGCGAGATGAACGGGCGCATCGAGGCGGGCGCGGTGGCCGAGGCGGCGGTGGACGAGGTCTGCGGCGGCTTTATCCAGCTGTTCGGCGCGGCGGAGGACGAGCTCACCCGCCAGCGGGCCGCCGACGTGGCCGACCTGCGGGACCGGCTGCTCCGCACCCTGCTGGGCCGGCAGGACCAGGACCTGTCCGCCGCCCCGGCGGGCACGGTGCTGGTGGCCCGGGAGCTGACCCCCTCCATGACGGTGGGCCTCGACCGGCAGCGGATCGCCGCCATCGTCACCGAGGCGGGAGGCGCCGCCAGCCACGCGGCCATCCTGGCCCGGGCGCTGGAGATCCCCGCCGTGGTGGGGGTGGCCGGGGCGCTGAAAGCCATCGCGCCCGGGGCGCAGGTGGCGGTGGACGGCGGCCAGGGCCGGGTGTGGCCCGAGCCGGAGGAGGCCGTCCGCCGGCAGCTGGAGGCCCTGCGGGCGGGCTGGGAGGCCCGCCGGGTGGAGCTGGCCCGGTTCCTGGACCTGCCCACCCGCACCGCCGACGGCCGGGCGGTGGAGCTGTGCGCCAACATCGGCCGGCCGGAGGAGGCCGCCGCCGCCCGGGGCAAAGGGGCGGAGGGGGTCGGCCTGTTCCGCACCGAGTTTCTGTTTCTGGACCGGGCGGACGCCCCCGGCGAGGCCGAGCAGCTGGCGGCCTACCGGCAGGCGGCGGAGGCCTTTGCCCAGGGGCCGGTGATCATCCGCACCCTGGACGTGGGCGGGGACAAAAAAGCCCCCTGCCTTGCCATGGAGCAGGAGGACAACCCCTTTTTGGGCCACCGGGCCATCCGCTACTGCCTGGACGCGCCGGAGCTCTTCCTCACCCAGCTGCGGGCCCTGCTCCAGGCGGGGGCGGGGCGGGGCAACGTTCGCATCCTGCTGCCGCTGGTCACCGGCGTGGAGGAGGTGCGGGCGGCCAAAGCCCTGCTGGAACGGGCAAAGGAAGAGCTTGCCGCCGAGGGCAAGGCCTTTGACCCGGACATCAGGGTGGGAGTAATGATCGAGACCCCCGCCGCCGCCCTTGCCGCGGACCTGCTGGCAAAAGAGGCGGACTTTTTCAGCATCGGTACCAACGACCTGACCCAGTACACCCTTGCGGTGGACCGGGGCAACGCCCGGGTGGCCGGGCTCTACACCCCCTACCACCCGGCGGTGCTGCGCAGCATCAGAAGCACCATCGCCGCCGCCAGGGCCGCCGGCATCCCGGTGGGGATGTGCGGCGAGGCCGCCGCCGACCCGCTGCTGGTCCCCCTGCTGCTGGCCTGGGGGCTGGACGAGTTCAGCGTGGGCGCCGGCTCCCTCCTGGCCATCCGGCGGGTCATCAGCCTGTGGAGCGCCGCCGAGGCCGCCGCGGTGGAGGCCGAGGCCATGGCCTGCGCCGACGCCGGGGCGGTCCGGGCCTGCCTGGCAGCCCACGACAAAGGATGATTTTGTATATTTGATAATAAATATAACAGAACATATTCTTCTGCCGCCGGCAGAAGAAAAGCGCCGCTTTTCCCGGCCGGGAAAGGCGGCGCTTTTCGTTGTTTGTGTTGGCGCGAAGAGGGCCCCCGGCGCTGCCGGGGGCCCTGGCTGTTTTCAGCGCTTGGAGGCGAGGAAGAACAGGGCGACGGTGCCGGGGCCGGAGTGGGCGCCGATCACCGGGCCGATGGTGCTGATGCACACCCGCTTGGCCCCCAGCTCCTTGCAGCGGCGGGCCACGTACTCACAGTCCTCCAGGCAGTCGCCGTGGCTGACGAACACCACCTGCTCGCTGGCGGGCACGTCGCTGTCGGCGAAGTGCTTCACCAGGCCGTCCAGGCTGGCCCGGCGACCACGCACCTTTTCCATGGCGATAAGGTGGCCCTCGTCGTCCACGTGCAGGATGGGCTTGATGCCCAGCAGGGTGCCCACCACCGCGGCGCCGCCGCCCAGCCGGCCGCCCCGCTTTAAGAACATCAGGTCGTCCACCGTGAACCAGGCGCACACCCGCATCTTGTTGGCCTCGAACCAGTCGGCCACTTCCTCGAGGCTCTTGCCCTCGTTTTTCATGGTGGCGGCATAGTACACCGCCAGCCCCTCGCCCATGCTGGCCTGCAGGGTGTCCAGCACCCGCACGGTGCGCTGGGGATACTTTTCCGCCAGCTCCTCCGCCGCCAGCCGGGCGGACTGGAACGTGCCGGACAGGCCGCTGGAAAAGCTCAGGTACAGAATGTCCTTGCCCGCCTCCAGCACCGGCGTAAAGGCCTCCTCAAAGGCGGCCTGGTTGATCTGGCTGGTGGTGCTCATGCCTCCCGCCCGCAGCTTGTCGTAGAAATCGTGGGCGGAGAGCTCCCGGTTGTCGGGGTAGTTGTTGTACTCGGTGCCGTCCAGCGTAAAGCGCATGGGCAGAACTTCGATCCCCAGCTCCTTGACGAGCTCCACCGACAGATCGGTGGTGGACTCGGTGAACAATACATATTCAGCCATACTTTCACACACTCCTTTTGGTGGCTTCTGGTGGCATTGTACCACATTCCCGCGCCGTTTGAAAAGAGCTGCGGGCGGATATTGCCGCCGATCCCGACAAAACGGACGCCTGTTGCGCTGACCCGCCCTGCCGGCGGGGGCGGATCACCGGGAGGTCAGCTCATCCTTGCGGCGGCGCAGCCAGTCCATGATCTTCTCCTCGTTGCGGATGCCCACAAGGCCCAGCGCCCCGGTGACCGCCAGCAGCACCAGCGGCAGGGCGATGTTGCCCTCGAAGAGGCTGTCCCCCGCCACGGTGCTTGCCAGCAGGCAGGGGAAGCGGGCCAGGGTGCAGATCAGCAAAAACTCCCCCGGCTTCAGGGGCAGAAAGGGCCCCAGGTAGGTGAGCAGGTCCTTGGGCATACCCGGCAGGAAAAACAGTAAGTACAGCGCGCTGCGCGCCCGCTTTTCATCCTGCAAAAAGCGGTACTTGTGCAGCACCGCCGGGTCGATGGCCTTTGCCCCCAGCGCCCGCACGAAGAAGTAGATCATGGTGCTGCCGATGAGGATGCCTACCAGGCACAGGGCCAGGCCGCCCGCGGGGCCGTACAGCGCCCCGGCCATGAGCTGCACCGGCTCGCCGGGCACCACCGCCACCACGATCTGAAAGATCTCCAGCCCCAAAAACACCAGCATACCCGCCAGCCCGTGGGAGCGCACCCACTCCACGAATTCGTCCCGGGCCGCCTGGCTGGTGATGAGCGCCCAGATCTCGTGGCGGAACACCACCGCCGCCAGCAGGGTGGCGGCGGCCAAAAGGGCCAGCAGCGCCCCCGAGGCCAGCTGCCTTGCCCGCTGCTTCATGGTATCCCCTCCTTACGCTGGTGGTTTTGTCTGCGGCCGGCGGAAAGACGTCGCCCGCCCCGGCCGCCGGGGCGGGCGCGCGGACAGGGGCAGGCCGGCTCAATCGCCGCCCTGCATACTGCCCGAGGTCACGGCACTGTTGTCCATGCCGGCGCTGTCGCTGAGATGGGAGCTGCCGCTGCCATCCATGTCGCCGCTCATGCTGTCGTCCATGCCGCCGCTCATGCCGCCGTCCGGCCGCTCGGTGGGCGCCGGGGCGGAGGCGGTGGGGGTCGGGCTGGGGCGCGCGCTGGAGGCCGGCTCGTCTTTCCAGCAGCCGCCCAGGCCCAGGGCCAGCGCGCCGGCCAGTGCAAGTGTCAACAACCGTTTCATAGCAATACTCCTTTGCAGAACAATGTGTGGTATAAAACCACCGGTAGTGTTCCACAAAGGGCCGGCGGCTATGCGCCGGGGGTCATTCCAGCTGGCCGGCCAGGGTCATCACCGCCGCCAGCGCCGCCACCGGGGCGGTCTCACAGCGCAGGATGCGGGGCCCCAGGCTCACCGGCACCGCGCCCGCGGCGGTGAGGGCCGCGGCCTCCTCGGGGGAAAAGCCCCCCTCCGCCCCGGTGATCAGGGCGATGCGCTTTTGGCCCTGGACCAGGCTCCGCAGGCTCCGGCCGCCCCCCTCGTAGCAAAAGAGCACCAGGTCAAACGCCCCAAAGCGGGCGGGCAGGTCCCGGATGTCCGCCGGCAGCTCCACCGCCGGCAGGATGCCCCGGCCCGCCTGCTTGGCTGCCTCGGCGGCGATGCGGGCGTAGCGGGCGTTCTTCTGCTCCTCCTTTTTGGGCGCGGCCACGCAGTAGCGGCTGAAAAAGGGCACGATGCGCGCCGCCCCCAGCTCCACCGCCTTTTGCACGATGAACTCCAGCTTGTCCTGCTTGGGGTAGCCGGCGAACAGGGTCAGCTCCACCGCCGGCTCAGCGGCGGTGGGGCGCTTTTCCAAAAGGCGCAGCTCCACCCGGTCGGGGGCCACCGAGGCCACGGCGGCGGTGTAGTCAAAGCCCGCCCCGTCGCACAGGACCACCTGGTCCCCCGCCTTTGCCCGCATCACCTTTCCCAGGTGATGGGCGTCCGGGCCGGTGAGGGCGGCGATGTCCCCGGAAAATTCCGAAGCAAAATACCGGTGGGGCATCGCTCACACCCCGCCTTTGCAGAGGATGGCCACCCAGCCGCCCTGGCGGCGCACCTCGGCCACCCTGAGGCCGGCGGCGGTAAGGCCCGCGCACACTTCCTCTTCCCGGGTGTCGATGACGCCGCTGGCGATGAAGACGCCGCCCGCCGCCAGCAGGGCGGGCACGCAGGGGGCCAGGTGCAAAATGGCGTTGGCCACGATGTTGGCGGTGATGATGTCGTATTTGCCGGTGGCCTTGTCGGACAGATCCCCCACCAGCACTTGCAGCCGGCCGGCCACGCCGTTGAGGGCGGCGTTCTCCCCGGCGGTGCGCACGCACATGGGGTCGATGTCCACCCCCTCGGCCGCCGCCGCCCCCAGCTTGAGGGCCGCGATGGCCAAAATGCCGCTGCCGGTGCCGATGTCCAGCACCCGCTCGCCGCCCTTTACCAGCTCGTCCAGCGCCCCAAGGCAGAGGGCGGTGGTCTCGTGGGTGCCGGTGCCAAAGGCCATGCCGGGGTCCAGCCGGATGACGGTGCGGTCGGTGGGGTAGTCCTCCCAGCTGGGCACGATGGCCAGCCGCCGGCCGATCTCGAGCGGGTGGTAGTAGGCTTTCCAGGCGGTCTCCCAGTCCTGCTGCTCCACCCCGTCGGCGGCCAGGGCGTAGTCCAGCTCCGCCGCCTCCAGCCGCCCGCGGATGAGCTCCAGCACCTCGGCGGGGTTCTCGTCGGGGGAGAGATACAGGTGCACCGTCACATGGGTGCGGTCCTTGTCCAGCAGGTCCTGCTCGATCAGGTCCACGTGGGCGATGCGTTCCACCTGCTCCTCCAGGTCGGAATAGTCCTCGATGTAGATGCCGCCGCCGGACACCCCGGTGGCGATGGCCTCGGCGGTGTCCGCCTGGGCCTTGGGCACGGTGATCTTGATGTCGGTCCACTCCATAAAAGGGCCCTCCTGCCGCTTTGTATTTTCAATCTACCATTATACCAGCAAACGGGCGGAAATGGTGAAGAAAAAGAAAATAAACCGCCCCCGCGCGCTCCTATTATAACAGGCGGCCCCTCTGCATAGAGAACGAGCCGGCCGGCCCGGCGGCTTCAGCCAAAACAAAAAAACGCCCGCCCGGGGTGGGCGGACGCTTTGAAAAGGCGGGCGGGCCGTCAGCGCCGCTCGTACTCCTGCTCGCAGTACAGGCAGCGGTAGACGCCCTTTTCCGGGTCGGTGAGCAGGAACACATGGCCCAGCTCCTGCTCCACGCTGGTGATGCAGCGGGGGTTTTTGCACCTGGCCACGTTCACGATGCGGGCGGGCAGCTGCAGGTGCTTTTTGGCGATGATGCGCCCGTTGTCGATGATGTTCACGGTGATGTTGGGGTCGATGAAGCCCAGCACGTCCAGGTCGATGTCGATGCGGTCCTCGATCTTGATGATGTCCTTGCGGCCGGTCTTTTTGCTGCGGGCGTTTTTGATGATGGCCACGCTGCAATCCAGCTTGTCCAGCTCCAGCACCCGGTAGATCTCCATGCTCTTGCCGGCTTCGATGTGGTCGATCACAACGCCCTTTTCCAGGCTGTCAATGTTCAGCATTTACTCCACCTCCAGCATTTTCAGAATCAGAGCCATCCGCACGAAGCGGCCGAACTTCGCCTGGCGGAAGTAGGCGGCCCGGGGGTCGTCGTCCACCTCCACGCTGATCTCGTTCACCCGGGGCAGGGGGTGCATCACGATCATGTCCTCTTTTGCCAGCTTCATCTTTTCGTTGTCCAGGATGTAGCTGTCCCGCAGGCGGATGTAGTCCTCCTCGTTGAAAAAGCGCTCCCGCTGTACCCGGGTCATGTAGAGGATGTCCATCTTGCCGATGGCGTCCTCCAGCCGCTCCACCTCCTCGAACTGGTAGCCGCTGCGCACCAGGTCGTCGCGGATATAGTCGGGCACCTGCAGCTCCCTGGGGCTCACCAGCACGAACTTGATGTTCTCATAGCGCATCATGGCCCGGATGAGGCTGTGTACCGTGCGGCCGAATTTCAAATCGCCGCACAGGCCCACGGTGAGGTCGTCCAGGTGGCCTTTCAGCCGGTGGATGGTGAGCAGGTCGGTGAGGGTCTGGGTGGGATGCTGGTGGCCGCCGTCGCCGGCGTTGATCAGCGGGCAGTCCACCTTGGAGGCCGCCACCGTGGCCGCGCCCTCCTTGGGGTGGCGCATGGCGATGATGTCGGCGTAGCACTCCACCGTGCGCACCGTGTCGGACACGCTCTCACCCTTGGCCGCCGAGCTGGAATTGGCCGAAGAAAAACCCAACACCTTGCCACCGAGACTGAGCATTGCGGACTCAAAGCTCAAACGGGTGCGGGTGCTGGGTTCAAAAAACAGTGTGGCCAGGATCTTGCCGTCACATTTGTGTGCAAAAGCCTGGGGGTCTTCGATGATGCGGTCGGCGAGGGCGAGAAGCTCGTCGATCTCCTGCGTGGACAGGTCCAGCGGGCTGATGAGTTTCTTCACGAGGGGGCCTCCTTTGCAAATTTTTTTCATTCTACAACGCCCCGGCCCAAAAAGCAACCCCCCTGTTAAACTTTTTTCGCCGCCGGGAACAAGTGCGCCGCGGCGTTCCTCCGCCCCGGCCGCAGGGGGCCGAAAGCCGGCAAAACTGCAACAAAATTCCCCTTGTGCCCGCCCGCGCAGGGGGGTAAAATATTTATAGGATGGACCCATCCGGCCCGAAAACGGGGGAGGAACAGTTCTGTTCACATAATTGTAACACCGGACGAGCCGGCGTTACCCTGTTTCTTCTCTTCGCCAGCGCATTGACAAGCCCTTGTAAAAAGGGGTAGGATTTGGGTGCAGGGACCAGTTTTTTTGGATTTTTTTGCGAATGTATGCGCATAACGCACAAAAAATCTCCGCAAACCGGCCGCCCGCGCCGCGGGCGCAGACAAGGCCATCCGCCGGCTGAAGAGCCCCCCGCCGAAACAGCCGGCGTTCACAAAGGGCAAATTCAACATTTTCACAACGCGGGGAGGAAAGGTGGAGCACTATGGCAAAGAGAATCGACAGCACCCCGAAAAAAGACGGCTACCGTATGCCCGGCGAGTTCGAGCCCCAGGAAAAGATCTGGATGATCTGGCCCGAGCGCCCGGACAACTGGCGGGACGGCGCCAAGCCCGCCCAGGAGGCCTACGCCGAGGTGGCCAAGGCCATCAGCCAGTTCGAGCCGGTGACCATGATCGCCTCCGCGGCCCAGTACGCCCACGCCCGCAACGTGCTGCCCGGCGAGATCCGGGTGGTGGAGATGTCCAACGACGACGCCTGGTGCCGCGACTGCGGCCCCACCTTTGTGAAGAACGACCAGGGCGACGTGCGCGCCATCGACTGGGAGTTCAACGCCTGGGGCGGCCTTGTGGACGGGCTGTACTTCCCCTGGGCCAACGACAACGCCATCGCCCAGAAGATCTGCGAGATCGAGGGCATCGACACCTACCGCACCCCCGGCTTCGTGCTGGAGGGCGGCTCCATCCACGTGGACGGCGAGGGCACCCTGCTCACCACCGAGATGTGCCTGCTCAGCGAGGGGCGCAACCCCCACATGACCCGCGAGGAGATCGAGGAGCAGCTGAAAGAGTATCTGAACCTGGAAAAGATCATCTGGATCCGGGACGGCATCGACCCCGAGGAGACCAACGGCCATGTAGACGACGTGGCCTGCTTCGTCAAGCCCGGCGAGGTGGCCTGCATCTGGACCGAGGACCCGGAGGACCCGTTCTACGAGGCGGCCCAGGCGGCCTACAAGACCCTGAGCGAGGCCACCGACGCCAAGGGCCGCAAGCTGAAAGTACATAAGCTGTGTATGCCCAAAAAGCCGGTGACCATCCAGGGCGACTTCAAGATCGACTATGTGGAGGGCACCCTGCCCCGGGAGGACGGGGACATCTGCATCGCCTCCTACATGAACTTCCTCATCGTGAACGGCGGCGTGATCGTGCCCCAGTACGGCGACGAGAACGACGCGCTGGCGCTGGAGCAGATCCAGGCCATGTTCCCGGACCGCAAGGCCGTGGGCGTGTACACCCGCGAGGTGGTCTACGGCGGCGGCAACATCCACTGCATCACCCAGCAGCAGGTCAAGTAAAGGCACTTTCCCCCTGAAAACGGTTTTGCCGGGCGCCGGCGCGCCGGGAAAGGGCGGCGCGCCGCGGCCCGGTCGTGCGGCAAAAACAAAACAAGAGGAGGAGTGAATTTCATGCAAGAGAAAAAGATCAACCTTTGGCAGACCATCCTGTTCACCATCTGCTCCATCCTGGTGCTGGATACCTTTGTGGCCCCCGCCATCATCGGCGTGTCCTCCATCACCATCTGGATCATCACCGCCATCATCTTCTTCATCCCCTACGGCCTGCTCAGCGCCGAGCTGGGCTCCACCTACCCGGACGACGGCGGCATCTACAGCTGGGTGAACCGGGCCTTTGGCGAAAAGGCCGCGGTGCTCACCGGCTGGTACTACTGGGTGAATGTGGCGTTCTGGATGCCTGCGGTGTTCGTGGCGTTCGCCTACTGGTTCTCCTACGCCTTTGCCCCGGACGCCAACGCCTGGGTGCTGGCGGGGGTGGCTACCCTGATGTGCTGGATCGTGGTGTGGATCGGCGTGCGCGGCGTGGAGCTGAGCGTGGCCGTGTCCAACGTGGCGGCCATCTGCAAGGTGGCGGTTCTGCTGATCTTCGGCTTCATGGGCGTGGCCTACGGCATCAAGTTCGGCCTGGCGAACGACTTCAGCCCCGCCAGCTTCGTGCCCACCTTTGGCAACACCACCCAGTACATCACCGCCATCGTCTACAACCTGCTGGGCTTTGAGCTGATCGGCTCCATCGGCTCCAGCATCGACAAGCCGGAAAAGACCATCCCCAAAATGACCGTGTTCAGCGGCGTGATCATCACCGCTTTGTACGTGTTCGGCACCTTTGGCATCCTGGCCGCCGTGCCCGCCGAAGAGGTGGACGAGGTGGACGGCTTCTACTTTGCGCTGGAGGAGCTGTGCACCGTCTTCGGGCCCGCCAAGGACGTGGTGTTCTACGTGGTCATCGTGGTGGCCCTGCTGACCCTGGTGTCCAACATGATCACCTGGACGCTGGGCGCCAACGAGGCCCTGGCCGCCGCCGAGCTGGACAAGCGCAGCAAGCTGCTGGGCCACCGGCATCCCAAATACGGCACCCCCGACAACCTGTACATCATCATGGGCGTGCTGTCCACCCTGCTCATCGTGCTGAACTTCGCCCTCAGCGGCAACGCCAACGAGGTCTTCTGGAACATCCTGGCGTTCAGCTTCGTCATCTTCCTGCTGCCCTACCTGTTCATGTTCCCGGCGGCGGTGAAGCTGCGCAAGATCGACCCGGACACCCCCCGCGTGTACAAGGCCCCGGCGCTTACGTTCTGCGCGGTGCTGTGCGAGGTGTGCGTGGCGGTGTCGGTGATCTTCCTGTTCAAGGACGCGGGCAGCGCGTTCGCCCTGGGCCTGCTCATCGTGGGCACCCTGCTCACCACCGCCGCCGGCTTCTGGCTGTACAAGGCCGGCAGGAAATAAGCGACAAGGGGGGCGACCCTCATCAAAAGCTTTGGATCTGACAAGACCCTGCGCGTCCTGGTGCCGGCGGCGCTGGCCGTCGTGGTGGTGCTGGGCTGCGTCCAGGCGGCGCGGCTGGCGCCGGAACTGACCGCGCAGCTGGCCGGCGGCGAGCCGGCCAGCCAGGTCAGCGGCCGGCTGCTGGGGCCCATCTCCCTGATCCCGCCGGTGGTCACCATCCTGCTGGCTTTCCTCACCAAGGAGGTGCTCTCCAGCCTGCTGGCGGGGGGCGTGGCGGGGGCGGCGCTGGTGGTGGCCGGCCACACCGAGCCGGTGGGCTGGGGCGGCTTTGCGCTGAACACCCTGCACCAGTACGCCACCGGCATGGTGGAGGTGATCTCCCAGCCGGACAACGCCGCCATCATCCTTTTGTGCCTGTGCATCGGCGGGCTGACCAACCTGATCAGCCGGGCGGGGGGCTTCACCGCCCTGGCCCGGCGGATGTCCAAACATATCACCAAGCCCTGGCAGGCCCAGCTGATGACCGGCTGCACCGCCCTGGCCTTTTTCTTCGACGACTACGCCAACGCCCTCATCACCGGGCCGGTGATGCGCCCCATCGTGGACGGCGCGAGGGTGAGCCGGGAGAAGCTGGCCTTTCTGGTGGACTCCACCGCCGCGCCGGTGGCGGGCATCGCCCTCATCTCCAGCTGGATCGCCGCCGAGCTGGCGGCCATCCAGTCCGGCTTCGAGGTGCTGGGGGTGGAGCAGTCGGCCTACGAGGTGTTCCTGGGCGGCGTGCCCTACTGCTTTTACAACATCTTCTGCCTGGGCTTCATCTTCTGGATGCTCCTCACCGGCCGGGACTACGGCCCCATGTACGACGCCGAGTGCGCCGCCCGCGCCCGGGCCGGCACCGCCCGGGAGGAGGAGGCCGGCGGGGCCGGCGGCGGCAAGGTGAGCCTGTTCATCGCGGTGGGCTCCATCCTGTTCCTGGTGGGCTTCGCGGTGGTGGGCATCTGGTCCGACGGGCGCTACAACGCCCTGGCGGCGGGGCTGCTGGAGGCCGGCGCGCCCTTTTCCCTGGACACCCTGCGCATCGCCTTTGGCGAGGCCTCCACGGTGTATGTGCTCACCGAGGCCTCCATGGTCACCGCCCTGCTGGCGGCGGCGGTGGCGCTGGCCGGGCGCATCCTGACGTTCGCCCAGGTGGTGGAGGCCTGGGTGGAGGGGGCGGTGCAGCTGCTGCCCACCGCCATGATCCTGGCCCTGGCCTGGGCCCTGAGCGAATCCATCGCCCGGCTGGGGGCGGCCAGCTACCTGGCCGAGCTGCTCAGCGGCAGCCTGCCCTACTGGCTGCTGCCCAGCCTGGTGTTCTTGGTGTGCTGCTCGGTGAGCTTTTCCGCCGGCAGCTACGGCTGTATGCTGATGATCATGCCCATGGCGGTGCCCATCGCCTACACCATCGCCTATTCCGCCCCCGGCGTAAAGGATCCGTTCAGCCTGTTGTGCGCCTGCGTGGCCAGCGTGCTGGCGGGCTCCATCTTCGGCGACCACTGCAGCCCGGTCACCGACACCACCATCCTGTCCGCCCAGGGGGCCGGCTGCCCCCTGATGGACCATGTGAAGACCCAGATGCCCTACGCCCTGACGGTGGCCGCCGTGGCCACCCTGGCGGGCACTCTGCCCGCCGGCCTGGGCGTGTCGCCCGCCGTGCTGCTGCCGGCGGGGCTGGCGGTGCTGGGCGCCATTCTGCTGAAATTCGGGAAACGGCCCGCCGCGGCGGCCGGGACAAAAATGAAAACGGAGGAATGAATACCCATGGAACTGCGCCATTTCATCGACACCGGCGACTTCACCAAACAGGAGCTGCTGGACATCATCGAGCTCTCGCTGAAGATCAAAAAGTGCATCAAGGCGGGCTACTACCCCCCGCTGATGAAAGACAAGACCCTGGCCATGATCTTCCAGCAGTCCTCCACCCGCACCCGCGTCTCCTTTGAGACGGCCATGAGCCAGATGGGCGGCCACGCCCAGTACCTGGGGCCCGGCATGATCCAGCTGGGCGGCCATGAGACCATCGGCGACACCGGCAAGGTGCTCAGCCAGCTGGTGGACATCGTCATGGCCCGGGTCATCGACCACCAGACGGTGGTGGACCTGGCCAACGCCTGCACCATCCCGGTGCTCAACGGCATGAGCGACTACAACCACCCCACCCAGGAGATCGGCGACCTGTGCACCATCGTGGAGAACCTGCCCCGGGGCAAGAAGCTGGAGGACTGCAAGGTGGTCTTTGTGGGCGACGCTACCCAGGTGTGCGCCTCCCTGGCCATGATCTGCACCAAGCTGGGCATGAAGTTCGCCCACTACGGCCCCAAGGGCCACCTGCTGCCCGACAGCCCCAGCGCCGCCTGCCTGCCCGCCATCGAGAAGAACTGCGCCGAGAGCGGCGCCACCTTTGCCGAGGGGGACGACCGGGAGCTGGTGAAAGGCGCGGACTTCATCTACACCGACGTGTGGTACGGCCTGTACGAGAACGAGATGCCCAAGGACGAGCGGGTGCAGGTGTTCGGCGCCTACCAGGTGAACCGGGAGATGATGCAGCTGGGCAACATCGGCTGCAAGTTCATGCACTGCCTGCCCGCCACCCGGGGCGAGGACGTCACCGACGAGGTGGCCGACTCCGACGCCTCCCTGTGCTGGGACGAGGCCGGCAACCGGCTCACCGCCATGCGGGGCCTGCTGGTGTACTTCACCCAGTACCAGCGGGAAAAGGCCGCCACCGAGCTGGCCATCGCCGCCGCCAAGGAGGAGCTGGACACGTTCATGGCCGGCCGCGGTATGATCTGAACCGCCGACAAGGAGGATACGACATGAGCAGGATCGTTATCGCGCTGGGCGGCAACGCCCTGCAGACCAAGCACAGCGCCCCCACCGCCGAGAGCCAGCTGGAGGTGGTCAAGCAGACCTGCAAATATATCGCGGACCTGTCCGCGAGCGGCTACGAGCTGGCCGTGGTCCACGGCAACGGCCCGCAGGTGGGGCAGATCCTGCTCTCCAGCGAGACCGCCAAGGAGGTCGTTCCCCCCATGCCCTTTGACGTGTGCGGGGCCATGAGCCAGGGGTACATCGGCTATCACATCCAGCAGGCGCTGCGCTACGCCCTGGCCCGCCGCAACCGGAATATCCCGGTGGTGAGCCTGGTCACCCAGGTGGTGGTGGAGAAGAACGACCCCGCCTTTCTGACCCCCACCAAGCCCATCGGCGCTTTCTACACCAAAGAGGAGGCGGAAAAGCTTGCGGCGGAAAAGGGCTACCAGATGAAAGAGGACGCCGGCCGCGGCTGGCGGCGGGTGGTGGCCTCCCCCATGCCCCGGCGGATCGTGGAGATCGAGCAGGTGCGCCGGCTGTGGGACGAGTGCATCGTCATCACCTGCGGCGGCGGCGGCGTGCCGGTGATCGAGAACCCGGACGGCACCCTGGAGGGGGTGGCCGCCGTGATCGACAAGGACTTTGCCGCCGAGCTGCTGGCCGAGCAGATGAACGCCGACGTGCTGATGATCCTCACCGAGGTGGAAAAGGTGGCCATCAACTGGGGCAAGCCGGACCAGCAGGACCTGTCCCACATGTCCCTGTCCGAGGCCGCCCGCTATGTGGACGAGGGCCACTTCGCCCCTGGCAGTATGCTGCCCAAGGTGCAGGCATGCATGAAGTTCGTGCGGGCAAACCCGGACAAGCGGGCCATCATCACCTCCCTGAACAAGGCGGTGGAGGCGCTGAACGGCGACACCGGCACCGTGGTCACCTTTGCCTGACGGGGAACAACACACAAAACGAACCGGGGCGGCGCGTCCGAAAGGACGCGCCGCCCCGGCTGTTTGTCGCGCCGTTCATCCGCCCTTTTTCTGGGCGGCGGTGATGCGGCCGTACATCAGGCTTTCCAGAATGGCGATCATGCCGCAGCGGCTGGTCACGTCGCTGCCCAGATACTCCACCTCGTCGGCGAACATGTAAAGGTTCAGGTCGCTCATGTTCTGGATCACGTTGTTGTCCGCCCGGGTGATGGAGATGATGGTGGGGGTGGCAATGGCGAAGATCTCCTCGATCTGGCGGATAACGGCCTGATTGGAGCCGGTGTAGCTGAGCACCAGCAGCACGTCGTCCCGCTTGATGCGCCGGAGCATGGCCTTGAACTGGTACTCCTGCTCCGGGAACTCCACCTCATAGCCGCAGGTGGTGAGCAGCCGGTAGAAGTACCAGCCCACGTCCTGGGAGAGGCCCTGGGCCAGGATGCAGATCTTGGGATAGCGGCTCATGATCCGGTCGAAGGTCTCCTTTTTCTCGGGGGTGATCACCTGCACCGCCTCGGTGATGTTCTTCAGGTAGCTGCTCTGGTAGTCCGCCCCGAAGACCACGTCCGGGATGTCGATGCGCCGGCTGTCCGCCTCGGTCTGGCGGATGGCGGCCACAAACTCGCTGTACCCCTCGAAGCCCAGCTTCTTCACCAGCCGGAACAGGGTGGTGGTGGAGACGTAGCACTCCGCCGCCAGCTCCCGGATGCTCATGTCCTTGACCCGGTGCATGTTCTTGATGATGAAATTGAACACGTTGCGCTCGGTGCCGGAGAGCTTGTCCAGCCGGGCGCTGGTGTCGGCGTAAAAGTCCACGGGGACCCCTCCTTTCGGTGTGGTGCCTTTATTATACCAAAGGGAGCCGGCGGCCCGCAAGACGCGGATACATATTTTGCCCCCCGCGGGAGAAACTGGGAACATACGCACCAACGGGAGGGGACACATCTTGAAACTGACCATAAAACGATACGACGAAATGGTCCGGCGGGCCTCGCCGCCCTCCAAACTGGCGGCGGACTGCGCCTGGGCCTTTTGCGTGGGCGGCGGCATCTGCCTGTTGGGGGAGGCGCTTCGCAAGGCCTACCTGGCGGCGGGCTTTGTGCTGTCCGACGCCTCCACCATGACCAGCGTTACCCTGATCGCCCTGTCCGCCGTGGCCACCGCGTCGGGCTGGTACCAGAAGCTGGCGGCAAAGGCCGGGGCGGGCACCCTGGTGCCCATCACCGGCTTCGCCAACGCGGTGGTGAGCCCGGCCATCGAGGCCAAGTGCGAGGGCTATGTGCCCGGGGTGGGGGCCAAGATGTTCCTCATCGCCGGGCCGGTGATCGTCTACGGCCTGCTGGCAAGCACCGCGTGGGGGGCGCTGTACTGGTTTTTGCGCCCCTGGCTGTAAGGAGGCGGGCAAAGTGCGAAAGGGAGACACCATCTTCTTCGACGCCCCGCCGGCGGTCTTCTGTCAGGGGGCGGTGGGGGGCAAGCGGGAGAGCGAGGGCCCCCTGGCCGCCGGGTTCGACCTGCTCTTCCCCGAGAACAGCCTGGGGGAGGAGACCTGGGAGGCGGCGGAGAGCAGGCTGCAGCAGCACTGCCTGGAGCTGACGCTGCAAAAGGCCCGGCTGACGCCGGCGCAGCTGGACCTGGTGCTGGGGGGCGACCTGGAGAACCAGTGCACCGCCACCGCCTATCACATGAGCCGGGTGGACGTGCCCTTTGCCGGCCTCTACGGGGCCTGCTCCACCATGGCCGAGGCCCTGGGCCTGGCCGCCTGCCTGGCGGCGGGAGGCTTCGTGCGGGTGGCGGCGGCGCTCACCGGCAGCCACTTCTGCGCCGCCGAGCGCCAGTTCCGCACCCCGCTGGGCTACGGGGCCAAGCGGGCTCCCGTCGCCCAGTGGACCGCCACCGCCGCCGGCTGCTGCCTGGTGGCCCCGGCGGGGCCGGGGCCCCGGGTGCGGGCGGTCACCTTTGGCCGGGTGCGGGATTACGGGGTAAAGGACGCGGCCAACATGGGGGCCGCCATGGCCCCCGCCGCCGCCGAGACCATCCTGCGCTACTGCGCCGACGCCGGCCGCGCCCCCGCCGATTTCGACGCGGTGTATACCGGCGACCTGGGCCTGGTGGGCAGCCGGCTGCTGGCCGACATCCTGAAGGAGGAGGGCCTGGCGTTGCCCAACCACCGCGACTGCGGCCTGGAGCTGTTCGACCTGCGCGCCCAGCAGGTGCAGGCGGGGGGCAGCGGGGCGGGCTGCTCGGCGGCGGTGCTCTGCGCCCGGGTGCTGCCGGCGCTGAAAGCGGGCCGGATGCGCCGGGTGCTCTTTCTCTCCACCGGGGCGCTGATGAGCCAGATCACCTGCTTGCAGGGGGCGGGCATCCCCGGCGTGGCCCACCTGGTGGAACTTACGGCAGAGGAGGAAGTCTTGTGAGCTATCTGTGGGCGTTTTTGGTGGGCGGGGCCCTGTGCGTGATCGGCCAGCTGCTCATCGACCTCACCGCGTTCACCCCCGCCCGGGTGCTGGTGAGCTACGTGGTGGCGGGGGTGGTGCTCAGCGCCCTGGGCCTGTGGGGGCCGCTGGTGGAATTCGCCGGCGCGGGGGCCACCGTGCCGCTGGTGGGCTTCGGCCACCTGCTGGCCGCCGGCGTGGTGGATGCGGTGGACAAGATGGGCCTGCTGGGCGCGCTGTGCGGCGGCTTTGCCGCGGCGGCGGCGGGGGTCACCGCCAGCCTGGTCTGCGGGGTGCTGGCGGCCTTTTTCTCCCGCTCGAAAGACCAGAACTGACCGCAAAAAAACCGGACACAACAAAAGACCTGCCCCGGGGGGCAGGTCTTTGTTTTTTTGTCGATCTCAGGCGTTCGCTTTGTTCGCACGCTTGGCCATGCGGCTGATCTTGCGGGCGGCGGTGTTCTTGTGAACCACGCCCTTGCTCTGCGCCTTGGCGATGGTGGAAACAGCCACCTTGACCACGGCGTCCTTGTCAGCGGCGTTCGCGGCGATGGCAGCGTTTGCCTTCTTGACGACTGTTTTCAGGTTGGACTTGATCGCCTTGTTGTGCAGGGTCTCCTTTTTGGACTGGACCACGCGATCCTTCTGCGATTTGATGTTAGGCATTCGTACCACCTCCTTGCTACCCATAACAGTGCAACTTATAATACCACATTTGCGCAGCGCTTGCAAGCATTTTTTTTAGTTTTTTGCGTCCGGTATGAGCCCGGCGCCGGCGGGCCAAACTGGCGGTGGAGCCTATCTTGTGGCGGCGGGGGCCAAAGGCCCGGCGGCGCCACCAGATATGGAGGAGTTTTTGGAAAAATGAGGTGAAAAAATGGCCCTTTACACCGATATCGCCGACGAGATCTACGGCCCGGAGCGGGGCAGGGTGCCCGCGGGGGTCAAGCTGTACACCGCCCGGTCCGGGCCCATCGCCCTGACGCGGGTGCTCATCACCCGCCAGGGGCTGGAGCGCCCGGCGGGGCGCTATTCCACCCTGGAGATCCCCAGCCTGGCGGTGGTGAACGACCGGGACGAGCGGTATGTGAGCGCGGTGGCCGCCGAGCTGCGGGCGATGCTGCCCGAGGCGGGCGGCGTGCTGGTGGTGGGGGTGGGCAACCGGCGGGTCACCGCCGACGCCCTGGGTCCCCGCACGGCCCAGGGGGTGCTGGTGACCCGGGGCGTCGCGCCGGACAGCCGGGTGGACGCCCTGGGCCTGCGGGAGGTCTGCTGCGTGGAGCCGGGGGCCTCGGGGGCCACCGGCATCCCCCTGGCCCAGCTGCTGGCGGGGCTGGTGCGGGCGATCAAGCCGGCGGCGCTGGTCTGTGTGGACAGCCTGTGCACCGCCGACCCGGCCCGGATGGGCCGCACCGTGCAGATCAGCGACGCGGGCCTGTGCCCCGCCCGGCCGGACAGCGGCAAGTGCCTGACCCGGGCCATGCTGGGGGTGCCGGTGGTGGCGGTGGGCATCCCCACTATGATGGAGGCGGACGAGGCCCTGGGCCGGCCGGGCTGTGTGATCGTGCCCCGGGAGCTGGACACGGTGATAAAAAAGGGGGCGTCGCTGCTGGCGCTGGCGCTGAACAAGGCGCTGCAGCAGCGGCTGTCCATCGCCGAGCTGTGCTACCTGGCAAACTGAGGGCATTTTCCCGAAAAACCGCGCATATCCTTTCACCATGAGCAAAACGGGAAAGGAGGCGGGGCCGGTGGGCCGTTTTCGCGGTGCGGTGCGGCTGGGGCGGCTGGCCCTGGCGCTGGCGGTGGGCGCGGCGGCGCTGGGGGCCGGGCGGTACGCGGGCGTGCCGGACCTGGCGGGCAGCCTGGCGGTGGCGGGCAGCCTGCTGGCAAGCCCCGCCGCCGCCCTGGGCGCGGCGGACCGGATGTTCCGCCAGGAGGCGGTGGCGGTGGCACAGACCCAGGTGGAGGACGCCGAGAGCCCGCCGGAGTACATCGCCCCCGCCC
>DXAC01000094.1 GCA_019117205.1 Candidatus Allofournierella merdigallinarum | reverse complement strand
ACGAGCTGCTGCCCTTCTGGCACGCCTTCTTCACCTCCCTGGGCTTTGCCGTCGTCACCAGCCCGGCCTCTGACCGGGCGCTCTACACCGCCGGCCAGGCCAGCATCCCCAGCGACACGGTGTGCTTCCCCGCAAAACTCGCCCACGGCCACATCAAGGCCCTGAGCGAGATGGGCGTGGACGCCATCTTCTACCCCTGCATGAGCTACAACATCGACGAGCACCTGGGCGACAACCACTATAACTGCCCGGTGGTGGCCTACTACCCCGAAGTGCTGGAGGTCAACTGCCCCGAGCTGGCAAACATCCCCTTCATCAACGACTTCGTGGGCCTGCACCGCCCGGCGGACTTTAAAAACAAAATGTATTTTATCCTTGAAAAATACTTTAAGGATATTAGCAAGGAAGAGGTGGCCAAGGCCGCCGACCTGGGATACGCCGAGTATCACGACCACATGCAGCGCCTGCGGGACAAGGGCGCCCAGATCATCGCCGACGCCCGTGCGGCGGGCAAGCGCATCATCGTGCTGGCGGGCCGGCCCTACCATGTGGACCCGGAGGTCAACCACGGCATCGACGGCCTCATCTGCCAGCACGGCGCGGCGGTGGTCACCGAGGACAGCGTGGCCTGGCACATGGAGAAATTCCCCACCACCGTGCTCAACCAGTGGACCTATCACTCCCGGCTTTACGCCGCGGCCAAATACTGCACCACCCAGCCGGACATGGACCTGGTGCAGCTGGTGAGCTTCGGCTGCGGTGTGGACGCCATCACCACCGACGAGACCCGCAGCATCCTGCAGGCGGGGGGCAAGCTGTACACCCAGCTGAAGATCGACGAGATCACCAACCTCGGCGCGGTGAACATCCGTCTGCGCAGCCTCTTCGCCGCGCTGGACGAGAAGGACAGAAAGGGGGAATGAGACGATGGAAAACGCCATGAACTATCCGCGCTTTACACCCCAAATGAAAAAGACCCACACCATCCTCATCCCCAACATGGCCCCGGTGCAGTTCACCCTGCTGCAGGCGGCGCTGGAAAAGGAGGGCTACCGCACCGAGATCTTGGGCAACTGCGGCAGCCAGGTGGCCCAGCTGGGCCTGAAATACGTCCACAACGACACCTGCTATCCGGCGCTGCTGGTCATCGGCCAGTTTCTGGACGCCTTGAACAGCGGCAAGTACGACCTGGACCACACCGCCCTGCTCATCACCCAGACGGGCGGCGGCTGCCGGGCCTCCAACTACATCCACCTGCTGCGCAAGGCGCTGGCCCGCGCGGGCTACGGCCACATCCCGGTGGCCAGCCTGAACTTCTCGGGCCTTGAAAAGGACTCGGGCTTCAAAATGACCCTGCCCCTTCTGCGCATGGCGCTGGCGGCCATCGTCTACGGCGACCTGCTGATGGCCCTGCGCAACCAGACCTCCCCCTACGAAACGGAAAAGGGCGCGGCCGAGGCCCTCACCGACAAGTGGCTGGGCCGCCTGCGGGAGGACTTTTTGGCCGGTCGCAATATCTCGGCGGGCGCGATGAAGAAGATGTTCCCCGTCATCGCCGCCGACTACGCTGCCATCCCCGTAAAGCGTGTGCCCAAGGTGAAGGTGGGCGTCGTGGGCGAGATCTACGTCAAGTATTCGCCTCTCGGCAACAACCGGCTGGAGGAATTTTTGGCCGGCGAAGGGTGCGAGGTGAACCTGCCGGGCCTTTTGGGCTTCGTGCAGTACTGCATCAGCAACATGGGCGACACCGTGCGCTTTTACGGCGGCTCCAAGGCGGCCGTCTGGGGCTCGGAAGCGCTGCTGAAGTATATGGACGGCATCGAGCGGGCTTCGGGCGCGGCCATGAAGGCGGCGGGCTTCCACGCCCCCGCGCCCTTTTTGGAACTGCGCACCATGGCCGACGGCATCATCAGCCGGGGCAACAAGATGGGCGAGGGCTGGCTGCTCACCGCCGAGATGGTGGAGCTGGTCACCAGCGGCTACGAGAACATCGTCTGCGCCCAGCCCTTCGGCTGCCTGCCCAACCACATCTGCGGCAAGGGTATGATCAGCCGCATCCGGGCCATCTATCCCCAGGCCAACATCACCCCCATCGACTATGACCCCAGCGCCACGCCGGTGAACCAGGAGAACCGCATCAAACTGATGCTCAGCGTGGCCAAGGAGCGGCTGGACGAAGCCGCCGCCCCCGCCGCGCCCGCTCTGGAAGAGCCGGTGACCGCGGGCGAGAAGGCCGTGCCGGCCTATCTGTAAAAAATAACTTTGGAGCGGGGCGGGCGTTTTCGTCCGCCCCGTGCCGTGAGAGGAACGAGAGACAAATGGCCCAGCTGATCGTATTTGACATGGAGTGGAACATGGGCTACGCGCCCAAGACCTTCCGCTACCAGGGCGCGGAGCAGACTTTGCGGGGCGAGATCATCCAGATCGGCGCGGCGAAGGTGGAAGGCGGCAAGATCACCGACACCTTCACCGTGACCATGCGGCCCCAGATCTTCCCCAAGCTCCACCACCATGTGGCCAAGGTCACCGGCCTGACCCAGAAGGACTTGGCGGCGGGCGTGCCCGTGGCCGAGGGCCTGCGCCGCTTCATGGACTGGTGCGGCCCCGACGCGGCTCTGGGCGAGTGGGGCCAGGACGACGTGCCGGTGCTCAAGCAGAATCTGGTGCTGACGGGCCTGGACGAGACTTGGCCTCACACCTGGTACGATTTGCAGCGGGCCTTCCTCAGCCAGCGGCCCCGGGCCGAGGGGGAGAGCATGACGCTGGAGAGCGTGGTGGAGCGCCTGGGCATCGAGAAGAACGAGGCCTTCCACGACGCGCTGGCCGACGCGGTCTACACCGCGAAGGTGTGCTCCTTCATCGACCTGGACAAGGCCCTGGCGGAGTACCCCAGCGAGGAGGAGCAGCTGCGGGCCCTCACCTGCCCGGAAGGCAGCCGCCGCACCGATTTCACCCTCTGGCGGGGCTACGCCGACGGCGAAGTGTGGCTCACCGATGAGACCATGCGCCGGGCGGTGTGCCCGGAGTGCGGCGCGCCCCTGGCCCCCAACGAGGGGGACTGGTGGCTGCGCAAGGGCAACAACAGCCTTTATTCCATGGGCCGCTGCGCCGCCCACGGCCCGGTGCTCATCTGGCTGCGGCGCATGCGCTCCGACGGGCTGCACCACACCTTCGCCCGGGCCACCGAGCCGGCGGACGAGGCCCAGGCCGCCCGCTGGGAGAAGGACAAGAAAGCCGCCATCGCCCGCGCCAAGCGCCGGGCGGAAAAGGAGGCGGCGGAGGCCGCCGAGCGGGTGAAAAACGCTGGACGATAAACAAAAAGGCACGGAAATTTTCCGTGCTTTTTTGTAATATCCCGGCCTGAAACAAGTCTTATGGTCACAAAAGGGGAAAGGCGGTGGCGGCGGTGGAGTTTGAGGACGTCTACAAAGCGTATTTCGGCCCGGTCTACCGCTATCTTCTGCGCCTTTCGGGGGACGAACAGCTGGCGGAGGAACTGGCCGCCGAGACCTTTTTCCGGGCGCTGCGGGCGGCGGAGGGGTTCCGGGGCGAGTGCGAGGTGCGGGTCTGGCTGTGCCAGATCGCCAAAAACGCCTACTACACCCATCAAAAGAAGAGCCGCCGGGCACGCCCCGCGGACGAGGCTCTGCTGGGGCAGCTGGCCGACCCCGCCCCGCCCCCGGAGGAGGCGGCCGCCGCCTGGTCCCGGGCGGCCTGCCTGCGGGCCATCGCGGACGGCCTGCCCGAGCCCTACCGGGAGGTCTTCCGCCTGCGGGCTTTCGGGGAACTGCCTTACAAGGACATCGCCAGTCTTTATGAAAAAACCGCCAACTGGGCCTGTGTCACCTATCACCGGGCCCGGGAGATGATACGCCGCCGCTGGGAGGAGGAAGAGGGATGAAAAACGAGTGCAGCATCGTGGGGGACCTGCTGGCCCTCTGGATGGACGGGCTGGTGAGCGAGGACACCGCCGCCTTTGTGGAAGAGCATCTGGACCGCTGCCCCGCCTGCCGTGCCCGCATGGAGCAGCTGCGCGCCCCCGCCGCCCCTCAGGCGGCGGCGCAGGAGGCGCGGGCCTTCCGTGATTTTGCCGCCCGGTGGAAGAAAAAGCGCCGCCGGATCCTGGCGGCTTTCGCCGCGCTGGCGTTGGCCGCCGCGCTGCTGGCGGCGTGCCTTTTCTCCTCCGCCGTCTTCGGCACGGCGAATTTTGTGTCGGCGGCGGCGGGCCTTGCCCGGGTCACCCTTCTGAACGAGCCCTGGGCGGAGATCGCGCGCGAGCCCAAGGTGGTGCTGGCCGCGCCGGAGACCGACCTCACCGACTATATGGCCGCCCGGGGCTTTGCCGAAAACGAGCAGGAGCGGATGGGGGCCCTGCGGGTGTTTGAAAAAGACGGCGCAAAGGAATACGTCTTGTGCAGCGTCAACCGGTGGTTCGCCCGCTGGGTCTGGTAACAGGAAAAAAGCGGCCCGCCCGGCAAAAACCGGGCGGGCCGCTCACTTTTTCGTTTGGATTTACACGTAGAACAGCATGGTGCTGTAGCTGGGCAGGGGCCAGTAGTCCTGGCCGCAGATGCCCTCCGCCGCGTCGGCGGCGGCGCGCAGGGCCTGCATGGCGGGCAGCACCTGGTCGTGGTAGGCCTTGGCCTCCGCCAGGGCGTCGGTGCAGGCCTCGGCGGCCTCCACCTGGGCCTCCAGCCGGTCGGCCGCGTCGCTCATGGCGTCGGTGTAGTTGGTCAGCTGGCGCAGGGCCTTTTCCTCCGCCTTGCAGCTGATGCCCGGGCAGGCGGCCGACTTGGCGGCGATGCCGTTTGCCAGGTCGGTCATGTAGGCGCAGGCGGCGGGCACCAGCTGGCGGCGGGTGATCTCCATCATGGTGCCGGCCTCGATGTGCCGGAGCTTTGCGTAGTTTTCCAGCTTCACCTCGTAGCGGCTGCGGGCCTCGGTCTCGCTGAGCACCCCCATCATCCGGAACAGCTCCAGGTTCTTGGGCCGGATCATGGCGGCGATGGCGTCCGAGGCGGCGGGGGTGGAATCCAGACCCCGGCGGGCCGCCTCCTCCTCCCACTCTTTCGAGTAGCCGTTGCCGTTGAAGATCACTCGCTTGTGGTCCCGGATGGTGCGCTTCACCAGCGCGATCACGGCGGTGTCAAAGTCCTCCGCCTGCTCCAGCTCGTCGGCGTAGCCTTTCAGCTCCTTGGCCACCGCCGTGTTCAGCACGGTGTTGGCGTCGGACATGTTGGCGGAGGAGCCGGGCATACGGAACTCAAACTTGTTGCCGGTGAACGCGAACGGGCTGGTGCGGTTGCGGTCGGTGGTGTCCTTGGCGAACTTGGGCAGCACGTCCACCCCCAGGTCGATCTTGGCGGCCTTGGGCGCCACGTACTGGCTGTCGGAGGCGATGGCGTCCAGGATGGCGGCCAGATCGTCGCCCACGAACACCGACACGATGGCCGGGGGCGCCTCGTTGCCCCCCAGCCGGTGCTCGTTGCCCGCCGAGGCGATGCACATCCGCAAAAGGTCCTGATACTCGTCCACCGCCCGGATCACGGCGGCGAAGAAGATGAGGAACTGGAGGTTGTCCATGGGGGTGTCGCCCGGATCCAGCAGGTTCATGCCCGGGGTGCTCAGCGACCAGTTGTTGTGCTTGCCCGAGCCGTTGACCCCCTCGAAAGGCTTCTCGTGCAAAAGGCACTCCAGGCCGTGCCGCGGGGCGATGCGGCGCATCAGCTCCATGGTGAGCAGGTTGTGGTCCACCGCCACGTTGCACCGGTCGAAGAGGGGGGCCAGTTCGTGCTGGGCCGGGGCCACCTCGTTGTGCTTGGTCTTGGCAGCCACCCCCAGCTTCCACAGCTCCTCGTCCAGCTCGTGCATGAAAGCGGACACCTCCGGGCGCAGCGCGCCGAAGTAGTGCTCCTCCAGCTCCTGGCCCTTGGCGGGGGCCGCGCCGAACAGGGTGCGGCCGGTGAGGATCAGGTCCTCCCGCTGGTCGTAATGCTCCTTTTTGATGAGGAAGTACTCCTGCTCCAGGCCCACCGTCACGTCCACATGGGCGATGTCCTTGCCGAACAGCTTCAGGATGCGGCAGGCCTGGTCGCTCACCGCTTTCATGCTGCGGAGCAGCGGCGTTTTCTCGTCCAGCGCCTCCCCGGTCCAGCTGCAAAAGGCGGTGGGGATGCACAGGGTGCCGTCCTTGACAAAGGCGTAGCTGGTGGGGTCCCAGGTGGTGTAGCCCCTGGCCTCGGCGGTGGCCCGCAGGCCTCCGGAGGGGAAGCTGGAGGCGTCCGACTCGCCCCGCACCAGCTCCTTGCCGGAAAACTCCATGATGGCGGTGCCGTCTTTCATGGGGCTGATGAAGCTGTCGTGCTTTTCGCTGGTGATGCCGGTGAGCGACTGGAACCAGTGGGTGAAGTGGGTGGCCCCCTTTTCGATGGCCCAGTCCCGCATGAAGCTGGCCACCACGTTGGCCAGCTCGATGTCCAAAGGCTGGCCCTTTTGCAGGGTGGCTTTCAGGCTCTTGTAGGTGGCGGCGGGCAGCCGCTCTTTCATCACATGCTCGTTGAACACCAGCGAGCCATACACTTCCTTGGGGTTGGGCATGGTCGGTTCCTCCCTGCCGCGGCGCGGCAAAACTTATGTGAAGAATTATACGGCGGCGCGGGGGCCCGTGTCAACAAATTTTGCCCCTTACACCACCTGGAACAGGTAGAATTTCAGATAATTCGTCTCCTCCACGTTCCACAGGATCGGGTGGTCCGGCGCCTGCTGGCGGGCCTCGATCTGCCGCAGCTGCCGGCCGGCGTCCCGGGCGGCGCTGGCCAGCATGGCCTCGAACATGGCGGGGGTGGCAAAGTGGCTGCAGCTGGCGGTGGCCAGGATGCCGCCCCGGGGCAGCAGCTTCATGGCCCGGTAGTTTATTTCTTTATAGCCCCGCATGGCGCTGGCCGCCGTTTTTCGGGCCTTGGTAAAGGCCGGCGGGTCCAGGATGATGAAGTCGTAGTCGCTTTTGCCCTCCAGGGCGGGCAGCAGGTCGAACACGTCGGCGCAGACAAAGTCCATCCGGCCCTCCAGGCCGTTCAGCGCCGCGTTGCGCCGGGCCATCTCCACCGCCGCCTCGCTCACGTCCACCGCCGTCACATGGGCGGCCCCGCCAAAGGCGGCGTTCAGCGCGAAGCTGCCGGTGTGGGTGAAGCAGTCCAGCACCCGGCGGCCTCTTGCCAGCTGGGCCACCCGGCGGCGGTTGAGCTTCTGGTCCAGGAAAAAGCCGGTCTTCTGGCCGTTCTCCACGTCCACATGGTAGCGCACGCCGTTCTCGGTGATGATGACCTCGGCCTTTTCCGGGTGGGTCAGGCCCGGCACCTCCAGCCAGCCCTTGCCCTCGGCCAGGCCCTCTTTCTGGCGCAGGGCGGCGTCGTTGCGCAGAAAAACGCCCTCGATGACTTCGCCGTCGGCTTGCAGCGTCTCCGCCAGCAGCCGGGCCAGCAGCTCCCTGCGCTGGTCCATGCCAAAGGAGAGGATCTGCACCGCCAGCAGCGGCCCGAACCGGTCCACCGTGAGGCCCGGCAGGCCGTCCGCCTCGCCGAACACCACCCGGCAGCAGGCCAGGTCCTCGGGCGGGTAAACGGCCTTGCGGTAGGCCCAGGCGTACTGGATGCGCCGGCGCCAGAACTCCTCGTAGAACCGGTCGTTGGCGTTGCGGCTCAAAAGCCGCACCCGGATCCGGCTGGCCTCGCTCAAAAGGCCGCTGCCCAGATACCGCCCCTTGCGGCTGACCACATCCACCACCGCGCCGTTTTCCGGCGGCGTGTCGGGGGCGGCGGTGATCTCGTCGGCATACACCCAGGGGTGGCCTTTCAGGATGGACGCCTCGGCCTTGGGGGTGACGGTGTAGGCGGGATAGGGTCGATCAGCTTTCATAACAGGGCTCCTCATATCGGTTGAAAACCGGTTATAATAATGGTACCATTTCAGTATAGCGGGTCGCGCCGCCCTCGGCAAGGGCGAAGCGCCGGAAAAGGAGACACAAAACCATGGAAATAGAACGCAAATGGCTGGTAAAGGGCTGGCCCAGGGGCCTGGAGGCGGTGCAGACCATCCGGATGCGCCAGGGCTACATCGCCCTGCGGCCCACCGTGCGGATCCGGCAGGAGGCGCAGGAGGCGGGCGTGGAATACATCCTCTGCTTCAAGGGCAAGGCGGGGCCGGGGGGCCTTTCCCGCACCGAGATAGAGACCCCCATTGAGAAAGACCTCTTTTGCCAGCTGGAGGCGCTCATCGGAAAACCCCTTATAGAAAAGGAGCAGCGCCGCTACCCCCTGGCGGACGGCCTCATCCTGGAGGTGAACCAGGTGGACCCGGGCACGAAAGACGAGTTCTTCTACGCGGAGGTGGAATTCGCCACGGAGGAGCAGGCCCTTGGCTGGAAGCGGGGCGTGCTGGCGGAGTATCTGGCCCGGGAGGTCACCGGCGAAAAGGGCCAGAGCATGGCGGACTACTGGGCAAAGACAAGGGGAGAGGGCTGAACGCTCCCCCCAAAAAAACAAACGGCGCCGCCCCGGCCGGGGCGGCGCTTTTCGCGCCCCGGCGGCCATCCAGGCCCCCGCCGGCGCAAAAACAGGCACCCTTTTCGCCCCCCGCGTATACAGTGGGGGAAAAGGGGGTCGAGAGAATTGCAGCAGATCACGGCGGCGGTCTGGATGGACCTGCTCCCCTGCCTGTGTACGGCGCTGGGGGCGGGCACGGTGTTTCTGACAAGGCGGCACGCCCCCGGCCCGGGCCGGGGGACGATGGGGTTATCGGCGGGCATCATGCTGGGGGCGGGGCTGTTCGGCCTGCTGCTGCCGGCAGCGGAGAGCGCCGGCTGGCCGGCGGCCGCGGCGGGGCTCGCCCTGGGGGCGGCGGCGCTGGCGGCGCTGGGGGAGCTGGCCGGGCGGTTTACCCGCGCCGGCAGCGCGGGGCGGCTGGTGCTGGCCAGCGCCTTTTACAACCTGCCCCAGGGCATGGCGGTGGGCCTCACTGGGGCGCTGGCCGCCGGCGGGCAGGGCGCGTCTTTGGCGGGGGCCCTCACGTTCAGCCTGGGGCTGGGGCTGCAAAACCTGCCGGAGGGGGCGGCCCTGAGCCTGCCGCTGCGGGCGGCGGGCCTGCCCCGGCGCACGGCCTTTGCGGCGGGCGCGGCCAGCGGCCTGGTGGAGCTGGCGGGGGCGGCGCTGGCGGGGGCGCTGGCCGCCCGCCTGGCTCCGGCGCTGCCCTGGCTGATGGGGGCGGCGGCGGGCACCATGGCCCTCACCGTGGCCCGGCAGCTGGCCCCCGCCGCCGCCGGCGAGGGCCGGCGGGGGGCGGCGTGCGCGGCGCTGGGCTTCGGCGTCATGGCGGCGCTGAACGCCCTGTGGGGGTAAAGAGAAAAAAGGCGGGCGGCAGGCCAAAGGCCTGCCGCCCGCCGGGCTTTTTGCGGCTCACCGCTCGCCGGCGGCGAAGAGCGCCCCCAGGTCGGCAAAGATGTCGTGGGGCAGCATCCCGTACTGGCCCAGGCGTTTTGCGCACCCATCCGCCGCCGCCCCGTGCAGCCACACGCCGCACACCGCCGCCTCCAGCGGCGAAAGGCCCTGGACGACAAGGCCGGCGATCATGCCCGCCAGGATGTCCCCGCTGCCGCCGCGGGAAAGGCCGGGGTTGCCGGTGGGGTTCACATACACCTCGCCCCCCGGCCCCGCCACGATGGTGCGGTGGCCCTTGAGCACCACCACGCAGTCCTGGGCGCGGGCATATCCGGCGGCGATGCCCTCCCGCCCGGCGTTCACCTCCGCCACCGTCAGCCCGCACAGCCGGGCCATCTCCCCCGGATGGGGGGTCAGCACCAGCGGCAGCCCCGGCGAGCGGGGCGGCGCGTCCATCTTCGCGGCGGCGTTCAGGCCGTCCGCGTCCAGCACCAGGGCGCAGCCGGCGCTGGGGCCCAGCTGCTCCAGCAAGGCGGCGGTGTCCCCGGTGTCGCCAAGGCCCGGCCCGAAGAGCAGCGCGTCCATCCCCCGCGCCCTTTCCAGAACGGCCTTGCCGCTTTGGGCGCTCACGCCGCCCTCGGCGTTCTGGCGGCAGGGCAGGAAGACGCACTCGGGGCAGCGGGCGGCCACCAGGCCGATCACCGGCTCCACGCCGGCCAGCGTCACCAGCCCGGCGCCCACCCGCAGCGCCCCCTCCACCGCCAGGGCCCCCGCCCCACGGAAGCGGGCGCTGCCCGCCAGGCAGAGCAGCTTTCCGTAGCTGCCCTTGTGGCTGTCCGCCTTGCGGCGGGGCAGCAGGTCGAATACCAGCTGGCGGGTGATCTCCTTTGCCATGTGGGAGCCTCCTTTTCCGATGAAACGAAAAGCGGGCGGGGCGCCGCCCCGCCCGGCGCTGTGCGCGGCGTCAGCTTCCGGAGTCCTGCACCCGCACCCGGAAGAAGTAGACGATGGAGCCCCGCCAGCCGAAGTCCGCCTGGATGCGGTACATGTAGGTGCCGGGGGTGGCGGGGGCGATGATGGGCCCGTCGCCCACGTCCACCAGGTCCAGGAACGAGTCGTAGCTGCCCTCCTCCGAGCGGCTGATCACCAGGTTTTTCGGCTCCAGCGAGAAGTCGATCTCCATATAGGTGCGGGCCAGCACGTTCACCGGCGGGGTGTGCTCCTGCAGGTCCTGGCTGCTGTAAGGGGGGGTGTTCTTGGCGGTGGTGGTGAGGAAGTTCCACTCGTAGCCCGCCCGGAAGATCATCTCCGGCGCCAGGTTGGCGGTGTCGTTCAGGGTGATGGTGATGGTGGGCAGGGCCTGCTCCGGGTCTTTCACGTCCATGTTCTCCCGGATGAAGATGGTGATGCAGATGGCCAGCGCCAGCGCCACCGCCCCGATGGCCAGCTTGCGGATCGCCTGAAGCCGGGTGTACACGGCCCCCGCCCCCTTTCCTTGTGTTCTTTTTTCATTATATACGAAGCGCCGCGAAAAATCCAGATGGCCGCCCCGGCGTTTGCCCCCGCCGTTGCCAAGGGGCGGGAAAAAGGCTATAATGCGGGATAGAGGTGGATCCATGAGCAAAAAACATCCGGCCTTTCACGGCCAATTCTGGCGCTACGCGCTGCCCAGCATGTGCAGCCAGCTGCTCAACAGCTTTTTCATCATCGTGGACGGGCTGTTCATCGGCCAAAACCTGGGGGACGCGGGCCTGGCGGCCATCAACGTGGCCTGGCCCATCGTGGCGCTGATCCAGTCCGCCAGCCTGGCGGTGGGCACCGGGGGCGCGGTGCGGCTGGCCATCGCCCGGGGCAGGGGCGACGACGAGGCCGCCCTGCGGGCCCGGGGCAACACCATCCTGCTGCTGGCGGTGCTGGCGGCGGCGCTCAGCCTGGGGCTGGGGGCCGGCTACCCCCGCATCCTGCCGCTGATCGGCGCCAACGAGCAGCTCTACCCCCTGGCCGCCGACTACGCCCGGGTGGTGTGTATGCTGGCCGCCTGCCAGGTCTTCACCACCGGCTTCCTGCCCCTGGTGCGGGCGTCGGGCCGGGCGGTGGGGGCGATGGCCGTCACCGTGGGGGGCCTTTTCACCAACATCTTCCTGGACTGGCTGTTCATCCAGCGCTTCCAGTGGGGGCTGGCGGGGGCGGCCATGGCCACCGGCCTGGCTCAGGGAGCGTGCGCGGCGGCGGCGCTGCCGCTGCTGCTGGCCCGCAAGGGCTGGCCGGTGCGCGCCGGGCAGTTCAAACCGGACCGGGCCCAGATCACGGGCATCCTGCACTACGCGGTGTCCCCCTTTGGCCTGTCCATCTCCACCAGCGCCATCCTGCTCATCACCAACCTGCGGGCGCTGCGCTACGGCGGCACCGAGGGGGTGGCCGTCTACGCGGTGCTCAGCTATGTGCTGGGCAGCGTCATCCCGCTGGTGAGCGGCGTGGGCGACGGCCTGCAGCCCCTGTTCAGCTACGCCCGGGGCGCGGGAGACTGGCATGGCCTGGCCGCTTTGCGCCGGCGGGGGCTGGTGCTGGCGCTGGCGGTGGCCGCCGCGGGCAGCGCCGGCTGCCTTGTTTTCCGCCAGCAGCTGCCCGTCCTGTTCGGGGCCAGCGACCAGGCCACCGGCGCGGTGGCCGCCGCCATGTGGACGCTGGTGGTGGCCTACCCGTTCATGGCGCTGGCCCGCTTTTGCTGCAGCTACTTCTGCGCGGTGGGCGAGCCGCTGACGGGGGGCATCCTGGCCTACGGCGAGCCGCTGGCGGCCCAGCCGTTGTTTCTCTTCACCCTGCCCCTTTTGTGGGGGCTGGACGGGGTGTGGATCGCCTACCCGGCGGCGGTGGCCCTCACCGCGGCGGCGGCGGTGATCCTCATCCGCAGGCATCTGGCGGCCCTGCCGGCGCCGCGGGAAAACGAACGCAAGGAGGCATGACCCATGGACCGACTGGGATTTGACACCAAACTGACAAAATTTGAGCTGGCCGGGCGCATCCTGGCCCAGCCGGATGCCACGCTGCCCGGCGGCTGGCGGGTGAAGTGGGAGAGCGAGCCCTATTACAAAAAGCGGCGCCCCACCGTCCTGCTGCTGCAAAAGGGGCTCTACCGCCCCTGGTTCGAGGTGATCTGCGAGGACGGCCACCTGGCCCTTGTCTTTCACGACTCGCTGCCGGCCCGGCTGATCTGCTGGGCCGCGGCGGCGCTGGCGCTGGGGGTCATGGCGGCGGCGCGGGCCCTCTGGCCCGACGGCCCCGCCGCCTGGGGCTATTGGGTGCCGGGGGCGCTGGCGTTGGCCCTGCTGCTGTGGGATTTTACCCGCCCGGGTCGGGTGCAAGCCGCGGTGACCCGCTTTGTGCGGGGCACCCTGTTGGGCGGGGAGGGGCGCTGAGATGATCCTGTCCCAAGTGTTCGCCGCCCGGCTGGACGGCTGGCTGGCCGCCGACAAGCCCTACGCGGCGCTGGAGGAGCTTCAGCGCTGGGTGGAGGACGGCCTGGACGAGGGCCGCTTCGACGCGGACCAGGTCTACGCCGACGAGGCGCTGGCCCTGCGGGTGGGCGCCCTGGACGAGGCCGCCGGCGACTACGAGTGCTTCTGGCACGCCCGCCGCTGGCTGGAAAAGCTGGACAGCGCCGCCCGGACCCCCCGCTGGTACGCGGCGCTGGTGCGGGCCTGCCTGTACACCGGCGACCCGGAGCGGGCGCTGGAGCTGGCGGCGGACGGCACCCGCCGCTTTCCCCGGGCGGGGGAGCTGGCGGCTTTGTCCGCCATGCTGCTGGCCCACTTCGGCCACCCGGACACCGCCCGGCTGGAGCTGGAGGAGGCCTACGCCCTGCTGGGCGAGGGGCCGGCGCTGGCCCGGCTGGCCGGCGGCGTCCGGGCCGGCGCGCCGCTGGAGGAGCTCGTCCTCTGGGACGCCGCCGATGAACAAGAGATCGCCCGCCGCCGGGCGCTGGGGCGGGGCATGGTGCCCGACGAGGCGGCCCTGGAGCGGGTGAAGCGGGCGCTGAACGCCCGGGAGTGGGCCTTTGAGGCCCCCTGGTGCCTCTGCCGCGTCCCCTTTGGCGGGGGCCTTTTGGACTTCCGCCTGTGCATGGACGAGGCGGAGGCCGCCCGGCAGGACCCCGCCCGGCTGACGGCGCTGCTGGCCGCGCTGCCCCGGCTGGACGAGGCCATCCGCCCGCTGGTGGCCCAAAAGCACCGGGGGCTGGCGCTGGGCCTCACCGAGGTGCTGCTGCGGCGGGACGGCGTCGCCCTTTTGGGCTACCATGTGGGCCGCTGCCCCGCCGAGCCCCTGTACGCCTACGGGGCGGTGGGGCCGGACCTGGTCCCCCCCAACGCCCTCTCGGACCAGCGCTGGCCCGCCGTCTGGTTCGACGCGCCCCCCGCGCCGCTGACCCCCCTGGGCGAGGGGCCCCGGGGCGGCTACACCGCCGCCCAGCGGGCGGCGGTGCTCCGGCACATCACCACCTGGTACGGCGCGCCGGCCCGGCTGCTGCCCGCCGCGCCCGGCGGCGTGGAGGTCTGCCTGATCCCTCCCGGCCGCGGGCGGCAGTACCAGACCCTGGTCACCCTGGGCATGGGCGGCCGGCCCATGCACCTGCCGCCGGACCTTGCGGACAGCGGCCTGGAGCGGGCGGAGCTGCTCATCCTGCTGCCCGCCGACTGGCGGGTGGACGGCGAGGAGGAGCGCTGGCACTGGCCCCTGCGCTGGCTGCGGCTGCTGGCGGGGATGCCCGCCGACCAGGACACCTGGCTGGGCTGGGGCCACACCATCCCCGCCGGGCGGCCCTTTGCCCCCAACACCCGGCTCAGCGGCATCCTGCTGGCCGACCCCCTGGACGCCGCCGAGCCGGCGGCCATCTGCCCGCTGCCCCAGGGGGGCGAGGTGAATTTCTACCAGATGCTCCCCCTCTACCCGGAGGAGATGGACGCCAAGCTGGAGCGGGACGCCGAGACCCTGCTGGACGAGATGGAGGACGCCGGCCTGCTGGACCGCCCCTGGGTGGACGTCACCCGGCCCCCGCTGGGAGGCGGCCCCGCCGCCCCCGCCGACCCGGCGCTGCTGGAACAGGTGGAGCGCTGGCGGCTGCTGGGGCAGGACGAGGCCATCGTGCAGGCCTTGTCCGGCCCGGCGGCCCGGGACGCGGAGCTGGCCGGCCTGCTGGCCCGCAGCCTCAACGACCTGGGCCGGTGGGAGCAGGCGGAGGCGGTGCTGCAACAGGTGGAGCAGGCGGGCGCCTGCGACCCGCTGTGGCACTTCCGGATGGGCTTTGCCTGCTACTACACCGGCCGGCTGTCCCGGGCGCTGGCCTGCTTTGAGGCCGCCGACCGGCTGGCCCCCGGCGACGGGGACACCGAGACCTATCTGGGCTGGTGCCGCTCGGCGCTGGAGCTGCCGGTGTGTACCGAGCCCTTTGCCGGGCGGGTGGAGGCTTTCTGGGCCGATTTCTCCCGGCAGGAGCGGGCCCTGTTCGATGCCGGCTGTGACGCCGCCCTGCCCGTGGTCAGGGCCCTGCTGGGCCGGTGCTTTGCCGACCCCCGCTTCCGGCTGGAGCCGGCACAGGGCCGGCTCCGGCTGACCATCCTGGCCGACGACGACCTGCGCCGGATGCTGGCCGCCCGCTGGCGGGGGGCCGCCCCCGCCGCCCTGGCCGCCCGGTGGGAGTTCTGCGCCCCCGACCCGGCGCAGGCCTACACCGGCTACGAGGCCCGGCCCCGCCGGGCCCCCAGGGAGGTCCTGCGCCAGGACGTGGTGGCGGGCACCACCTGCCTGCCCGCGCTGGTGGAGGAGTTCCTGGCGGGCGGGCAGGCGCTGGCGGACGAGGCGCTGGCCCACGGGGCGGTGCTGGGCTTTCTCTGCTGCGACGCCGGTCCCGTCGACGCCGGCCGGGTGGCCCGCCGGGCCGCCCTGGAGGAGGAGCTTGCCCGCCGGGCCGGGCCGCTGGCCCGGGTGCTGGGAGGCGCGGTGGGCGCCCGGCACTGCTACATCGACCTGCTGATCTGGGACCTGGAGCCCTTTCTGGACCTGGCCGCCGGCCTGCCGGCCTTTGCCGGCGGCAGCTTTCAGGTGTTCCGCCCCGCCGCCCGGGCGGTGGCGCTCAAGCCGCCCCGGGAACCCTGAACCCTCTTCTTGTCCACCCAAAGCCCGGGGAAAGGCGGCGCGCCGCCTTTCCCCGGATTTTTTTTTGCCTTGCGGGCCTTTTTTTTTCGCTGCCCGTTGACAACCGGCACGGAGAGTCTTATAATAACATTTGAACAGACGTTCATATGTTCATGAAACGGGCGGCGCCGCCGCCCGCGAAAGGAGGAAAGGCCGGTGCGGGAGGAAAAGGAGGCCCTGTGCCCCCCGGACGACTGCCCCTGCGAGCAGGTGCGCGGGGCGCTGCCGCCGGACGAGGTGCTCTACGACCTGGCGGAGCTGTACAAGGTGTTCGGGGACACCACCCGGATGAAGATCCTCTACGCCTTGTTTGAGAGCGAGCTGTGCGTCAACCACATCGCCCAGTGCCTGGAGATGAGCCCCTCGGCGGTGAGCCACCAGCTGCGGGTGCTCAAGGCCAGCCGGCTGGTGCGCTTTCGCCGCCAGGGCAAGACCGTTTATTACAGCCTGGACGACGACCATGTGCGGTCCATCATCGCCCTGGGGCTGGAACATATCGCCGAGTAAAAAGGGAGGAAACACGCCATGAAAAAGACTTTTAAGATCGAGGTGGACTGCGCCAACTGCGCCGCCAAGATGGAGCAGGCGGTAAAAAGCCTGCCGGGGGTGAGCGCCGCCACGGTGAGCTTCATGACCCAGAAGATGGTGGTGGAGGCCGCGGACGAGGGCTTCGATGCCCTGATGGAGCAGGTGGTCCGCGCCTGCAAGAAGATCGAGCCGGACTGCGAGGTCTATCTCTGACCGGCGGATTGGAGGGAAAAACGCCATGAACCGAAAGCAAAAGCGGGCGCTGGGGCGCATCCTTGCGGCGGCGGCGCTCTTCGCGGCCTCCTGGCTGCCGGCCCTGCCCGACCCGGCCCGGCTGGCTTTGCAGGGCGCGGCCTATCTGCTGGTGGGCTTTGACGTGCTGCAAAAGGCGGCGCTGGGGGTGGCCCACGGCCAGGTGTTCGACGAGAACTTCCTGATGGGGGTGGCCACCCTGGGGGCGCTGGCCCTGGGCCGCTGGGAGGAGAGCGTGGAGGTCATGCTCTTTTACCAGGTGGGGGAGCTGTTCCAGAGCTGCGCGGTGGGCAAGAGCCGCCGCAGCATCGCCGCCCTGATGGACATCCGGCCGGACGCCGCCAACCTGGAGCGGGACGGCGGGGTGGAAACGGTGGACCCGGAGCAGGTGGCGGTGGGGGACGTGATCCTCATCCGCCCGGGCGAGCGGGTGCCGCTGGACGGCCGGGTGCTGGAGGGCGTCTCCAGCCTGAACACCAGCGCCCTCACCGGCGAGAGCCTGCCCCGGGACGTGCAGCCGGGGGACGAGGTGATCAGCGGCTGTGTCAACGAGGGGGGCCTGCTGCGGGTGGAGGTGACCAGGCCCTTTGGCCAGTCCACCGTCAGCCGCATTTTGGAGCTGGTGGAGGATTCCGCCATGAAAAAGGCCCGGGCGGAGAACTTCATCACCCGCTTCGCCCGGTGGTACACCCCGGCGGTGTGCCTGGCGGCGCTGGCGCTGGCGGTGCTGCCGCCTCTCTTTCTGGGCGGCTGGGCCGAATGGGTGCGCCGGGCGCTCACGTTCCTGGTGATCAGCTGCCCCTGCGCGCTGGTTATCAGCGTGCCCCTGTCCTTTTTCGGGGGCATCGGCGGGGCCAGCCGGGCGGGCATCCTGGTCAAGGGCGGCACCGACCTGGAGGGCCTGGCCGCCGCGGGCACGGTGGTCTTTGACAAGACCGGCACCCTGACCCGGGGGGTCTTTGAGGTGTCCGAAGTGCTGCCCGCCGACGGCGTGTCCGCGCGGCAGCTGCTGGAGACGGCGGCGCTGGCCGAGCAGTTTTCCAGCCACCCCATCGCCGTCAGCCTGCGGCGGGCGGCGGGGGTGGAGCCCGCCCCCGGCCGGGTGAAAGAGGTGGCCGAGGCCGCCGGCCACGGGGTCACCGCCCTGGTGGACGGGGTGCCGGTGGCGGTGGGCGGCGCCCGGCTGATGGAACGGCTGGGGGTGGACTTCGTCCCCGCTGCGGGGGCGGGCAGCGCGGTGTACGTGGCCGTCAACGGCGCGTTCGCGGGCAGCGTGCTCATCAGCGACCGGCCCAAGCCCACCGCCAAAGGGGCGGTGGAGAGCCTGCGCCGGGCGGGGGTGCGCACGGTGATGCTCACCGGCGACAGCGAGGCCGCGGCCCGGGCGATGGCCGGGGAACTGGGCATCGACGAGGTGCGCGCCGGGCTGCTGCCCGGCGACAAGGTGGCCTGTGTGGAGGCGCTGCTGGCCCAAAAGCGGCCCCGCACCACCCTGGTCTTTGTGGGCGACGGCATCAACGACGCCCCGGTGCTCACCCGGGCGGACGTGGGGGTGGCCATGGGGGCCATGGGCTCGGACGCGGCCATCGAGGCGGCGGACGTGGTGCTCATGGACGACGACCCCGCCAAGCTCTGGCTGGCCATCCGGGCGGCGCGGCGGTGTCTGGCGGTGGTGCGCCAGAACATCCTCTTCACCCTGGGCGTCAAGGGGGCCTGCCTGGCCCTGGGGGCGGCGGGTCTGGTGGGGATGCAGGCGGCCATCTTCGCCGACGTGGGCGTGATGGTGCTGGCGGTGCTCAATGCCATGCGTACCCTGCACGCGGCCAGGGAATGAGAACAGAACAGGCGGGCGGCCCTGCGAAACAGGGCCGCC
>DXAC01000093.1 GCA_019117205.1 Candidatus Allofournierella merdigallinarum | reverse complement strand
CAAGGCCATCGGCCTGGTCATCCCCGAGCTGAACGGCAAGCTGATCGGCTCTGCCCAGCGCGTGCCCGTTCCCACCGGCTCCACCACCATCCTGGTGGCCGTTGTCAAGGGCAAGGACGTGACCAAGGAGAGCATCAACGCCGCCATGAAGGCCGCCGCCTCCGACAGCTACGGCTACAACGAGGATCCCATCGTGTCCAGCGACGTGATCGGCATGACCTACGGCAGCCTGTTCGACGCCACCCAGACCATGGTCACCAAGATCGACGACGACACCTACCAGGTGCAGGTCGTGTCCTGGTACGACAACGAGAACAGCTACACCAGCCAGATGGTCCGCACCATCAAGTACTTCGCGGAGCTGTGATCGCATAGACCCAGCAGCAAAGGGCCCCCGGCTTTGCCGGGGGCCCTTTTTGTCGCAAGGAAAGGCCGCGGGCGCAGTTTGCGCCGCGGCCTTTGTTGTATGCCGGCGTTACGCGTCGGACGTCTCGCCGCCGCCGTCCCCCAGGCCCAGCAGGCCGGGGATGGCGCCCAGTGCCGCCAGGCCCACCAGCGTGAAGATGATCCGGCTGATGGTGCTGGCGGAGCCCCCGAACAGCCAGCCCACCAGGTTGAAACTGAACAGGCCCACCAGGCCCCAGTTCAGCCCGCCCACGATGAGCAGGGCAACGCAGATCCTGTAAAAGGTGCGCATGGTTCCTCCTCCCTTCCTGGCAGTAGTCTGTCCGGGGGGCGGGACGTTTATGCAAAAGGGGAGGGGCGGGCATTTTTCGCCCGCCCCTCCCCGGGTGGAAAGGGAACGCCGGCTCACCGGGCCGCGCCCAGCGCCTTGACGTCGTCGTTGTCCGCGAAAGCCGCGGCGGCATAGCCCTGGGCCTCCAGCTGGCCCAGCTGCTTGCCCAGTTTTTTCGCCTGGGGCAGCACCGTCACGGTGTACTGGCTGCGCAGGTCGGCGGCCTTTTTCAGCACGGCGGCAAAGTCCGCCTCCGGCCGGTAGAGCAGCGCCAGCCGGGCCTTTTCGGCGGGGGCCACAAAGCCCTGCTGGGCCAGGATGGCGCAGATGCGCTCGAAGCCGATGGAAAAGCCCACCGCCGGCACCCGCTGGCCCAGGAATTTGCCCACCATGTTGTCGTAGCGGCCGCCGCCCGCCACCGCGCCGGCAAAGGCCGCGCAGGTGACCTCGAACACCATGCCGGTGTAGTAGCCCTGGCCCCGCACCAGGCTGGGGCAGTAGGCGATCTTGTAAGCGCCGCTGGCAAGGGCCTCCACCGCGGCGATGACCCGCGCAAGGTCTGCCGCCAGGGCCGCGTCGTCGCACAAGGCGCTCACCGCGTCCAGGTCGGTGCGGCCCGCCGCCAAAAATTCGCCCAGCGCCGCCACCGCCTGGGCGGGGCAGCCTTTTTCGGCCAGTTCGGCGGCCACGCCCGCGGAGCCGATCTTGTCCAGCTTGTCAAAGGTGATGCACACGCTGTCCAGGCTGTCGGGGGCAAAGCCCATGCCGGTGAGCATCCCCCGCAAAATGCGCCGGTCGTTGATGTTCACGGTGAAATCGGTAAAGCCGATGTCCAAAAGGGCCCGGGCGGTCACGTCGATCAGCTCGATCTCGGCGTTGGTGCTCTCGTCGCCCAGAATGTCGATGTCGCACTGGACGAACTCCCGCATCCGCCCTTTCTGGGGCCGCTCGGCCCGGAAGACCCGGTCGGTCTGGATCACCTTGAACGGGGCGGGCAGCTTGTCCCGGTTGGCGGCGTAGTAGCGGCTCAGGGGCAGGGTCAGGTCGTAGCGCAGCCCCATGTCCGACAGCTCTTTCTCCGCGCCGACCGCCAGTGCCGCCGCCAGCTTGTCCCCCCGCTTGAGCACCTTGAAGATCAGGTTCAGGTTGTCGCCGCCCTCGCTTTTGTCCAGGTTCTCCATATCCTCCAGCATGGGGGTGGCGATGCGCTGGAAGCCGCTGGCCCGGTAGGTGGCCAGGATGCGCCCCTGCACATAGTCCCGCAGGCGCTGTTCGTCGGGCAGGTAGTCTTTCATGCCCTTGAGCGGTTCGATCCTCATAATGGTTCCCCCTGTGTCTCGATGTTTAACTTATATATCATAGCCCCCCGCGGCCGTATTTGTCAACCGGAAAGGGGCCATACTAAGGGGAAACAAGGGGGGAGGAACGGCCCATGGAGGCATTTTTGAAAAAACACCGGTGGACCATCCTGGCGGCGGGGGCCGCCATCCAGATCCTCACCGGCGTGCCCGCAGCCTGGGGGGTGTTCCAGCAGCCGGTGCGGGCAGAGTACGGCTTTGACGAGGCCGCCGCCAGCTTCGTGCTGAGCCTGCTCATCGGCGCCTACGGCCTGGGGTGCGTGCTGGGGGGCCTTTTGCAGGACAAGGCCGGCCCCCGGGCCGCGGGCCTGGCGGGCACGGCGCTGCTGGCGGGGGGCTTTTTCGCCGTGGGCTTTCTGCCCGCCGGGCGGCCCTGGCTGTTCTACCTGGCCTTTTCCGCGCCGGTGGGGCTGGGCAGCGCCTTTTTGTACCCGGCGGTGATGGGCTGCGCCCAGAAGTGGTACGCCGACAAAAAGGGCCTGGCCACCGGCGTCATCGGCGGGGCGGTGGGCTTTTCCGGGGCGGCGCTCAGCTTTTTCGTGGGCCGCGTTTCCGGGGCCTTTGGCATCCGTGTCTGCTTCTGGGCGCTGGGGGGCCTGCTGGCGGCGGTGTGCGGCCTGGGGGCCGCCCTGCTCCAGGACCCCGCCGCCCCCGCCGCCCCCGCGCCCCAAAGCCCCGCCGGCCGGGACCTGCCCCCGGGGCAGATGGTGAAGACCCGCCAGTACCGGCTGCTCTTTTTGGTCACCGCCCTGGCCACCCCGGCGGTGCTGCTGTTCAGCCCTGTCATCCTGGAGCTGGGCCAGGAGCGGGGCCTCTCCGAAAGCGCCGCCCGCCTGTCGGTGGTCATCGGCTCGGTGGGCTCGGCGGCGGGGCGGCTGGCAATGCCCGCCCTGAGCGACAAGATCGGCCGCCGGGCGGTGGACCTGGCCCTCTTCGCCGGCCTCGCGGGGCTGTCGGTGGCCTTTGCCTTTGCCGGCGGGTGGTGGGTGGTGGCCGTCTACACCGCCCTGACCTTTTGCTACTCCGGCGAGGCGGCGGTGCTGCCCAGCTTTTGCAGCGACCTGTTCGGCCTCAAACACGCCGGCGTCAACTACGGCTTTCTGGCCCTGGGCATGAGCGCCGGCAGCATCGGCTTTCCCCTGGCCGCCCGGGCGCTGGGCCTGGAGGCCGGCCGGCACTGGCTGGCCGCCGGCGCCGCCGCCGCTGGTTTTTTGCTGCTGCTGGCCCTGGGACGCGCCGAAAAAAACGGCGTCACGCCGGCGAAAAACGGCAAAAACCGCCCCGGCTGATGCCGGCTTTCCATCCCTCCAAAGGCCCTGCCGGCGCGCCGGCGGGGCCTTTTTGGCGCCGGCGGGAAAAAACAGGGGACAAAAGGTGCAGAAACGTCCTTTTTTGGTACACGATCGCGGAAATGTATACAAAAACCTTGTTATTCTATTGACAACCCAGAGGCAGGATGTTATTTTTATAACGGTCCAAGGGGGCAACGCCCCGTGCCCGATGACCGGACCTCCGCTGCCGTGCAGCCGAACGGGTCTTGAGTGGCCCGCACTGTATGACAACATCGAAAACCGCGCATGGGAAAGCGCCGGCGTTTCGGTGTTTTTTTTGCGGGCGGACGGTCGTTGGGGGAAGCCAAACTGTGAAAAGGAGTCATACGCAATGGAAAACACACAAACCAAAGGCGGCCTGAACAAAAGTCTGAAACTGATTTTTGTCTACACCGTCGCCACCGGTTCCATCTTCACCTTTGTGAACTACTGGGATTCGGTGTTCTACGGCTACTGCGGCACCGGCACTTTCCTGGCGTTCGGCCTGATGACCATCGCCATCCTGCCTGTTGCGCTGGTGTACAGCGAGCTGGCCAGCCTGTTCCACACCTCCGGCGGCGAGCTGATCTACAACACCGTGGGTATCAGCAAGCACGTGGGCTTTTTGGCTTCCTGGCTGATCATGGCCGCCTGGATCTCGGTTCCCCCGGCAGTGGTCATGGCCATCATGACCTGGGTGAACAAGACCTTTAACCTGAACATGAGCACCTGGCCCATGGTGGCCTGCGCGGCCGTGCTGCTGGTGCTCTACTTCCTGATGAGCATCCAGAACGTGCAGGTGCTGGTGAAAGCCCAGGCCGTGATGCTGTTCTGCAACATCACCGTGACCATCCTCACCGGCTTCATCCTGCTGTTCAGCGGCCACTGGCACCTGTCCAACTTCGGCAACATCTTCACCACCACCATCGATTCTGTCTACGGCATCCCCGGCTGGGTCATCGGCATGGCCCTGTTGATCACCCCCTACTTTGGCTTTGAGACCGTGCCCCAGATGGTGGAGGAGGGCGACTTCCCCATCAAGAACTCCAAGAAAGCCATCTGCGGTTCCATCCTCACCTGCGGCAGCATCTACGTGTTCTACTACTTCTGTGTGGCCGGCCTGGACGGCCTGCAGGGCGTCTACGAAAGCTTCGCCCAGGATGGTTTCCTGACCATCGCCACCATGCAGAACCAGCTGGGCTGGACTTTCTGGCCCATCGTTGTGGGTCTGCTCTCCTGCCTGCTGGGCATGGGCGCCTCCCTGCTGGGCTTCTGGATGTCCACCGTTCGTATGCTCTACTCCATGGCCAACAAGAACTTCCTGCCCAAGGTGTTCGCCAAGGTCAACAAGAACCAGCAGCCCCTGCTGCCCAACATTTTCCTGCTGGTGCTGAGCCTGGTGTTCATCGTTCTGCAGAACTCCTCCGACTTCATGAGCGCTTTCTTCAACCTGATGAGCTTCGGCTGCGCCTGCGCCTACGCCCTGACCATGATCAGCGCCGTGTGCATCCACCACAAATATCCGAACTGGAAGAGCGCCAACGCCGTCAAGGGCGGCGACGCCTTCCGCATCCTGGCCATGCTGATCGCCGTGGCCATCGCCTTCTTCTGCACCCTGGGCCAGGGCATCGACTCCTGGATCTGCTTCGGCGTGTACCTGGGCGTGGGCGTGGTCATCTGGCTGTGGATGGTCTGCGTCAACTGGAAGAAGCACCCCGTGGAGATCGAAACTCCCGACGGCATCAAGCAGTTCTGAGCTCCGCTTTCCCGAGCACAAGACAACGAGACGGAGTGATATACAATGCCTGAACAGAACAATGTGAAGGCCCAGCCCACCGGGCTGAAGAAGAGCCTGCGCCTGATCTATGTCTACGCCATCGCGGCGGGCGCCATCTTCACCTTTATCGGCTACTGGGACACCATCTTTTACGAGTACTGCGGCGCGGGCACCTTTTTGGGCTTTGCGCTGATGACCCTGCTGATCCTGCCCATCGCCATGGTCTACTGCGAGCTGGCGCCCCTCTTCCCCAAGGCGGGCGGCGAGCTGATCTACAACACCGTGGGCATCAACAAGCACGTGGGCTTTTTCTCCTCCTGGCTGATCATGGCCGCCTGGATCGCCGTGCCGCCCTCCGCGGTCATGGCCATCGTCCAATGGCTGTTCCATGTGCTGCATGTGCCCACCAGCTTCATGCTGATCGAGGTGGTGGCCCTGGTGAGCCTGGTGGGCTACTGCATCCTGAGCCTGCAAAACGTGGAGATCGCCGGCAAGATCCAGCTGTACATGCTGATGTTCGCCATCGGCGGCTGCCTGGTGGCCACCGTCGCGTTCCTCTTCTCCGGCGTCTGGAGCTGGGACAACTTCCAGAACTTCTTCTACACCCAGGTGGAGGGCCATCTTGGCATCCCCGGCTGGATCATCGGCATGGCGCTGCTGATCACCCCGTTCTTCGGGTTTGAGACGGTGCCCCAGATGGTGGAGGAGGGTGACTTCCCCATCAAAGACTCCAACAAGGCCATCCTGGGTTCCATCGTCACCTGCGGCATCATCTACGCGCTGTTCTTCTTCGGGGTGGGCGGTATGCCTGTGCAGCCCCTGGTGGAAGAGGGCGGCGCCGCGGTGGGCGGCTTTTTGGCCATCACCATGATGGAGCAGCTGGGCGGCGGCTGGGGCGTCTTCGCGGTGGTGTTCGGTGTGGCGGCCATCCTGTGCGCCATCGGCACCTGCCTGCTGGGCTTCTGGCTTTCCACCGTGCGGCTGCTGTACGCCATGGGCGAGAACAACTTCCTGCCCAAGGTGTTCACCAAGGTCAACCGCCACCAGCAGCCCATCCTGCCCAACATCCTGCTGCTGGCCATCTCGCTGGTGTTCCTGCTTTTGCAGAACGCCACCACCTTTATGAACGACTTCTTCAACCTGATGAGCTTCGGCTGCGCCTGCGCCTACGCCATCACCATGATCAGCGCCATGCGCATCCACAAAAAGCACCCCGAGCTGGTGTCCCCCTACAAACTCAAGGGCGGCAGCTTTACCCGCGCCATCGCGCTGGTGATCTCGGTGGTCATCGCTTTCTTCTGCACCCTGGGCCAGAGCGCCGGCTCCTGGAAGAGCTTCGGCATCTACATCGGCATCGGCGCGCTGCTGTGGCTGTGGATGGTGCTGGTGAACTGGAAGAAGAAAAAGGTCACCATCGAAACGGTGGCCGGCACCAAGGAGTATTGACCCTTACTTATTCGTAACCGGGCGGCCTGTGCGGCCGCATGGCTATACAACAGAAAAGGAGAGACTTAAAATGGCTAAATTGGACGGTAAAGTTGCACTGATCACCGGCGCTGCCGTGGGTCTGGGCGAGGGCATCGCCACCGCGTACGCCAAATACGGCGCCAAACTGATCATGGTGGACCTGGATCCCCATGTGGAGGACACCGCCGCCAAGCTGCGCAAAGAGTACGGCGCCGAGATCATCACCGTGGTCGCCAACGTGGCCGACCGTGAGCAGATGGACGCCGCCGCCAAGAAAGGCGTGGACACCTTTGGCGAGATCAACGTGGCCTGCTGCAACGCCGGCGTGTGCCGCCTGGCTCCCTTTGAGGAGATGGACGACAAGACCCGCGACTTCCACATCGACGTGAACATCAAGGGCGTGTGGAACACCTGCAAGGCCGTTGTTCCCTACATGCTGAAGCAGGGCGGCGGCAACATCGTCATCGCCTCCTCCGTCACCGGCGACATCGTGGCCGACGCGGGCGAAGCCGCCTACGCTATGACCAAGGCCGCCCTGGTGGGCCTGACCAAGTGCCTGGCCGTGGAGTACGCCGGCCGCAACATCCGCGTGAACTGCTCGCAGCTGGGCTATGCCCGCACCCCGATGGTGGAGAAGATGGCCATGGAGTCCAACCCGGACGATCCCGAGAGCGCCATCAACGACATCGCCGTGGGCGTGCCCATGAAGCGGCTGGCGAAGCCCATCGAGGTGGGCGAGCTGTTCGCGTTCCTGGGCAGCGACGAGTCCAGCTACCTGACCGGCAGCCAGATCGTCATCGACGGCGGCAGCACCCTGCCCGAGACCATGTCCATCGGCACCAACTGAGCTTTCTCCTAAAACGGACATACGCAAAAAGGCCGCCGGCTTTTTGCCGGCGGCCTTTTTGCGCCCTCCGGGCTGGCCATCGCCGCCGGAAGGGTGTATACTGGAACGAGAAAAGGGGGAGAAAGGATAAAATGAGAGACTCATTCACCGCCGCGCTCATCGGCCTGGGCAACCGGGGCGGGGACGCCTATCTGCCGGAGCTGCTGAAATTCGGCGACAAGGTGCGGGTCACCGCCATCGCCGAGCCCATCGACCAGCGCAGAGAGTCGGTGGCCCGGCGGCTGGGCCTTGCCCCGGAGCAGTGCTTCGCCACCGGCGAGGAGCTGCTGGCCGGCCCCCGGCTGGCGGACGCCGCCCTCATCGCCACCATGGACCGCCAGCATGTGGCCCAGGCGCTGGCCGCCCTGGAAAAGGGCTATGACCTGCTGCTGGAAAAGCCGGTGTCCCCCTCGGCGCAGGAGTGCCGGCAGCTGGCCCAGGCGGCCCGGGCGGCGGGCCGGCGGGTGGTGGTCTGCCATGTGCTGCGCTACACCCCCTTTTACAAAAAGGTCAAGGAGCTGCTGGACGGCGGCGCGGTGGGCCGGGTGGCCTCCATCCAGGCGGCGGAGAACGTGGGCTACTGGCACCAGGCCCACAGCTTCGTGCGGGGCAACTGGCGCAGGGCCGACCAGAGCAGCCCCATGATCCTGCAAAAGTGCTGCCACGACCTGGACCTCTACCTCTGGCTGGCGAACAAGAGGGCGGCGCGGGTGAGCTCTTTCGGCAGCAACTTCCATTTCAGCGCCGCCAACGCCCCGGCGGGCGCCGCAGAACGGTGCCTTTCCGGCTGTGCCGCCAAAGAGAGCTGCCCCTTTGACGCGGAGAAGATCTACCTGACCAGCCCCGAGACCGGCATCGACGCCGGCAACACGGGCTGGCCCTGCGAGGTGCTGGCCGCCCCGCCCACCCACGATTCGGTGCTCGAGGCCATCCGCACCGGGCCCTACGGCCGGTGCGTGTTTGCCTGCGACAACGACGTGGTGGACCAGCAAACGGTGAGCGTGGAGATGACCGACGGGGCCACCCTGAACTTCACCATGTCCGGCTTCACCCGCCACAACACCCGCCGGGCTTGCTTCATGGGCACCGAGGGGGAGCTCACCGCCGACCTGTACGCCGGCGCCATCACCCTGTCCCGCTTCGGCGAGGCGGACCGGGTCTTCCGGGTGGAGGAGGCCGAGGGCCACAGCGGCGGCGACGCGGGGCTGATCCGGGCGTTCGTGGAGCTGATGCTGGGCGGCGAGCCGGGTCCCGGCCTCACCAGCCTGGACGCCTCGCTGGAAAGCCACTTCCTGGCCCTGGCCGCCGAGGAGAGCCGCCTGGCGGGCGGCGCGCCGGTGGAGCTGGGCGGCCGGGACTGAAGCCGGGCCGCGCAGGGCCCAAAGCAGCCGCAGCAAAGACGGGCCGTTGGCCCGCGGGAGGTGTGCGATGAACACAGAAAAGCAGCGGACGCAGCAGCTGGAAATGGCCTTTAAGCCCCGCGCCTGGTACAGGGCAAGCCTGGCGGTGCTTTTGTTCCTTGCCCCGGCGCTGGTTTTGCTGGTGGCGGACACAGGCCCCTATATCCAGCTGTGCGGCCGGGCCGCGGTATTCCTGCTCTTTGTTTTCTACGCGGCCTTTCAGACGGGATGCAGGCGGATCGTGGCCCTGCCGGAAAAGATCCTGTTCGAGGCCGCCTCCCTCAGCCAGCGCCGCAAGGTCACCGAGCTGCGCCGCAGCGAGATCTTCCAGGTGCGGGAGCACATGCTTCCGCTTTGGGGAAAGGTGCTCGTGGTCAGGGGCCGCCGGGACCAACGGCTGTGCGTGGTGTGGGCCAGCGGATGGAAGAGGGAAAAGGAGCTGCGAGCCCTCTTTGCCGGGGCGGCGCAGGAAAACCACGGCGTCTTTGTTTGCTGGCAGGCAAACCTGAAAGCCGCGCCGCGGGCGCTTTTCCGCTGGCTGAAAGGGCGCTTGTGCCTGCGCTGATCCGGCCGGGAAACAGCAAAAAGGCGGCGGGCCCTCCGGGCCCGCCGCCTTTTTTTCGCCTGTGTGTTTTTTACTTCTCGCCGAACAGGTTGAAGCGGAACAGCTTGCTCTCGTCCTCCGGGTCGGAGCACTCAAACTGGGCGGAGGCGATCTGGCCGCCCTTGATCAGGCTGGTGAAGCCGATCATCTGGCACAGCTTGCTCTTCAGGTTCAGCCGGTCGCCCTCGGGGGTGACCATATACACGTTACCCTTGCAGGAAGCCAGAACTTCGGTGAAAGCGCTCACGTCAAAATTGTTCACGTTGATACGATCCATGGTGGATGACCTCTCTTTCTTTGCATTTGGCGCGCTTTTGCGCGCGGTGTCGCGCGGCCCCTTTTGCCGTGCTTCATACTTTCCCGGAAAGGGGGACCCTCCCGCCTTTCCTCGCCCATACTATAGCACAGCCTTTGTGGAAATGCAACAAGAAAATTGTAAAAACTTTGTAGCAATAACTAAAGAAGTTGCACGATCGCCCGGGCCAAAGGCCACCGGAGAGCGCCGGCAGAAATTTTGTGGGGGCGGGGGGAGAAAACGCCTTGAAAAAAAGGCGTTTTTTGCCTATAATGGATACTGCGGAACATTGTGCAAACCATCACAATCTACCCGGCAGTACGAAGAGCAAAGGAGAGAAAGAGCATGACCTATTCGCATGAAGTAGAGCGTATGTGTCCTCTGACCAAGGGTCCCCATCACGGCCCCGCCCCCATCCCCGAAGAGGGCAACTGGGTCAAGGCCTATGAGATCAAGGATATTTCCGGCCTGACCCATGGCGTGGGCTGGTGCGCCCCCCAGCAGGGCACCTGCAAGCTGACCCTGAACGTGAAGCAGGGCGTCATCGAGGAGGCGCTGGTGGAGACCATCGGCTGCTCCGGCATGACCCACTCCGCCGCCATGGCCGGCGAGATCCTGCCCGGCAAGACCATCCTGGAGGCGCTGAACACCGACCTTGTCTGCGACGCCATCAACGTGGCCATGCGCGAGCTGTTCCTGCAGATCGTCTACGGCCGCAGCCAGACCGCTTTCAGCGAGGATGGCCTGCCCATCGGCGCCGGCCTGGAGGACCTGGGCAAGGGCCTGCGCAGCATGACCGGCACCATCTTCTCCACCAAGGCCAAGGGCGTTCGCTACCTGGAGCTCACCGAGGGCTACATCCTGAAGCTGGCCCTGGACGAGAACAACGAGGTCACCGGCTACCAGTTCGTGCGGCTGGGCAAGATGCTGGAGGCGATCCGCCACGGCGAGGATCCCAAGACTGCCTTTGAGAAGAACATCGGCACCTATGGCCGGTTCGATGGCGCTGCGAAGTACATCGACCCGCGGGAAGAATAAGAGGGGGAGGAGTAACACAATGGCTACTTTTGAATCTATGGACCGCCGCATGCCCAAGATCGAGGCTTGTCTCGCGGCCAACGGGCTGGAGAGCCTGGACGCCTGCCGTGAGATGCTCCTCGAAAAGGGCATCGACTGCGACGCCATCGTCAAGGGCGTGCAGCCCATCTGCTTTGAGAACGCCGTCTGGGCCTACACCCTGGGCACCGCCATCGCCGTCAAGCGCGGCCTGAAGAACGCCGCCGACTGCGCCGCCGCCATCGGCGAGGGCCTGGAGGCTTTCACCATCCCCGGCTCGGTAGCCGAGCAGCGTCAGGTGGGCCTGGGCCACGGCAACCTGGGCGCCATGCTGCTGCGTGACGAGACCAAGTGCTTCGCGTTCCTGGCCGGCCACGAGTCTTTCGCCGCCGCCGAGGGCGCCATCGGCATCGCCCGCACCGCCAACAAGGCCCGCAAGACCCCGCTTCGGGTCATCCTGAACGGCCTGGGCAAGGACGCCGCCTATATCATCAGCCGCATCAACGGCTTCACCTATGTGGAGACCGACTACGACTTCAAGACCGGCGAGCTGAAAGTCGTCCGGGAGAAGGCTTTCTCCGACGGCGAGCGCGCCGCCGTGAAGTGCTACGGCGCCAACGATGTGCTGGAGGGCGTGGCCATCATGAAGAAAGAGGAGGTGGAGGTGTCCATCACCGGTAACTCCACCAACCCCACCCGCTTCCAGCATCTGGTGGCCGGCACCTACAAGAAGTGGGCCATCGAAAACGGCAAGAAGTACTTCTCCGTGGCCTCCGGCGGCGGCACCGGCCGCACCCTGCACCCGGACAACGTGGCCGCCGGCCCCGCCAGCTACGGCCTGACCGACTCCATGGGCCGTATGCACGGCGACGCCCAGTTCGCCGGCTCCAGCTCGGTGCCCGCCCACGTGGAGATGATGGGCCTCATCGGCATGGGCAACAACCCCATGGTGGGCGCCACCGTGGCCTGCGCCGTGGCTGCCAGCCAGGTGTAACGGCTCGTCTTTTGACCCTTTCATAAGCAAAAAGGCCGGTGTGACCCGCGGGTCACACCGGCCTTTTCCATGCGCCCGGGCTCAATCCGCCCGGATCACGCCGGCGGGGCAGTTTTCGGCAGCCTCGCGGGCGGCCGCCTCGTCGGCGTCGGCGGGCTGGGCGGTCACCCGGGCCTGGCCCTCGGCGTCCATTGCGAATACCGCCGGGCAGGTGGCGGCGCACAGGCCGCAGCCGATGCAGCCGGGCTCGATGGAAACGATCATGGTGCTCTCTCCTTTTCCTTGAACTGGGGGGCGCGGCCCCCGCTGGGAGTATGGCCCGCCCCGGCGCGGCCGATACGCCGCCCCTTTGTTTTGGCCGCCGTTTGTGGTACAATAGAAAAAAGCGCCGAAAGGGGCGATGTGCCGTGTACGAGATGGCCCAGATGCAGTTGACGGTGTACGATTTCGTCCAGCCCTTTGAGGGGCGGCTGAGCGAGGCGAACCGGTGGGTGCGCCTTGCCGGCAAGATCGACTGGCTCAAACTGGAAAAGCAGTACGCCGCCCACTTCGGCAAGGGCGGCGCGGTGGCCCTGCCTTTGCGGATGGCCCTGGGCAGCCTGATCATCCGGGAGGCGCTGGGCCTCTCCGACCGGCAGACGGTGGAGCTCATCCGGGAGAACCCCTATCTGCAATACTTCATCGGCCTGCCCGCGTTCACCGACGAGGCGCCCTTTTCCGCCCGCAGCATGGCGGCGTTCCGGCGGCGCATCCCCAAAAGCCAGGTGACCAAGGCGGTGCGCCAGTTCAAAAAGCTCTCCCGGGGCTGACAGACCGGGGCGCCGGTACATATCATAAGAAAGGGGGCGGGCAGGTTGCCGCCAGAAAAGCACGTGTTCCGGGCGGGCGACGCCGCCTCCTCCGGCTCGCTGCAAAAGCAGGGGGAGAAAACGGTGTTCCGGGCGTCGGACACAAAGGCGGGCAGAGGGGCGAAAAAGCCCGCCCGCCCCGCCCCGGAAGCGCCCGCCCCTGCCGCGGCGCCGGGCACACCGGCCCCCAAGCGGACCATCCGGCGGCGCGCCGCCGCTGAAAACAAGGTCCCCGCCCCGCCGGCGCGCAAAGCGCCCCCGGCAGACTTCGCAAAGCGCCGGGCCGCCCGCTCCCGCCGGCTGCCGCTGGCGGTGCTGGGCTGCCTGCTGGCGCTGCTGCTGGCGGGCCTTGCCGCCTGGGCGCTGGACCTGCCCGCCCGGCTGGCGGGGCTGACCCTGCCCGGCGGCTCCTCCGCCTCCGCCCCCGCGAAGATCAAGGACGGGCAGGACTGGCCCGCCATGGTGGGCGACCGGCTGGTGGAGGAAAAGCCCCAAAAGCTGGTGAGCCTGTCTCCCATGGTCACCGAGGCGCTGCTGAGCCTGCCCGGGCACGAGGCCCTGTGCGCCGTTACCGAATACTGCGACGCCCGCGGCACCGGCCTTGCCACCGTGGGCACCCCGCTGCTGCCCCGGGTCGAAGAGATCATCGCCCTGGCGCCGGACTACCTGCTCTGCCAGACCGCCCTCACCGAGCCGGTGCGCACCGAGCTGGAGCAGGCGGGGGTGAAGATCCTCCAGCTGGACACCCCGGCGGACCTGGACGGCCTGCGCCAGTTCTACGGCCAGCTGGGGGCGCTGCTGGGGGGCAATGAGACCGGCCGCGCCCTGGGCTACGGGGTGATCGACCGGCTGGCGGACACCCTGGCCCGGTACGACACGGCGCTGCCGGACAAGGCCAGCGCCCTGCTGCTGCCGGATCTGTCCGGCCTGGCCGCCACCGCCGACACCGCCGAGTGGGCCCTGTTGGGCCAGGTGTTCCGCCACCCGCTGCCCGACGCCGCCGGCTGGCTGGCGGGGGAGGCATGCCTTGCCGACGAGGAGACGGAAAACGACCTGGACGCCATTCGCGCCGCCGACCCGGACCTGCTGCTGATCTCGGACGCCGTGTCGCCGGACGAGGTGGTCGCCGCCCTGGGCGATCTGCGGGCGGTGCAGAACGGCGCGGTGATCTACCTGGACCTGCGCCTGGCCGAGACCCTCTCCCCCCGGCTGATCTTTACCATCGCCGACGGGACGGCCCTGGCCTACCCGGAGTTTGCATCCGCCTCTTGACATTTGCGCCGGATGGGTGTAAGATAGAAGCACAAACAAGAATTATTCCTATTAAAATTCGACAGACCACAATTCAACGATCGGAGGAAAGCACCATGCAACTGAAAGGTTCCAAGACCGAAGCCAACCTGAAAGCCGCCTACGCGGGCGAGAGCCAGGCCTACACCAAATACGGCTACTACGCCTCCAAGGCCAAAAAGGAGGGCTACAACGAGCTGGCGGACGTCTTCGCCGAGACCGCCGGCAACGAGAAAGAGCACGCCAAGATCTGGTTCAAGCTGCTCCACGACGGTATGCCCGACACCCTGACCAACCTGGAGGACGCCGCCGCCGGCGAGAACTACGAGTGGACCGACATGTACGCCGGCTTCGCTGAGACTGCCGAGGAGGAGGGCTTCTGCCGCATCGCCCAGCTGTTCCGGATGGTGGGCGCCATCGAGAAAGAGCACGAGCAGCGCTACCGCGAGGTGAAGAAGCTGCTGGAGGAGGGCCGTCTGTTCGCCCGGGAGACCGAGCAGGTGTGGATCTGCACCAACTGCGGTCACATCCACATCGGCACCCATGCCCCCGAGAAGTGCCCGGTGTGCGACCATCCCCAGGCCTACTTCGTGCTGCGGGCCGAGAACCACTGAGCTTCACACAGCGCATCCATGGGCGGCCCCCGTCGTTGACGGGGGCCGCTTTTTGTCCGCGGGGCAAAAAAGGAGACGCCTTGCCAAAAAATGCCGCGAAAATGGGGGAGGGGGGCCTTGCGCCGCGGCGGCGGGGCGGGTATACTAAGGCATACTGACCCCGCCGGGCCGCCGGCCCGGGTCAAAAACGAAACAGGAGAACGACCCTTGATCCAACATGTGCTTCTTCACGCGCTGGAGGACAGCGCGAAAATGCTTCCCTTTCTTTTTGCCGCCTACCTGCTCATCGAGTACATCGAGCGCCGCCAGGGCGAGCGCATAGAGCGGGCGCTGGCGGGCGGCGGCCGCTGGGGCTTCGCGATGGGGGCCCTGCTGGGCTGCGCGCCCCAGTGCGGCTTTTCCGCCATGGCGGCCAACTTCTACGGCAGCCGGGTGATCAGCCTGGGGGCGCTGATGGCGGTGTTCGTGGCCACCAGCGACGAGGCGGTGCCCCTGCTGCTGGCGCTGCCCGAGCGCTGGGGCGACCTGGCGGCGCTGCTGGCGGTCAAGGTGCTGGCGGGCGCGGCGGTGGGCGCGGCGTTGGACTTCGTCCTCTCCCGCCGGCTGCCCGCCTCCATGCGGGGCGGCTACACCGGCCGCGCCGACGAGGTGGACTGCCACGAGCACCACGAGGAAAAGCAAAGCCTGGTGGTGGCGGCCGCCCTGCACACGGTGAACATCTTTTTGTGGGTGCTGGCGCTGAGCGCGCTCATCGGCTTTGTGATCGAGGGGGTGGGGGAGGAGAGCTTCACCGCTTTCCTCACCGGCCTGGGGCTGGCCCAGCCCCTCTTCGCGGCGCTGCTGGGCCTTGTGCCCAACTGCGCCTCCAGCGTGCTGCTCACCCAGCTGTACCTCTCGGGGGCCATTGGCTTTTCGGCGGTGGCGGCGGGCCTGTGCGCCAACGCGGGGGTGGGCCTGCTGGTGCTCTTCCGGGCCAACCCCAGCCTGAAGCAGAACCTGTTCATCACCGGCCTGCTCTGGGCGGTGGGCGCCGGCTGCGGCATGGTGTTGATGGCGCTGGGCCTTTAAAAAAGCAAAAGCGGGGCGGCAGCCCCGCCTTTTTTCGTGGCCGCGGATGTAAAACTGTACAAAATTTGCACGATCGGCTTTTTGCGTTTTAGCGAATTGTGCGGCGGGGCGGGGCGCTGTATAATCAAAGCAGGAAAGAGTTTCGGGCGCGGCGCGCGCCCTCACCGCGGAAAGGAGAACGCCTCATGATCATCAAAAACGGACAGGTATTCAATTCCATCGGACGCTTCATCACCGCCGACGTGGAGCTGGTCGGCGACCGCATCGCCCGGGTGGCCCCGGCGGGCACCCTGCACGGCGACGAGGAGATCGACGCCGCCGGCAAGTACGTCACCCCCGGCTTTGTGGACATCCACATCCACGGCGCGGCCGGCGCGGACTTCTGCGACAGCGTGGACGGCAGCGAGGAGTACATCCGCACCATGAAGAAGTACCTGGGCAGCCAGGGCGTCACCAGCTTCATGGGCACCACCATGGCTTTCAGCGAGGAGATCCTGGGCAACATCTTCCGCACCGCCCGGCCCCTGTTCGGCGCCGAGGGCGGCGGCGCGGTGCTGCGGGGCGTCAACATGGAGGGCCCGTTCTTCAACAAGTCCAAAAAGGGCGCCCAGGCCGAGGAGTACATCATCGACCCGGATTGGGAGATGTTCCAGCGGCTGTGGGAGGCAAGCGGCCACAACATCCGGCTGGTGGACGTGGCTCCCGAGCTGCCCGGCGCGCTGGAGTTCATTGAAAAGGCCAGCGGGCTGTGCACCGTGTCCATCGCCCACACCAGCGCCACCTACGAGGAGGCCGCCGCGGCCTACGCCCACGGCGCCACCCACACCACCCATCTGTTCAACGCCATGCCCGCTTTCACCCACCGGGCCCCCGGCGTGGTGGGCGCGGCCTCCGACGCGGCCGCCCATGTGGAGATGATCAGCGACGGCATCCACCTGCATCCGGCGGTGGTGCGCGCGGTATTCAGCCTCTTCGGGCCGGACCGTGTGTGCCTGATCAGCGACTCCATGCGCGCCTGCGGTATGCCCAACGGCGAGTACAGCCTGGGCGGCCAGAAAGTGTTCATGAACGACGGCCTGGCCACTTTGGAAGACGGCACCATCGCCGGCAGCGCCACCTGCCTGGCCGAGTGCTTCCGCCGGGCGGTGAAGTTCGGCGTGCCGGTGGAGACCGCCCTGAAAGCCGCCACCATCAACCCCGCCCAGGCGGTGGGCCTGTTCGACGAAATCGGCAGCGTCACCGCCGGCAAGCGGGCGGACGTGCTGGTGCTCAACAAGGACCTGCAGCCCGAGCACATCTTCATCGGCGGCAAGGAGCTGTAAGAGGATACGTTCATGACCACCTTTATCTGCTACGAAAGGTGCTCCACCTGCCAGAAAGCGCAGAAATGGCTGGATGAACAGGGCGCGGTGTACACCCCCCGCCCCATCAAGGAGCAGAACCCCACCGCCGCCGAGCTGGAAAGCTGGCTGGCCCAAAGCGGCCTGCCGGTCAAGCGGTTCGTGAACACCAGCGGCCTGCTGTACAAGTCCATGGGCCTCAAGGACAAGCTGCCCGCCATGAGCGACGGGGAGGTCTGCGCCCTGCTTGCCACCGACGGGATGCTGGTCAAGCGGCCTATCCTGCTCACCGACAAGGGCGTCTGCCCGGGCTTCAAGCCCGAGGTGTGGACGCAGCTGCTGTAAAACAAAAAGGCCGGGCCCCGCGAACTTCGCGGGGCCCGGTTTTTCTGTTTCACAAAGGCAGAAAGGGCAGCAGCCGCTCTGCAACGAACACGGTGGCGCAGGCCACGGCGGCCACGGTGACCAGCCCCTTGCCGGCCAGCGCCAGCACCACCGCCACCACCAGCGCCGCCGCGGCGCTCACCGGGCTCTCGGTGGCGGCCAGGATGGCGGGAAAGGTCATGGCCGAAAGGCAGGCGTAGGGCACGTAGTACAAAAAGGATTGCAGCCACCGGCTGCGGATGCGCTTTTGGAAAAGGGTCAGGGGCAGCATACGGATCAGGTAGGTCACCCCTGCCATCACCAGAAGATACCAGAAAAGGCTCATACCGCCGCCTCCTTTTCCGCCTTGTCGGGGGCCGCGTCCACCGGGAAGAGAAGGGCGCCCAGCGCCGCCGCGGCCAGGGTGCTCAGCACGATGGCAAACCCGCTGCCCACCACCGCCGCCACCGGCTCAAGGGCCAGCACGCAGCTGATGGCCACCGCCGCCGCCACCACCCACCGCACCGAACGGGAGTGGCGCATGGGCGGCACCACGATGGCGATGAACATGCTGTACAGCGCCACCCCCAGCGCGCTGCGGACCGGCGCGCTGAGCACCGCCCCGGCAAAGGCGCCCACCAGGGTGCCCCCCGTCCAGCCCAAAATGGGCAGGGTGGCAAGGCCGTACATATAGGCGGGGGTCAGGGGCTCTTTGCGCCCCATGGCCACCGCGAAGATCTCGTCGGTGTTGGCAAAGGCCACGATCATCCGCCGCCGGGTGGTGAATTCCGGCCCCAGCCGCTGGCCCAGCGAAAGGCTCATCAGGGCATAGCGCAGGTTGATCACCAGCTGGGTCAGCGCCAGCTCCACCAGCGAGCCGTGGGCCAGAATCACCGTGAGCCCGGCGAACTGGCCGGCGCTGGTCAGGTTGGTCAGGCTGATGAGCCCGGCCACCAGCTGGGAGAGCCCGCCGTTCACCGCCAGGATGCCAAAGGTGAAGCTCACCGAAAAATACCCCACCCCAATGGCGAGGCCGTCCCGCAGGCCAAGGCCGTATTCGCTTTTCATGCTGCCGCCTCCTCCCCAAGGGTGTGTCACCGGGCTCCATTATACTACCAAACCGCCGCCAACGCAAAGGGAAGTTTTCCGTTTGAGGCAGCTTTTTCTTGTGCCGGCGGCCCAAAACGCATATAATAGAAAAAGGGCGAAAGGCCCCCGCGGCGGCGGGCCCCCGGCCGGCCGGCAAACACAACAAGGAGAACGCGTTTATGACCAAATACAAAGCGATCGTGCTGGATGTGGACGGCACCCTGGTGGCCCACGGCGAGCCCTCGGCCCGGCCGGCGGTGGCCCACATGGTGGCCCGGGTGCAGCGCCTGGGCGTCAAGGTGGTCATCGCCACCGGACGCACCTTTTTCGCCATGAACACCAGCATCCTGGGCGGCATAAAGCCGGACTACGCCGTCTGCGCCAACGGGGCCCAGCTGCTCACCGGCGGCGGCGAGCTGCTGGCCAGCGAGAGCTTCACCCCCGAGGAGATGTACGCCCTGGTGGACTATTTCGAGGACTTCGACCACCCGCTGGCGTTCTGCTTTTCCGACAGCTACTACGTGTATGTGGAATATGAAAAGATGCGCGGGTTCTACCAGGCGGTCACCGGCCACAGCGAGTATGTGCTGGACGGCGAGGACCAGACCCGCCATCTGCAGGACATGCCCTTTGGGGCTTTCGGCATCCTGCCCCCCGCGGCGGTGGAGGGCTTTCAGGACCGCTACGGCCACCTGGGGCTCCAGTTCGTGCCCTACCACCCGGGCTACTACGACATCAACCGGGCGGGCACCAACAAGGCGGTGGGGGTGCGCCGGCTGCTCCAGCGCACCGGCTGGCGGCCGGAGGAGCTGCTGTGCATGGGAGACAACGAGAACGACATCCCCCTGATGCAGCTGGTGGGCCGCTCTTACTGCATGGCCAACGGCAGCGACGCGGCCAGGGCCGCCGCCAGCGCCATCGCCCCCGCCGTCACCGAGGAGGGCGTGGCCGCCGCCCTGCAAAAGGAGTTCTTTTCCCATGAGCTTTGAGCCGGTGTACGGCCCGGCCAGCCGGGTGCTGATCCTGGGCAGCTGGCCCAGCCCCGAGAGCTGGCGCCAGGGCTTTTACTACGGCCACCCCCGCAACCGGTTCTGGCCGCTGCTGGCGCGGCTGTGCGGGGCCGAAACGCCCCAAACGGTGGGCCAGAAGCGGGCGCTCATCCTGCAAAACGGCCTGGCCCTTTGGGATGTGCTGGAAAGCTGCACCGTCACCGGCGCGTCGGACGCCTCCATCAAGGACCCGGTGCCGGTGGACCTGGCGGCCCTTTTAAAGGCGGCGCCCATCCGGGCGGTGCTGTGCAACGGGGCCACCGCCTGGCGGCTCTACGAGGCGCTGCTGCGGCCGGTGTCCGGCATCGCCGCTGTGCGGCTGCCCAGCACCAGCCCCGCCAACGCCGCCTGGAGCATGGACAGGCTGGCCGCGGCCTGGGGCGAAGCGCTGGGGCCCTGGCTGGACGATTGATTTATTCGCTTTACAATGGTAAAATAGTCACAAACGGCGGGCAAGCCTGCCCGCACAGGAGAAGCGAGCCATGAGCAAGACCATCCGGATCAAGAAAAAGCCCGCCGCCCCCTGGTACATCGCCGGGGCGGTGTGGGTGCTGGGGGCGCTGGCGCTGCCCATCTACCAGCTGTGGGCGCTGGCGCTCACCGCCGGCGTGTCGCTGGCGGCGCTGGCGGCGGCTTTCAAGCTGTGTCCGCCGGTGATCGAGACAAAAGAGGTGCCGTTCCTCACCGGCCGGGAGGACGCTGACGCGCTGCTGGAGCAGATCGACGCGGATCGCGCCCGGCTGCTGGCGCTGGACGAGCGCATCCCGGACGACGAGCTCAGCGCCGCCATCCGCCGGATGACCGCCGCCTGCGCGGGCATCCTGGCCCAGGTGGAGCAGGACCCGGACAAGGCCCCCCAGATCCGGCGCTTTGCCAACCACTATCTGCCGGATGCGGTGAAGATCCTCACCCTTTACGCCCGGATGGAGGAGGCCGGGGTCTCCGGCGAAAACGCCCGGGAGGTGCGAAAACAGGTGCAGGACAACGCGGCGGTGATCGCCGCCGCCTTTGAAAAGCAGCTGGACAGCCTGTATTCCGCCGACGCGCTGGACATGGAGACCGACCTTGAGGTACTCAAAGGCATGCTGAAAGGGCAGGGCCTTGTGGAATAATGACTTGCAACGAAAGGAACGAACGACCATGGACGAGAAGAACCTGACGCCCGAGCTCACCCTGGACGCGGTGCCCACCCTGACACTGGACCCGGCGGGAGACGAAGCCGCCGCCGCGGCCGCCGCCGAGGAGGAGAAAAAGATCGAGCCGGTGATGATCGAGGAGACCCGCCTTTCCCCCGAGGAGCAGAAAGCGGTGGACGAGTTCGCCGAGAAGATCGACGTGACCAACAGCCAGATGGTGCTCCAGTACGGAGCGGCCACCCAGAAGAAGATCGGCGATTTCAGCGAGAGCGCCCTGGACAAGGTGCGCACCAAGGACCTGGGCGAGACCGGCGAGATGATCGCCAGCCTGGTCACCGAGCTGAAAGGTTTCGACGCCCAGGAGGAGAGCAAGGGCATCTTCGGCTTCTTCAAAAAGGCCGGCAACAGCCTGGAGGCCATGAAAGCCAAGTATGCCAAGGCCGAGACCAACGTGGAGAAGATCGAGGCCGCCCTGGAGAGCCATCAGGTGCAGCTGCTCAAGGACATCGCCATGCTGGACAAGATGTATCAGATGAACATGGTGTATTTTAAAGAGCTCACCATGTATATCCTGGCGGGCAAGAAAAAGCTGAACCAGGTGCGTCAGGGCGAGCTGCAGGCCGCCCTGGACAAGGCCAGGGCCAGCGGCCTGCCGGAGGACGCCCAGGCCGCCCGGGACCTGTCGGATATGTGCGACCGGTTCGAGAAGAAGCTCTACGACCTGGAGCTCACCCGCAACGTGTCCATCCAGATGGGCCCCCAGATCCGCCTCATCCAGAACAACGACACCATGATGGCGGAGAAGATCCAGACCAGCATCGTGAACACGATCCCCCTGTGGAAGAGCCAGATGGTGCTGGCGCTGGGCCTGGCCCACAGCCAGCAGGCCATCGAGGCCCAGCGGGCGGTGAGCGACATGACCAACGAGCTGCTGAAGAAGAACGCCGCGGCCCTAAAGCAGGGCACGGTGGAGGCGGCAAAGGAGTCCGAGCGGGGCATCGTGGACATCGAGACGCTCCAGGCCACCAACCGCAGCCTGATCGAGACGCTGGATGAGCTGAACCGCATCCAGACCGAGGGCCGCACCAAGCGGGCCGCCGCCGAGGTGGAGCTGGGCCGCATCGAGGGCGAGCTCAAGCAGAAGCTGATGGAGCTGCGGGGCTGATGAAAGGGCCCTGCAAGCTGGAGCAGCTGCTGCCTGCCCCTTTGAAGAAAAAAGCGGTGGCCGTTTCCGCCGCCGTGCTGCTGGCCGCCGGGTCGGTGCTGGGCATCGGCGGGGCCAAGCTGGCCGCCTATGAGAGCAGCACCGCCGCCGCCTTTTCCAGCGGCATGTACTCCGTCGCCGCCGACCTGGACGCCCGGCTCAACGCGGCGGCCAACCTGGTCACGGTGGCCCAAAAGGTCGCCGGGCTGGACGCCGGCGCGGTGGAGGCGGTGGAGCAGGCCATCCAGGCGGTGAACGAGGCGGCGGGCCCCGCCGCCAAGGCCGCCGCCGACGAGGCGCTGGCCGGGGCGGTGAACGAGCTGTACGACCAGGCCGTCGCCCTGGCGGACGCGGGCCAGTACGACCTGCTGGCGGGTGAACTGGCGGAGTTCAACAGCCGGGGCAACACCATCCGCAACAACGACTACAACACCAAAGCGCGGCAGTTCAACGGGACCTTGTCCGGCCAGCCGGCAAAGCTCATCGCCGCCCTTTGGGGCATCGAGGAGGCGGAATATTACCAATGAAACACTGGAAACGCACCCTGCTCGGCGCGGCGCTGGCCGCCGCCCTGCTGAGCGTCACCGCCTTCGCGGCGGTGCCGGCGGCGCCGGAGAACAGCTGCGTGCTGGACGAGGCGGGCGTGCTCAGCGAGCGCACCGAGCAGGCGGTGAACGATCTGACCATCGCTTTGGACGAGGCCTGCGGCGCCCAGATCGCGGTGCTCACGGTGGACTTCACCGGCACCGACACCACCGCCGACTACGCCAGCCAGGTATTCAATCAGTGGGGCGTGGGCGACAAGGATAAGAACAACGGCGTGCTTTTGCTGCTGGTCATCGACGCCCAGGACTACTACTGCACCGTGGGCACCGGCCTGGAAAAGGACCTGACCCCCCAGAAGATCGACGACCTTTTGTGGAACGAGCTGGAGGAGGGCTTTGCCGCCGGCGACTATGACGCGGGCGTGGTGGCCTTTGCCAACGCGATGTACGAGGAGCTGTGCGACATCTACGATGTGCAGCCCGGCCAGAGCGCCGGCGGCGCCGCCCCGGCGCCCGCCGCGCCCGAAGAGCCCTCGTTCTTCGCCCGCCTGGGCAGCTTTTTCACCCTGCTCATCGTGCTGGCGGTGCTCGTGGTCCTGGTGATCCTCAGCAGCATCCTGCACCCGGTGCGCTATGTCCGCACCCGCTGGTTCGGTTACAGCTATCCGCCGCCCCCGCCCCGCCGGCCTTTCTTCGGCGGCTGGAGCAGGCGGCCGCCGCCCCCGCCCCGTCCGCCCCGTCCGGGCGGCCCCGGCGGCCCGGGCGGCCCCCGGCCCGGCGGCTTCGGGGGCTTTGGCGGCGGGTCCTCCCGCCCCTCCTCCTCCCGTCCCAAAAGCTTCGGCGGCTTTGGCGGCGGATCCTCCCGGGGCGCCGGCGCCGGCCGGCGCAGCGGCGGCGGGTCCCGCTCCGGCGGCGGCGCGGGCCGGCGCAGATAACGGCAAAAAAAGAAAGACCCCCGCGGGGGTCTTTCTTTTTTTGCGGGAAGATCAGCCCAGCATCATCCGGGCGGCCTTGTACACGTCGCCGCAGCCCAGGGTGAGCACCAGGTCACCGGGCCTGGCGTTGGCCCGAACATAGTTGGCGGCCTCTTTCAGCCCCGGCACCGTGACACAGCCGGGGATGCGCGCCGCCAGGTCCTCGGACTTCACGCTGCCGTCGTCCACCTCGCGGCTGCCCATGATGGGGGTCAGCACCACCTGGTCGGCGGCCGAGAGCACCTGGGCGAACTCCTCCAGCAGGGTGCGGGTGCGGCTGTAGGTGAACGGCTGATGCACCGCCCACACCCGGGCAAAGCCCAGCTTTTTCGCGGTGGACAGGGTGGCCGCCAGCTCGGTGGGGTGGTGGGCGTAGTCGTCGGCGATGGTCACCCCGTTCACCTCGCCCAGGATCTCAAAGCGCCGGCCGGCCCCGGCAAAGCTCCGGGCGGCGGCCTCGGCGGCGGAGGGCTCCAGCCCCATGGACCGGGCGCAGCTCACCATGGCCAGGGCGTTGTAGATGTTGTGGTAGCCGGGCGCCGCCAGGCACAGGTGAGCGCAGTAGTTGTCCCATTCCAGCACGTCGAACTCGTAGAAGCCGGGCTTGTACTCCCGGATGTTCACCGCCCGGTAGTCCGCCGACTTTTCGATGCCAAAGGTACGCACCGTGCGGTCGATGCTGTTGATCACCTGGATGACCCCCGTGTCGTCCGCGTTGGCCACGATGGTGTTGGTGGCCATCAGGGCGAACTTCTTGAACGCCAGCTTCAGCTGGCCCATGGTGCCGTAGTAGTCCAGATGGTCGTTGTCGATGTTCAGCAGCACCGCCACATAGGGGGTCAGCCGCAGGAAAGTCTCGGCATACTCGCAGGCCTCCACCACGATGCAGCCACCGGTGCCCGCCTTGCCGTAGCCGCCGATCAGCGGCAGCTTGCCGCCGATCACCGCCGCCGGGTCCCGCCCGGCCAGCTCCAGCATGGTGGTGATCATGCAGGTGGTGGTGGTCTTGCCGTGGGTGCCCGCCACGCAGACACTGCGGGGGTACAGCCGGCTCACATAGCCCAGCAGGATGCTCCGCTCCAGCGTGGGGATGCCCCGGGCGTCCGCCTCCTGCAGCTCCGGGTTGTCGGTGTGGATGGCGGCGGAGTAGACCACCATGTCCGCGCCCACCACGTTCTTCGCGTCGTGGCCCATATACACCGTGATGCCCATCGCCCGCTCGGAGTCGATGATGGAGCCCTCGTTCACGTCGCTGCCGCTGATCTCGTAGCCCTTGGAGTGGAGGATCTGCACCAGCGGATACATGCCGCTGCCGCCGATGCCGATGAAATGCAGGCGCTTGACGCCCTGAAGCAGTTGGGGGTTGTAGCCGCCAATGTAGCTCATGTGGGTCACCTCGAAAAGAAAATAGTGGGCAGGCTGCCGCCCGCCGCAGGGAGAACACAGGATCTTTCTGCCTACCATTATATAATTTTTTTGCGGCGAAATAAACACTCCGCGAGCAAAAATTGCCGCTGTTTTTGCAAATTGTATCATTCGGGCAAAAATACACGGGGTTTTTTTGCGGTTTTTTCCAGCGGCCGTCGCCCCGCTTTTTTCGGCGGCGGGCTCCCCGGCGCGGTTTTTTGGCCGCCGGGGCGCTCACTTTTTCCCAAAGGGGCGCATACCATGGGTCAAACGGCGGCTGTGCGGCGCGGCGCGCCGCGGCGAGGGGGGGAGCGCAATGGGAGAAAACAAGGCCGAAGCCTTTGCGGTGTTCGGCGAGGACGAACGCCAGAAAGCGGCGGCAGAATACCTGCGCGGGCAGGGATACCCGGTGCTTAGCGCGGCGGGGGTGGCGTCAGCGCGGTACGCGCTGCTGCCGGTGCCCCTTTCCGCCGACCGGGCGGGCTTTGAGACGCTGCTGCAAAAGGCGGCGCCGGGCACGCTGGCCTTTGCGGGCCGGGTCAGCGCCCAGGCAAAGGCGGCGGCCCAGGCAAAGGGAATCGAACTGGAGGACTACCTCCAGCGGGAGGAGCTGGCGCGGCTCAACGCTATCCCCACCGCCGAGGGGTGCATCGGCCTGATCCTGCAAAACCGGCGGCGGACCATCTGGGGCAGCCGGATGGCGGTGCTGGGCTACGGCCGGTGCGGCCAGGCGCTGGCGGCGCGGCTGGCGGCGCTGGGGGCGCAGGTGACGGTGGCCGCCCGGGACCCGGGGCAGCGGGCGCTGGCCCAAAGCACCGGCCTGGCCGCGGCGCCGATGGAGGAGCTGGACAGCGTGCTGCCCGGCTGCCAGGTGGTGGTGAACACGGTGCCCGCCCTGCTGCTGGACGCCCGGCGCCTGGCGCTGCTGGAAAAGCAGGCCCTGGTCATCGACCTGGCAAGCCTGCCCGGCGGCACCGACTTCGAGGCGGCCCGGGCTTTGGAGATCGCCGCCATCCACGCCCTGAGCCTGCCCGCCCGGTGCGCGCCGGTGACGGCGGGCCAGTTCGTGGCCAGGGCGGTGCTGGCCATGCTCAAAGAAAGGGGAGAGGGGAATTGAGCGAGAGAAGACGGGTGGTCTGGGCCATGTGCGGCAGCTTCTGCACCTTTGAAAAAACGGCGGAGCAGATGGAGCGCATGGCGCAAAGCGGGGTCCAGGTGCTGCCGCTGATGAGCTTCAACGCCGCCGGGCTGGACACCCGCTTCGGCACGGCGGAAAGCTGGAAGAAGCGGGTGGAGGCCATCACCGGCAGCCGGCCCATCGAGACGCTGCAGGGGGCGGAGCCCCTGGGACCGCAGGACCTGGCGGACGCGATGATCGTGGCCCCCTGCACCGGGGCGACCCTGGCAAAGCTGGCGGCGGGCATAAGCGACACGCCGGTGACGCTGGGGGCCAAGAGTATGCTGCGGGGGGCAAAGCCGCTGGTGCTGGCGGTGAGCACCAACGACGGACTTTCCGCCAGCTTTGAGAACCTGGCGAAGATGCTCAGCCGCAAAAACGTGTATCTGGTGCCCTTTTTGCAGGACGACTGGCTGAAAAAGCCCTGGAGCCTGCAAAGTGATTTTTCTCTGATCGCCGACACGCTGGAGTGCGCCATGCGGGGCCGTCAGCTCCAGCCGGTGCTGGCGGTGTGACAAAAACGGGCGGAGCCTGTGATGCCTGGCAATAGACCTGCCGGGAGAAGCAGGGGAAACAAAATGCTGTCGGGATCCACGGGCATGTACCGGGGATCCCGACACCTTGACAGAAAAAACAGCCGTTTTCGTGTGCGCAGTGCGCGAAAACGGCTGTTTTTTCGCCGGAAGAGGGTTGCCGTTCGCCGCAGGCGATGCACAGCCCGGTGGGCTGTGCAAGGCAAAGGGCGGTTTGCCGTGGCAAATCGCGCCCGTGCTTATGGGCGCGAAGCCTGCCACGGCTCCGCCCGCTGGTGTTTTCACAGGATGCCCCGCTCGGTGATGACCAGGTCCACCGGCAGGTCAAATTCGTCGGCGGGCAGCTGGGGAAACACCGCCGCCGCCGGACACAGCGCCACCCGGGCGGCGCCGCTGCGGGCGAAGAACCGGTCGTAAAAGCCGCCGCCGTGGCCCAGCCGCACGCCGGCGGGGGTGGCGGCCAGGCAGGGGGCCACGATCAGGTCGATGGCCGCCGGGTCCACCACCGGCAGGGTGGGAGGCGGCTCCAGGATGCCGTGGGGCCCGGGGCGCAGGGCGAACAGGGCCGCCACCCGATGCGCCTCCATCCGCCCCTCGGGGCACTGGCGGGGCAGGCAGAGGGTGCGGCCGCTCTTCAGCGCCGTCTGGAGCAAGGGGGTGGTGTCCGGCTCGGTGGGGGTGCTCATGAAGCAGAGCACCGTGCGGGCGGTGTGCCACACCGGCAGCATCTCCAGATACCGGAACATCTCCTGCCCCCACCGGGCCCGTTCGGCGGGCGCGGCGGCGAGCAGCCGCGCCCGGGCCTCCAGCCGCGCGGCGCGCTTTTCCTCGGCGATATTCGTCTTTTCCACGGCGATTCTCCCCCTTGCTTGCCATATCCACTTCATTATACCACCCTTCCCCGTTGTTTTTGAACAAAATGTGGAAATTTTGTGTACCCCTTGTGTGCTATGGTAAAATGTATGTATAATATTTGAGAACATACCGCTGCCGGCCCGCGCCAAGCTGGCGGCGTTTTTGCGATATTTGTGCTTAGGGGAAGTTGCCTGTGAAGAAGATACTGTGCGCCGCGTGCGCCCTGGCCCTGGCATGGGGCCTGTTCGCGCCCGCCGCTTTTGCCTACCAGGGGCCGTCGGTCACCTGTGAGGCCTACATCGTGATGGACGCCGACACCGGCCAGGTCATCATGGAGAAAAACGCCGGCGAGGTGCTCTATCCCGCCTCCATCACCAAGATCATGACCCTGGCCCTGGCCCTGGAAAAGGCCCAGGGTGCGCTGGACACCCAGCTCACCGTGAGCTATGACGCGGTGCACCAGCTGGAGTACGGCTCTTCCCACATCGCCCTGCAGGAGGGGGAGGTGGTGCGGCTGGAGGACATCCTCTACGGCACCCAGCTGGAGAGCGCCAACGACGGCGCCAACGTGCTGGCGGAGTACGTCGGCGGCACCATTCAGGGCGGGGTGGACGCGATGAACGCCAAGGCCGCCGAGTTGGGCCTTTCCAATACCCACTACATGAACCCCCACGGCCTCCACGACGACGACCACTACACCACCGCCCGGGACATGGCCCTGATCACCCGCTGGGCCCTGACGGTGCCGGGCTTTGAGGACATCTTCTGCCGCACCGACCCCTGGACCATGGAGGCCACCAACAAGCAGCCCCAGCAGCGGGTGTTCCACTGCACCGACTGGATGCGGATCTCCGGCGACTACTACCGCACCTACGCCAAGGGCTCCAAGAACGGCTTCCACGACCAGGCGCAGACCACCTTTGTGAACTACGCCGAGCAAAACGGCGTGCGGCTGATCTCGGTGGAGCTCAAGTGCCAGATGCTGGAGGACAAGTTCCGGGACGCCTGCGCCATTCTGGACTACGCCTTTGAGAACTTCTCCCGGGTGGAGGTCCCCGCCCCCGCCGACGCCTTTTCCCTGCCGCTGGTGGGGGGCGGCGAGCCGCTGGGCAACGTGACGGTGCAGCCCCAAAGCGCCACCGTGCTGCTCCACAAGGAGCTCTCCACCGACGGCATCCTGGTGGACTACCAGATCCCGGACGAGTACCTGCTGGGCACCCCCTTTTCCGCCAGCGTGACCTACTCGCTGCCGGAAAACGATTATCAGCCCTCCGCGTTGGGCGCGGCGAGCCTTTCGGTGAGCGGGGTCAGCGAAGTGCTGGCCGCCAGCACCTATGTGCCCGCCTCCTCCCTGGAGCCGGAGAAGAACCCGGTGGGCGTCGCGGTGGCCGCGGCCGCCGTGGCCATGGCCCTGCTGCTGGGGGTGCGGCTGTGGCGTCAGGGCGGCAAAAAGCTGCCCCGCAAGGGGCTGGGTGGCCCCACCCCCGCCCAGTGGGAGATCATCACCCGCAAGCCCCTGCCCGGCGAGCCGGCCCCCTGGCAGCTGGAGGCGGACAAGCCCGCCGTCCGCAGCAGCACCAAGCCCCCGGAGCACGAATGACACCGCGGCCCCGCCGCTCCCTTTCGGGCGGCGGGGCCTTTTGCGTTCACCTGGCGCTTTTTGTTGCGTTTTGCCGCCGGATGGGGTAAAATATAGGATGGTTATTTTTGTGCGGCCCGCCGGACCGCCGCCGGGAGGAGAAGCGGATGAACATCCTGCCCAACGATCTGGGCCGTCAGTACGGCCTGCACGCCGCCGAGTACGAGCAAAAGGCGGTGGAGGTGCTCCGCAGCGGCTGGTACATCCTGGGCCGCGAGGTGGAGCAGTTTGAAACCGAGTGGGCCGAATACATCGGCTCCAGATACTGCGTGGGCCTGGCCAGCGGGCTGGACGCGCTGTGGATCAGCTTCCGCCTTTTGGGCATCGGGGCGGGGGACGAGGTCATCGTGTCCGCCAACGCCTACATCGCCTGCGTCATGGGCATCTCCATGAACGGGGCCACCCCGGTGTTCGTGGAGCCGGACCGGTACGACAACATCGACGCGGAGAAGATCGAGGCCGCCGTCACCCCGCGCACCAGGGCCATTCTGGCGGTGCACCTGTTCGGCCAGAGCTGCGACATGACCCGCATCATGGACATCGCCCGCCGCCATGGCCTCAGGGTGGTGGAGGACTGCGCCCAGAGCCACGGCAACCACTGGCAGGGCAAGACGGTGGGCACCTTTGGGGACGTGGGCTGCTTCTCCTTTTACCCCACCAAGGGCTGCGGCGCCTTTGGGGACGCGGGCTGCATCGTTACCGACGACGCTGCCCTGGCCCAAAAGTTCCGGGTGTTCCGCAACTACGGCAGCGAAAAGCGCTATCACAACCAGGTGGTGGGCACCAACTCCCGGCTGGACGAATTGCAGGCGGGCCTGCTGCGGGTGAAGCTGAAGCACCTGCCGGAGTTTGACGCCGAGCGCCGGGCCATCGCCGGGCGGTACCTGGCCGAGCTTGAAAACCCCTGCATCCGGCTGCCCGAAGTGCGCCCGGGGGCGGACAGCACCTGGCACCAGTTCGTCATCCACGTGGAAAAGGGCCGGGACGAGCTGGCCGCCTATTTAAAGGAAAAGGGCATCGGCACCATCATCCATTACCCCATCCCGCCCCACCTGTCGGAGGCCTACCGGTATCTGGGCAAGGGGCCGGGCAGCTACCCCATCGCCGAGCGCTACGCCGGCGAGGTGCTCAGCCTGCCTATGTACAACGGCATGACCGAAGCCGAACAGACCTTTGTGATCGAGGCCATCAACGCCTGGGAGCCGTGATATGATGAAAAACGACAACTACGACCGGGTGAAAATGCTCAGCTTTGCCGACCTTGGCGACGAGCGGGGCAGCCTCATCGTGGTGGAGGGCGCCCGGCAGGTGCCCTTTGAGATCAAGCGGGTGTTCTACATCTACGGCAGCGACACCACCGTGGTGCGGGGCCAGCACGCCAACCGGCGCACCGAGTTCGTGCTCATCAACGTGGCGGGCCACAGCAAGGTGCGGGTGGACGACGGCTGCGGCCGCGAGCAGGTCTACTGCCTGGACAAGCCCAACACCGGCATCTACATCCCTCGCATGGTGTGGAAAGACATGTACGACTTCTCACCGGACAGCGTGCTGCTGGTGCTGGCCAGCGAGCACTACGACGGGGCGGAGTACCTGCGGGAGTACGAGGGCTTCAAGGCCGCGCTGGCACAACAAAGCGAGGAACAAGGGGTAAAAGGCAATGGGTAAATTCAAATTCATCGAGACGGAACTGCCCGGGGTGCTCGTCGTGGAGCCCACCGTCTTCGGCGACGCGCGGGGCTACTTCATGGAGACTTTCCAAAAGGAGGAGTTCGCCGCCGCCGGCATCACCGACGAGTTCGTGCAGGACAACCAGTCCCGCTCGTCCCGGGGGGTGCTGCGGGGGGTCCACTTCCAGAAAGAGCACACCCAGGGCAAGCTGGTGCGGGTGACCAAAGGCGAGGTGTTCGACGTGGCGGTGGACTGCCGGCCGAACAGCCCCACCTTTGGCAGATGGACCGGCGTTGTCTTAAGCGAGGAGAACAAGCGCCAGTTCTATGTGCCCAAGGGCTTCGCCCACGGCTTTCTGGTGCTCAGCGACGCGGCGGAGTTCTGCTACAAGTGCACCGACTACTACGACCCCGCCGCCGAGGGCGGCATCCCCTACGATGACCCCACCGTGGGCATCCGGTGGCCGGACTGCGGCTGTGCGTATCTGCTCAGCGAAAAGGACAAGCGCCACATCCCCTTTGCCGACCAGAGCTTCGAGTATTTTGAGAGGTGGTAAGCCCTTTGCGTGCCGCAAAATTATACATCAAGGACTTTTTTCGATACAGATACCTTTTGTATAACCTCATCAGCCGGGACTTCAAGCTGAAATACCGGCGCAGTGTGCTGGGCGTGGCCTGGAGCGTGCTCAACCCCCTGCTCATGTGCGGGGTGATGGTGGTGGTGTTCGGCAGCCTGTTCCAGTTCAGGGGCGAGGGCATCACCAACTATCCCGTCTATCTGGTCATCGGCCAGCTGATGTTCACTTTCTTCCGGGAGTCCACCACCATGGCCATGGGCAGCGTGATGGCCAACGCCATGCTGCTGCGCAAGGTGTACATCCCGAAATACGTCTTCCCGCTGGAGAAGACCTGTTTTGGCCTGGTGAACTACTTTTTCAGCTTCATCGCCCTGATCATCATCATGCTCATCACCCGCAGCCCCCTGCACGCCACCGTGCTGCTGGCGGTGTATCCCATCCTCACCATGTTCCTGTTCAGTTTGGGGGTGGGGCTGGTGCTGTCCACCATGGCGGTGTTCTTCCGGGACGTGATCCACCTGTGGGAGGTGTTCACCACCGTTTTGATGTACTTCTCCGCCATTTTTTACGACCCGGCCCAGTTCGGCAACGTGTATCTGGAGACGCTGATCAAATTCAACCCCATCTACTGGTACATCACCGCGTTCCGCGCCGCCGTGCTGGACGGCAAAATGCTCACCCTGAACATGGTGGTCATCTGCGGGGCCTGCAGCCTGGCCATGCTGGCCTTTGGCCTGCTGGTGTTCAAAAAGAACCAGGACAAGTTCGTCCTGTATATGTAAGGGAGGGCCCGCGATGGAACCCATTATACAGGTCAACGACGTGTCCATGCGCTTCAACCTGGCCAAGGAGAAAAGCGAGAGCCTGAAAGAGTACTTTTTGCAGATCGCCCACGGCAAGCTGAAGTTCGACGAGTTCTACGCCCTGAAAAACGTCAGCCTCACGGTGCAGCCGGGGGACTTCTACGGCCTCATCGGCCTCAACGGCAGCGGCAAATCCACCCTGCTCAAGGTCATCAGCGGGGTGTACAAGCCCACCACCGGCAACTGCGTGGTGCGGGGCACCATCGCCCCCCTCATCGAGCTGGGGGCGGGCTTCGACATGGACCTCACCGCCCGGGAGAACATCTTTTTGAACGGGGCGGTGCTGGGCTTCACCCCCAAGTACATCCGGGAGCAGTTCGACGAGATCGTGGAGTTCAGCGAGCTGCACGACTTTCTGGACGTGCCGCTGAAGAACTACTCCAGCGGCATGGTGGCCCGCATCGCCTTTGCCATCGCCACCATCACCAAGCCGGACATCCTCATCGCCGACGAAATTTTAAGCGTGGGTGACTTTTTGTTCCAGCAAAAGTGCGAGGACCGGATGCAGAAGCTCATGAGCGGCGGCACCACGGTGATCCTGGTGAGCCACTCCATCGAGCAGATCGAGCGCATGTGCAACAAGGTGGCCTGGCTGGAGCACGGCCACATCAAGATGAACGGCCCCACCGAAGAGGTGTGCGCCGCCTACAAACAGACCACCCGGGACGCCGAGTGAAAACGTCACAGCCAGGAGGCCGGCCCCCCTGGCTGTTTTCCGCGCCCGGAGCAAAGGAGAGAAAGCCCATGCCGGACAAAAGAGAACTGGAGGCCCCCCTGCCCGCCGACGTGGCCCGGGCGGACAGCGTGGGCGGCATGGCCCGCCGCCTGCTGGACCCCGGCCACATCCGCCAGGTGGCCGCCTGGTGCGCCCGGGTGGGCCGGGAGGAGGGCCTTGAGGCCCTGTGGCGGGAGGTGGAGTTCCGCATCCGGCTGGCGCTGCACCGGGATACCTGGCGCTACCGGGCGGACCTGCCCACCCGCCGGATGCTGAAAGCCCAGCGGGCGGAAGACCTGGCTGGGCCCGTCATCAGCGTCTGTGTACCGCTGTACAACACCCCCCTGCCCTTTCTGCGCCAGATGATCAAAAGCGTGCTGGGCCAGAGCTACGCCCGGTGGGAGCTGGTGCTGGCGGACGCCTCCGACGAGGCGCACGGAGAAGTGGGCCGCGTCGCCCGGGGCTTTGCCCAAAAGGACAGGCGCATCCGCTACCTGAAGCTGGCGGAGAACGGCGGCATCGCCGCCAACACCAACGCGGCGCTGGCCGCCGCCGGCGGCGACTGGCTCACATTGCTGGACCACGACGATGTGCTCTATGCCAACGCCCTGTACCGGGTGGCAAAGGAGGCGCTGGCGGGGGCGGACTTCGTCTACTCCGACGAGATCGTTCTGTCGGCGGACTTAAAACATCTGGTGGACTACCACTTCAAGCCGGATTTCGAACCGGACTACCTGCGGGGCTGCAACTACATCACCCACCTGGCCGCGTTCTCCCGGCCGCTGCTGGAAAGGGCGGGGGGCGGCGAGCGCAGCGCGTACGACGGCAGCCAGGACTTTGAGCTGATCCTGCGCCTCACCGAGCACGCCCAAAAGGTGGCCCACATCCCCTATGTGCTCTACATCTGGCGCAGCCATTCCGGCAGCACCGCCAGCGGCATGGAGGCCAAGCCCTACGCCCTGGCGGCGGGGGAAAAGGCCATCGACGACCACCTGAAACGGGTGGGCCTGGAGGGCGCCGCCAAGCGCATCGAGGGCTGTCCCGGGGCCTACCGGGTGAGGTACGCCCTCACCGGCACGCCCCTCATCAGCGTGCTCATCCCGAACAAAGACCACATCGACGACCTGGACCGCTGCCTTGCGAGCCTGTACGAAAAGGCGGGCTACGACAACTTCGAGGTGATCGTGGCGGAGAACAACTCCGCCGACCCGGCCACCTTTGCGTATTACGAGGCGGCGCGAAAAAAGTACCCCCGCCTGCGGGTGGTCACCTACCAGGGGGGCTTCAACTTCTCGGCGGTGAACAACTTCGCCCGCCAGGCCGCAAAGGGCGAACAGCTGCTGCTTTTGAACAACGACATCGAGCTGCTCAGCGAGGGGTTTCTGGCGGAGATGCTCATGTACAGCCAGCGGCCGGACGTGGGCTGCGTGGGGGCCAAGCTCTACTACCCCGACGACCGCATCCAGCACGCGGGGGTGTTCCTCGGCATCGGCGGCACCGCCGGCCACAGCCACAAGAGCCACCCCCGGGCATCGGCGGGGGACCTCTACCGGCTGGCCACCCCTCAGAACCTGCTGGCGGTGACCGGGGCCTGCCTGATGGTCAAGACCGCCCTCTACGATGAGATGGGCGGCCTGGATGAAGAAAACTTCGCGGTGGCTTACAACGACATCGACCTGTGCCTGAAGCTTTGGAAACAGGGCCTCACCAACGTGTTCACTCCCTTTGCGGAGGCCTACCACTACGAGAGCAAGAGCCGCGGGCTGGACACCCTCAGCGAGAACGCCCGCCGCTACCAGGGGGAAAAGGCCCGGTTCATCGAAAAGTACCGGGAGATGATCGCCGCCGGCGACCCCTACTACAACCGGCATTTCAACCTGCTGTTTGAAAACTACGGCCTGAAGTGAGCCGCCCTTTGGGCGGCGGGAGGCAAGCGCCATGAAACTGAAACTGAAACGCATCCGGGAGCTGTTCGGCTACGCTTTCGACCTTTTGAAAAGCCAGGGCTTTTTGGCCATGGCGCGCCGGGCGCTGGGCTTTTTCCGCCGGCGGCTGTTCGGCAAGCGGGCCCGCTACCTGCCGGCGCGCAGGGTGCTGGCGGCCCAGCGGGCGGACCTGGCGGACCGGTGGGCCGGCGGCGAGGCGCTGCCCCTGGTGAGCATCTGCGTGCCCCTGTACAACACCCCGGAAAAATTTCTGCGGGAGTTTCTGGCCAGCGTCTTCGACCAGACGAGCACCCGCTGGGAGCTGTGCCTGGCGGACGCCTCCGACGAGGCTCACGCCTATGTGGGCGAGATCGTGGCCCAGCGGGCGGCCTTTGCCCAGAAGATCGCCCCGGCGGCCGACCGGGTGAAGTATGTCAAGGTGGAGAACAAGGGCATCAGCGCCAACACCAACGCGGCGGCGGCCCTGGCCACCGGCGAGTATCTGGCCTTGGCGGACCACGACGACATCCTGGCCCCCCACGCGGTGTACACCCTTCAGATGAACATCCTGGAAAGCGGCGCGGCGTTTCTTTACAGCGACGAGGCCCTGTTCAAAAAGAGCATCCGCCGGCCGATGGTGGCTCACTTCAAGCCGGACTTCGCCCCGGACTACCTGGTCTGCTGCAACTACATCTGCCACCTGACGGCCATCCGGCGCAGCCTCTACTTCGAGGCGGGGGGCGAGCGGACCGAGTGCGACGGCAGCCAGGACCACGACCTGTTTTTGCGCCTGGCCGACCGGCTGGACGAGACGCAAATTTGCCACATCCCCCAGGTGCTCTACTACTGGCGGGTACACGGCGGCTCCACCAGCGGAGGCGCCGCCGCCAAGCCCTATGTGGCCAAGGCGGCCAAAAAGGCCATCGCCGACCACCTGGAGCGCACCGGCCAGCGGGGCGAGGTGCGGGACGGATTGTATCCCAGCACCTACAAGGTGGATTACGAGATCGAGGGCGAGCCGCTGGTGAGCATCCTCATCCCCAACATGGACCACGTGGAGGACCTGGAAAAGTGCCTCTCGTCGGTGTACAAAAAGACCAGCTGGCGCAACTTCGAGGTCATCGTCATCGAGAACAACTCGAAAGAGGCCGCTACCTTTGACTACTACAAAAAGATCACCGGCCCCGGCGGCTACCCCGCCTGCCGGGTGGTGGAGTACAAGGCCCAGGGGGGCTTCAACTTCTCCGCCATCAACAACTTCGGCCGCAAAGCGGCAAAGGGCGACTACCTGCTGCTTTTGAACAACGATGTGGAGGTCATCAACCGGGGCTGGCTCACCGAGATGCTCATGCAGGCCAGCCGGCCGGGGGTGGCCATGTGCGGCGCCATGCTCTACTACCCGGACGACACCATCCAGCACGCGGGCATCGTCACGGGCCTGGGCGGCTACGCCGGCCACAGCCACAAGTACCGGCCCCGCTCCTCCGGCGGGTATATGTTCCGGGCGGCCACCGTGCAGGACTTCTCCGCCGTCACCGCCGCCTGTATGCTGGTGCGCAGCGCGGTGTTCGACGCCCTGGACGGCCTGGACGAGGGCTTCACCGTGGCGTTCAACGACGTGGACTTCTGCCTGCGGGCCCGGCGGGCCGGCTGGCGGGTGGTCTGGACCCCCTATGCCCAGCTCTACCACTACGAGAGCAAGAGCCGGGGCATCGACGAAAAGGACAAGGCCAAAAAGGCCCGCTTTGCCGGCGAGCAGCAGCGCCTCACCCAGCGCTTTGGGCGGGAAAACCTCATCCGCGACCCCTACTACAACCCCGGCCTCACCCTGGACCGGGAGGACTTCTCCGAAAGCGGCGACCTGCGCCACCTGCGCCAGTGCGCCCCCCGCTGACGCCCCCGGATGTTGTGCCTGTGAACAATAAAACAATATATCTTGTGTGTTGACAAGGCAAAAGGGGTAAGGTATACTATATATTGTTTTCCAAAGAGAACACCGCCCGCACAACTGACGGAATTTCGTGGGGACACCACGGGGGAGTGCGGTGCGTTGATACCTGCCGACCGTCTGGGCAACATCGCGTTTCGCGGTGCTGCCCTTTTTTATTCGGGCGGCGCCCAACACACCGAAAGGGGCTTTACGATCATGGAACAGTGGAACGGCTTTGTGCCCGGCGCCTGGCAGGAGACGATCGACCTGCGGGACTTCATCCAGAAAAACTACACGCCTTACACCGGCGGCGGCGAGTTTCTCGCCGGCCCCACCGACCGCACCCGGCGGCTGATGAAAAAGCTGGAGGCGCTGATGGCCGCCGAGCGGGAAAAGGGCGGGGTGCTGAAAGTGGACACCGAGACGGTGATGAGCCTGCTCACCTTTGCCCCCGGGTATCTGGACAAGGAGGACGAGCTCATCGTTGGCCTGCAGACCGACGAGCCCTTAAAGCGGGGGGTCAACCCCTTTGGGGGCATCCGCATGGCCCGCAGCGCCTGCGAGGCCTACGGGTATAAGCTGTCGGACAAGATCGAGGAGGAGTTCCGCTACCGCACCACCCACAACGACGGCGTGTTCCGGGTCTACGGCCCCGAGACCCGCGCCGCCCGCCACTGCGGCCTGATCACCGGTCTGCCGGACGCCTACGGCCGGGGCCGCATCATCGGCGACTACCGCCGGGTGGCCCTGTACGGGGTGGACCGGCTGATGGCGGAAAAGCAAAAGGACATGGACGGGCTGCACCGCCAGGCCATGACCGACGAGGTCATCCGCCTCATCGAGGAGGTCTGGCGGCAGATCGACTTTTTGAAAAAGCTGGTGGAGATGGCCGCGGCCTACGGCTGCGACATCCGCCGCCCGGCGGCCAATGCCCGGGAGGCGGTGCAGTGGCTCTACTTCGGGTATCTGGGGGCCATCAAGGAGCAGAACGGCGCGGCCATGAGCCTGGGCCGGGTGAGCACGTTCCTGGACATCTACTTCGAGCGGGACCTGGCCGCCGGCACGCTGGACGAAGAGGGCGCCCAGGAGCTGATGGACCAGTTCGTGATGAAGCTGCGGATGGCCCGCCACCTGCGCACCCCCGCCTACAACGAGCTGTTCGGCGGCGACCCCATGTGGATCACCGAGGCGGTGGGCGGCATGGGGCTGGACGGCCGCACCCTGGTGACCAAAAACTCTTTCCGGGTGCTGCACACCCTCTACGACCTGGGGCCCGCCCCCGAGCCTAACCTGACGGTGCTCTGGTCCGCCGCGTTGCCGGAGGGCTTCAAGCGCTTTTGCGCCCGCGTCTCCTGCGACACCGACGCCATCCAGTACGAGAACGACGACCTGATGCGCCCGGTCTACGGCGACGACTACGCCATCGCCTGCTGCGTCTCCGCCATGCGGGTGGGCAAGGACATGCAGTTCTTCGGCGCCCGCACCAACCTGCCCAAACTCCTGCTGATGGCCCTGAACGGCGGCCGGGACGAGATGAAGAACGAGCAGGTGGGCCCGGCCACCGAGCCGTACCAGGGGGAGTATCTGGACTATGGCGAGGTCTGCCGCCGGCTGGACTTTTACCGCGCCTGGGTGGCGGGGGTCTACGCCAACACCATGAACGTCATCCACTACATGCATGACAAGTACGCCTACGAGAAGCTGCAGATGGCCCTGCACGACACCCGGGTCCACCGGTACATGGCTTTTGGCATCGCCGGCCTCAGCGTGCTGGCGGACTCCCTCTCCGCCATCAAATACGCGAAGGTGCGCTGTGTGCGGGACGAGGCCACCGGCCTCATCCGGGACTTTGTGGTGGAGGGGGAGTACCCCGCCTTTGGCAACGACGACGACCGGGTGGACTCCATCGCCGCCGAGCAGGCCCGCCTCTTCTTTGAGGAGCTGAAAAAGCATCCCCTTTACCGGAACGCCGAGCCGACGCTTTCGGTGCTCACCATCACCTCCAACGTGGTCTACGGCAAAAAGACCGGCGCCACCCCGGACGGCCGCAAGGCGGGGGAGGCTTTCGCCCCCGGCGCGAACCCCATGCACGGCCGGGAGAAAAGCGGCGCGCTGGCCAGCCTGAACTCGGTGGCAAAGCTCAAATACGATTGCTGCAAGGACGGCATCTCCAACACGTTCTCCATCCTGCCCGACGCCCTGGGCAAGACCGGGGCCGAGCGCTGCGGCAACCTGGTGGCCCTGCTGGACGGCTACTTTGCCCAGATGGCCCACCACCTGAACGTGAACGTGATGGACCGGCGGATGCTGGAGGAGGCCTACGAGGACCCCGCCAAATACCCGAACCTGACCATCCGCGTCTCCGGCTACGCGGTGAACTTCCACAAGCTCAGCCGGGAGCAGCAGCGGGAGGTCATCCGCCGCACGTTCCACATGGCCATGTGAGCCGCCCCGAAAGGAGGAAATGCCCATGGAGAGCAGCGCCGTTACCGGCTGCGTCCACTCGTTCCAGTCGCTGGGGGCGGTGGACGGCCCCGGCCTGCGGTATGTGGTCTTTTTCCAGGGCTGCCCTCTGCGGTGCGTCTACTGCCACAACCCGGACACCTGGGCCTTTGCCGGCGGGCAGCAGGTGACGGTGGGCGAGGTGCTGGAAAAGGTGCGCCGGTGCGCGCCCTATATCAAAAAGAACGGGGGCGTCACCCTCACCGGCGGCGAGCCCCTGGCCCAGAGCGATTTTGCCGCGGCGCTGCTGGCGGCGCTGCAGGGGGAGGGCTTTCACACCGCCCTGGACACCTCCGGCGCGGCGGGCCTTGAAAGCGCCGCAAAGGTGCTGAAACACACCGACCTGGTGCTGGCGGACCTGAAATTCACCACGGAAGAGGGCTACCGCCGCTATACCGGCGGCAGCCTGGCCCGCACCCTGGAATTCCTGGACCTCTGCCGAACAATGGGCCGCTCGGTGTGGCTGCGCCATGTGGTGGTGCCGGGCCTCAACGACGGCCCCGCCGCCGCGGCCCGGCTGGCCGAACTGGCAAAGGGGTATGACAATGTGGAAAAGGTGGAGCTGCTGCCGTTCCGCACCCTCTGCGCAGAGAAATACGACGCGCTGGGCGTCCCGTTCCCCCTGAAGGACACCCCCCCGGCGGGCAAAGAGCAGCTGGCGCCCTTTTACGCGGCGCTGGGCCCCCTTGCCGCCCCGGCAAAATAACGGAAAAACGCCCTTTGGGAGCCAGTCCCAAAGGGCGTTTGATCATTTCCGGGGCTTTTTGCCGCCGGGCTTTTTTTTGCGCACGCTCCAGCCGAATTTGCCCAGCTGCCTGCCCAGGGCGTAGTAGTCCCCGTGGGCGTAGGCCAAAAGGCCCGCCCTTTCCAGGCGCAGCTTACCCGCGCTGTCCAGCAGGGCCTCGTCCACGTCCACCGCAACCACGTCCGCCAGAAACAGGTCGTGGCTGCCCAGCGAGAGGCGCTGGAACACCTTACATTCCAGGTTCACCGGGCTCTCCGCCAGCAGCGGGCAGCTCACTTTCGCGGCGGGGGCGGTGTGCAGGCCCAGGGCGGCGAACTTGTCCACCTCTTTGCCGCTTTTCACCCCGCACCAGTCCACCGCCTTGGCCAGGGCCGTGGTGGGCAGGTTGACGACGAACGCGCCGCTTTCCAGGATAAGGCCGTAGCTGTGGCGGGTGGGCCGGACGGAGATGGCCACCCGGGGCGGCTGGGTACACACGGTGCCCGCCCAGGCGATGGTGATCAGGTTGGCCTTTTCCCCCGCGCCGCAGCTCACCAGCACCGGCGGCACCGGCCCCAGCAGGGCGCTGCCCGGCCAGACCAGCTTTTCCTCACTCATGGGCGGCCTCCCCAAAGGTGGCCTCGCTGATGATGTAGCGGGGCCGTGCCTTGGTCTCCATGTAAATTTTGCCGATGTACTCGCCGATCACCCCAAGACACAACAGCTGGATGCCTCCCATAAAGCAGACGATACAGATGGTGCTGGCCCAGCCGGCCACCGTGTGGCCCAGCAGCGCCGCCACCACCGCCCAGATGACCCCGATGAAACTGATGCAGGAGACGAAAACCCCGAAGCCGGTGATGAGGCGGATGGGCTTCACCGAAAGGCTGGTGATGCCGTCGAAAGCCAGGGCCAGCATCTTTTTCAGGGGGTAGTGGCTCTCGCCGGCAAGGCGCTCGGCCCGCTCGTAGTAGACGCTGGTGCTCTTGAAGCCCACCAGCGGCACCATGCCCCGCAAAAAGATGTTCACCTCTTTGAAATTGGCGAACTCGTGCAGCACCCGGCTGCTCAAAAGGCGGTAGTCCGCGTGGTTGAACACCACCTGGGCCCCCATCCAGTTCATCAGCTTGTAGAAGCTCTCGGCGGTGAAGCGCTTGAAAAAGGTGTCGGTGGTCCGCTTGGAGCGCACGCCGTACACCACCTCGCACCCCTCGTGGTAAGCTTTCACCATTTCGTCCATGGCGTTGATGTCGTCCTGGCCGTCACAGTCGATGCTGATGGTGATGTCGCATTTGTCTTTCACCGTCATCAGCCCACCCAGCAGCGCGTTCTGGTGGCCCCGGTTGCGGGAGAGGCAGACGCCCTCCGCCAGCTCCTCTTTGGCGGCCAGCTCCCGGATGATGGACCAGGTGGCGTCTTTCGAGCCGTCGTTTACGAACACCGCCCGGCTGGCCGGCGCGATGAGGCCGTCGGCCATCAGCTGGCGAAGCTTTGCGAAGAACATGGGCGCGGTGACGGGCAGCACCTGCTGTTCGTTGTAGCAGGGGATGACGATGTACAGTACAGGCAGTTTCATCTTGTTTCCTCCAGGGCGCTCAGCGCTGATAGTCCCGGGCAAGGGCCGCCCGGTCCAGGATCTTGAAGCTGTTTTTGTAGGTCTCGATGAGCCCCTCGCTCCGCATACGGCTCAGCTCCCGGCTCAGGGCGCTGCGCTCGCAGTTCAGGTACTCCGCCAGCCCCGCCCGGGACAGGGGCACCGAAAAGGTGTCCGCCCCGGCGGCCTGGGCCTGGCCCAGCAGCCAGGCGCAGAGCTTGGAGCGCAGGCTTTTTAAGATCAGCAGGTCCACCCGGCGGCTCAGCTCGAAGTACTTTTCCGAGATGGTCCGCACCAGGTTCTGCATCAGCTGGGTGTGCTCCGGGTGCATGGCCGCGCAGGGGCACAGCAGCTTGCGGCAGGGGATGTACATGGCCTTTGCCGGGGCGCGGGCGATGATGGTCACCGGGCTTTTCACCGAGCAGCCGGCCAGCACATCCCCGAACACGCTGCCGGGGGCGAGGTCGGTGATGGTCACCGTCGCGCCGTCCGGCGTGGTCTTCACCGCGGTGGCCGCCCCCTCCAGCAAAACGCCGATCTCGCCGGTGTCGTAGCCCGCCAGCAGCAGGATGTCCCCCCGCTCGTACCGGCGCACCGCCGGCGCAAAGCAGCCCAGCAGCCGGTCCAGCCCCTCCGGCGGGATGTGGGAAAACAGCGCCGTGCGCGCCAAAAGGGGATAATACTCTTCCACCGGCCGGCTCCTTTCTCGCAAAAAAAGATCAACAAAAAAACCACAACTGTTGCAGCGGCAACAGCAATCTATCACTCATTATAGTAAAATCAACGGAGAAAAGCAACGAAAACAGGGGCAAAGGGGCCCCGGAAAAGGTGGAATTTTCATGAAACAACTTTACACCCGCGTGATCACCCGCACGGCGCTGCTGCTGGCGCTGTGTGTGGTGGTGCAGCAGTTCAAAAATCTCAGCCAGTTCATCACCGGCCCGCTGGTGAACCTGATCCTGATGGTGGCGGCCATGGCGGTGGGCCTTGGCAGCGGGCTTTGCATCGCGGTGCTCAGCCCCATCCTGGCCTTTCTCATCGCCCCCAGCGCCCTGATGCAGCTCATGCCCCAGCTCATCGCGCTGGTGGCGGCGGGCAACGCGGTGCTGGTGGTCTGCGCCTGGGCCCTGCGCAAGCAGCAAAAGCTCTTCTGGCTGGGCTTTGTGGCGGGGGCCGTGGCCAAGATGGCGGTGATGGCCGGCGGGCTTCAGTTCGTGCTGCTGCCCCTGTTTGGCGCGGCGCTCAACGAAAAGCAGATCGCCACCGCCTCCACCATGTTCGGCGTAAATCAGCTGCTCACCGCCCTCATCGCCGGTGCGCTGTGCGCGGTGCTGTGGCCGCTGCTTCGCAAGGTCAAGGGCTTTGTGCTGGAAAAGGCGTAAAGACGCCCCGGCCGGCAGGATAAAACAGCAAACGGGAGGCCGCCCCGCCGGGGCGGCCTCCCGCTTTATGTTTCGCCCTGTCGCGCCCGCGCCAGCTCGATGGCCTCCTTGCCGGCGAGGTGGTCGATGGTCATCTCCAGCATACACAGGGGCTCCCAGTCCCGCCGGATGGCGGCATCCAGCCCCTCGGGGGTGTCGTCGGGGGCGTATTTTTTTGCCAGCGCCTCGATGGCCGCCCGCTTTTCCCCCTCGTCCTCCAGCACCCGCAGGGTGCCAAAGGCGATGACGCTGCGGAAATAGGTGGTGTACTCGGCGGGCACCACCTGGTCCCGGTCGATGACGCAGAACGAGGCTCTGGGGTCCCGGCGGATAAGGTCCAGCTTGTGGCCGCTTTTGGCGCAGTGGAAGTAGAGCCTGCCCCCGTGGAACACATAGCTCAGCGGCACGGCGTAGGGGTAGCCCCCGGCGTCCGAAAGGGCCAGCACCCCGCTGGTGCCCTGCGCTAGCACGGCGGCGGTGTCTTCGGCGCGCAACAGCTGTTTTTTGCGGCGCATTGCAGCAAACATGGTCTTTGTCCTCCCGGCTCAGGCAGTCGGCCGCCCGGCGGCCGTCTTTGTGTTTGCCGGCGCGCCCTGGCGGCGCGCCGGCAGCGGGTCATTGCGGCGTGTCCTCCGCCTGGCGCCGGGGCCAGCGGGCAAGGCAGCCCGCGGCGGCGGCCAGCAGCGCGATGGGCGCCGTCCACAGGTCCGCCAGGGCAAGGCCGCTCCAGCCGGTGGTGACCAGGGCGAGCACCAGCGCCGCGGCCGCGCAGGCGGCGGCGGCCAGCCGCGCCTTGCCCCGGCTGGTGCCCAGCAGCACCAGCAGCAGGCCCGCCAGCGCGGCGATGGCGCTGAACAGCACGAACGGCCTGCCGCCCGCGGAGGCGTCAGCCTCCCGGGGCGACTCATCGCCGGGCTCCGTCTGCGCCCCGGCGGGGGCGGGCTCGGCGGTGGCCTCCGGCGCGGGCGTCGGCGCGGGCGTCGGCGCGGGCCCGGTCTGGTCATCCGCCTCCGCCTGCGCGCCGGCGGCGGTATCCTGCGTCAGCGCCGGCAGCGGGGTGGGCTGCGGCGTGGGCTGGGGCGTGCCGCCCTCGTCCGCCGAGGCGTTGGAGGAGAGGATGGAATACAGGGAGAACTGCCTTGCGAAGATGGTCAGGGCGGTGCGGTCCTCGTTGAGGCAGTAGTACTCGCCCCACTGGTTCGCGGTGGTCTTCAACTCATCCACCGCGCCCTCGTGCTGGCGCAGCACCCGGTAGCTCTGGCAGTTTTGCAGCTCGCCCTCCAGGGGCACCACGATCTCCACCAGCAGGTTGGCCTCGGAGATGGGCTGCACTCCCAGGCCGGCGCCGTCTGCCGTCTGCCGCCGTTTGTCCAGCGTCACGTCCAGCGTGATGCCCTGCCAGACGCCGCCCGGCAGCGCCTGGATGGCGCTGGTCAGCGGGCTGTCGGCCGCGGGGAGGGTGCGGGCCACCGTCATGTGGACCTCCACCGTGCCGCCGCTTTCCACCAGGGCCCGGTCCTCTTCGGTGTAGACCTCGTCCGGCCGGGAGGTGAAGATGCGGTCCAGGTTGCCCACCACCACCGCCGGCGCGCCGTCCTGCACGGTGAGCACCGAGTTGGTGTTGCCGGCGGGCAGCCGTATCACACATTCGCTCTGGCCCGGGCCGCGCAGCTCCACCAGACGTGTCTGCACGATGGTGCCGTAAACGGCCACCAGGTCGTACAGCCCCGGGGCCACCTGGTCAAAGGCAAAGGAGCCGTCCGCGCCGGTGCGGGTCTGGGCGATCTGCTCGCTGCCCCGTATCAGGGTGATCACCATGTTCTCCACCGGCAGCAGGTCGTCGCCCTCCGGCACCTCCACCGAGCCGATGATCTCGCCGGAGGCCTGCTCCCACAGGGCGGTAAAGGTCACGTCCCGATCGGGGGTGACGAACGTGGCTCCCGACCCGTAGGTCTTGCCGCCGCAGCTCCAGCCGGCGAACTGGTACCCGGGCAGCGAGAGCGTCTGCGCCCCGGGCAGCGTGAGGATGGTGCCGGCGATGCCCTGGGGCAGGGTGGGCAGCGTGCCGGTGACGCCCTGGGCCCCCGGCAGGAATGTGACGGAATATAAAGCGGGCGCGGTGTCTTTGTAGATCTCCAGCACGCCGATGGCCCTGGCGCTGCCGTCCGCCCCGCCGCTGTGGCGGTAGTTGGGGTCGGTGATGGTCGCCAGCACCTGATAGCGGCCCGCCTTCGCCGGCGCGGTCACCTCTTCGCCGTCCGCGGCCCGGTAGCACAGTTCAAAGGCGGTAAAGGGCTGCCCCAGTGCCTGGGCGGTCACCTGGGCGGCGTGGGCCTGGCCGTCGTACAAAACGACGCCGCCCTCCAGCTGGAAGCTGACCGGGGCCGGCCGTATGGTGAACCGGGCCGTGTCGTTTTGCAGGGAATAGTTGTGGGCCCGCCCGCCGGTGAGCAGGGCCTGGGCGGAATAGCTGCCGGCGTCGGTCCCGGCGCTGGCAAGGGCGGAGGCGGCCACCTCCGCCGCGTCTTCGGGCAGCACCCCGATGAGCCCGGCGATCTCCGGGGCCTGGGCGGTGGCGCTGTATACAAGGTCCAGCCCGTTCCAGGTGGCGGAGATGCCGCGCTTTTCAATGGCGAACGCCGCCTGCTTTTCCACCGCCAGGTAGTTGCCCGTGGCGGCAAACACGGCTTCCACCTGGTACTCGCCCGCGTCGGTGGGGCGCTGGTCGCTGTCGTAGGCGCTGCCGTCCGCCAGGGTGCCGGTGTAGCGCCAGGTGATGTGGTCCACGCCGTTGGTGGCGCTGGCCGCCGCCGGGCTTGCGGGCGCGTCGCCGTAGGTCCAGCTTTCCATGGTCAGGGTGGCCTCGCCCGCGGTGGGGTCGATGTCCACCGTGACATAGTCCGGCTGGGCCAGGGCGTAGTTGCCGGCGTCCGCGCCCGCAAGGGCGTAGCCGCTGACGGCGACGGGCTTTGTCTGCCCCGCGTCGGGGCTTTCCACGCTGCCCGCCGCGCCGGCGGCTGCCAGCGTCACCTCGTCCGGCACGCCCTCCCGGCTGACCACCCCCTCCAGGCTGCCGCCGGAAAGGGCCACGGCGGTGCTGGCCGGGTCGTAGGCCCGGCTTTGGGCGGTGACGCCGGCGATGGTAAGCGTTTTAGGGGCCACCTCCACCGGGATGACGTGTTCCACGGCGGGGTAGTTCGCGTCATTGGGGGTGAACACCACCACACAGCCGCCGTTGTCCACGGTGGGGATGAGGTCCGGCGTCTTCCAGGCATAGCTGCCGGCGGTGTCCAGGCCCTCGCCGGAGAAAACGCTCTCCGCCAGGGCCTGGCCGTAGGTCAGGGGGGCGGCGTCGGGCCAGACCATGGTGTCCGCGCCGGGGTAGGACACGCCGTTGATGGTGAGGCTGCCCACCGCCTTGCGGCGCACCGTGTCCTCTTCGCCGGTGAATTTGAGGTTTGCGTTGTTCAGCGAGACGACCACGTCGTAGCTTCCCACGTCTTTCGGGGCAACGGTCACGCCGTTCTGCTCGTAGTGAACGGCGTAGTCGGCCGCGCTCACCGTCAGGCCGGGCACCTCTGTCCCGGGGGTGACGGTGGCGGCCTGTTCGCCGGCATCGTAGTCGTGCTCCGCGTCGGACACCGCAAAATGCACCGCCGCCTTTTGAATGGCGAAAGTGTACGCACGGTCGGCGGCGCCGCCGTCGGCCCACTGGTAGTTTGCCGTGTCGTTCAGGGCCACGGTGACGATGTAGCTGCCCGCGTTTGTCTGCCGGTCACCGCGCACGGTGTAGCGGCTGTCGGGGGCGATGGAATAGGTCTGGCTGCCGCCGGTGTAGACAAACACCGTGTCGTCCGCGCCGGGTACGGGCACCGGCTGCTTTTCAATGGCGGCGCTGGCCGTTTGGGTGGCGGCGGCGGAGAGGCCGTCGGCGTCGGTGGCGGTGACGACGCAGGAATATTGGTGGGTGCCCGCCGACGCGGCGGTCACGGCATAGGTCGCGCCGGTGGCGCCGGGGATGTCGTTGCCGTCGGCGTCCCGCCACTGGTAGGTATAGCGTATCCCGCCGGCCCCATGGGAGGGGGCGGCGGTAAAGACCAGGTCGCCCCCGTTGTAGGTGAACTGGCCGCTGCTTTGGCCGTTATAGGCCGCCGTTATGTCCACGGCGGGCGGGTCCAGCGTCCAGGCGGCGGTGAGGGTGAGGGAGGTGCTTACGGAGGCGCCAAAATCGTAGGCCGCGCCGCCCGCCTGCCAGCCGGCAAAGGCGTAGCCGGTGCGGGCAGGGTCGGCGGCGGGCGCTTCCACCCTGCCGCCCGCCAGGATCAGCTGAGAGGCGGGGCCGTCCACGCCCGCGGGCAGGTCGAAGTCCACCTGGTACAGGGTCACCGTCTGCACGGCGCTCTCAACGCCCGCGCCGCTCACCGCCTTGAAGCGGTAGACGCCCGGCGCATCCAGGGTCAGCGTACCGGAGGCGAGCTGCTGATACTGCCCGTCCTTCGCCGCCCACCAGGCCGCCGCGCCGGACTCGCCGCCGCTGACCGCCACCGTCAGGGTGGCCCGGCTCTGCTGGCCGGCTTGGGAGACGGTGAGGGAGGGGGCGACCGTGTCCACCTGGACGAGGCCGGAGAAGCCGTCGGTGGCGTTGCCGGCGGCGTCGGTGACCTTGTAGTAGAGGTAGTGCCCGCCCTGCCCGGCCGTCACCGTTACGCTGCCGCCGGCGGTGGGGTGAGAGGTCAGCTCCCCGGCCCCGGGGGCGACTCTGTCGGTGACAAGGGCGGTCTGCACGCTCTGTACGCCGCTGTCAGCGTCCGAGAAAGTGAGGGTGATGTCCACCGGCGCGTCCTGCCAGCCCGCCGGGATGGCGGAAAGGCTCGCCGCGGGCGGGGCAGTATCGATGCCCGCCACGGTGAACAGCCGGGTGGATCTGTTGCCCAGCACGTCGGTGAGGACCAGGGTGTAGCTGCCGTTTTCGCTCACGGTGAAGCTGTCGCCGGTGATGGCGGTCAGCGTGCCGTCCTCCGCGCCGGACCTTTTGTACTGCGCCGCGGCGCTGCCGCTGCCGCTGTAGCCGGTGACCTTGCCGGTGTCGTCATACTGGGGGGAGAGATCGTCGGTGAGCCCCACCAGGGTGACGGACTTGGAGCCGTTGGTCCAGCCGGCCTCCACCTCCACCGCCGTGACCAGGGGAGGCGTAACGTCGATGTTGTTCACCAGTATGGAGCCCTGGCCGGTGCGGCCCCGGCTGTCGGTGACCACCACGGTGTACAGGCCGTTCTGGGTGACGGTGAAGCTGCCCATGGTGGCCGAGGTGGCCTGGGCGCCGCCGCTGCTCACGCCGTAAACGGTAAAGGGGACCGTCATTGCGCCGCCCAGCTTCCAGGTAAGGGTCACGTCTCCGCTTGTCAGGTCCTGGGTGGAGGCGGAAAGGGTGACGGTCAGCTCGCCGGCGGCGGGCGCCTGAACGATGTAGGCGCCGGAGGTGTAGGCGTACACATTGCCCGCGTTGTCGGTGGCGCGCAGGTGGAGATAGACCGTTTCCGGCTGGTCGCTGCGGGCGGTGTATTCAAAGAACCAGCGCCCGTTCTCGGCCTGCGCGGTGGTCCAGCCGTCGGCGGGGGGCGTGGCGGAGCCGCCGAAGCAGTATTCCACCGCGTTCAGCCCGGAGACGTCGTCGGAGAACACCGCGCTGAACGAAAGGCTGTCCACCGTGCCCGTCTGGGCAGGCAGGCGGAGGTCCTCCGCCACGGGGGCCTGGACGTCGATGTTTTTCACCTCCACCGTCTGGACAAGGGTCTCCTCGCCCGAGGTCAGTGTGAAAGCGTACCGGCCGTTTTCGGTGACGGTGACGTCGCCGGTGACGTCCCTGGTGGCGCCGTCCGGGCTGGTCATGACCACCCGGGCGGTGGAGGGGGCGTATTCCAGCCGGATAATGCGCTCGCTGGCCCAGCCGGTGTTATCCACCGAGACGGTCAGGTCGGGCGGGGCGGCGGCGGGGTCGTCGGGGAAAGTGAACGTCTCGTACGTGTGGGTGGAGGCGCCGGTGTCACTGTACTGCGCCAGCACGTGCAGGTACCAGGTGGTGCCCGGCTGCTGCCGGGTGGAGAGGATGTCCCCGCTTGCAAAGCTTTGCCAGCCGCTCACCGGCAGGGTGGTGCTCTGGGTCCAGACATACTCCATGGTGGTGGCATTTGTCACCGTCACCCTGGCGCTGGCGGTGCCGTCGCTCACCTGGGAGTCTGTGATGGAGACGGAGGGCGCGGTGGTGTCCGCGCCGCGATAGGTGCTGTCCTCCACGCTGTCGCTCGTGGCGGTCCCGGTGGGGTCGCACATATCCTTGATGAGGCCGGCGCCGCTGATGCCCTGGACATTGAGATAGCCGCTGGCGTCGTCCGGCACGATGCCGGTGAAGTAGAGGACGTTGGTGTCGCCGCCGCCGGCGTATGCAAAGGCGCCCCAGGTGGTCTCAAGGCGCACATTGTCAAGGTTGCTGTTTTGGCTGTCCACGATCTCGTCGAACACCAGCGACACGGTCACCCGGTCGCCGGGCTTGTAGGTGGCGGTCGCCATGGGGGCCACGCCCAGCGGCTGGGGCTCCTGGGCGTCGTATATCTGGATGTGATGGACGATGTTTTGGGTCTTCCATTTGTCGCTGCCCTTGCCGCTGGCGCCGAAGCCGGTGGTGATCTGGGCGGTGGTCACGGGGAATGCGACGGTATTTCCCGACTGGCCGCTGTGATATAGGGTAGCTTTCAGGGTGGAATCGCTGGGGAAATTGCCGCTTGCACAGGGGAAACAGTAGGAGAGATAGCTCGTGTTTTTCTTGTCTTTTCCGTGCTCAAACAGGGCGGCGTATTGCACATCGGTGTTGTCGATCGTGCCCCTGAGGCTGCCCTCGTAAGGATACACCCTTGTGTCCAGCGTGTTTCCCGCCAGGATCTGAATGGCCTGGTAACCGCTTTCCACCTCACAGGCGTCAAAGGAAATGGAATAGAGCAGGCTCTGGGCGGTGTACTGCCAATACCCGATCCCGTCCTGCCGCACGTTGGCGGTCTCGATGGCGGCGGTGCCGATATCGTTCTCGCCCCAGCCCAGGCCGTCCTCCTGCATATCGCCCCGGGTGGTTTGCTCCGTGGTCCCGTTCACGTCGTATTCCTCAAACAGGGTGCGCTCCACCGTCTGGTTGCCGGTCATGGTGCGGGTGGCGAAGTTTTCGTCGCCGATAACGGCGCTGCCCTCCACCTTGAATATCTCCACCTGGTAGGTGCGGGACGCGTTGCTGTAAGCGGTGGCGGGATACGCCGTTGCGCCGGAATAGAAAATGCTGTTCACATCATTTTCTTCAATGGTGATGGTAGCGCTGGCCTGCCCGTCTCGCAGCAGGACGCTGCTGCTTTTGTGGACAAAGTGGGTACCTCCCACCGCCGAGCCGTTCACCGTGCGGTAATACACCCGCTGGGCCCCGTCTGTGCCGCCCTCGCGGTGCATGGTGAAAGTGTTGTCGCCGTTGTTTTGAATGGATATCGTGCCGTAGCTTTTGGCGCCGATGGAAAAGCTCGTCTGGGGGCTGTAATAGGTGACGCCGTCCACCACCACATAGGCCCGGGCATAGTAATTCACACCGTCCACCACCGTGGCGGTGGCGGTGATGCTCTCTCCCGCCTGCGCCGCGGGGCTGGAGGCGGAACTCCCGTTGTTCAGGCTGCGGGTGGGGGTCTGCATGGTGCCCCAGACAAAGCCGGTCTCGCTGGCGGTCCCGCCGCCGGTGGAGATCAGCGCGGCGGAAAGGGAGAATGTGTTTGTCTCGCCCTGCCTTGTGGCGACGGGCTGCTCCAGCTGCAGCGGCGGGGCGATGGGCTCGATGTTCACCGTCGCCTGGGCGGTGTTGCCGGCGTAGTCGGTGGCGGTGACGGTGATGGTGCCGCCGGTGGCGGCGATGTTCCGGGTGTCCAGCTCACACTCCACGCTGGCCACGCCGGCGTACAATTCGTTGCCGCCCGCCGATAGCTGGTCGGTGATGGTGGCCTGGTCCAGCACCTGCTGACGCACCTGGTCGTCGGTCTTTTCCGCGTCCACCCGCATTGTTTGCGCTTCCAAGGTGATGGAGGGGGGCACAAGGTCGATGTTGTCCACGTTCACCCACGCCGGGATGGTGGCCGTCTGCTGCGTCCCGTTCCATATGTAGGTCACCTCCACGCTGGTGGTGGCTATGTTCTGCTCCACGGTGAAGCTGATGCTGCCGGTGGAGCTGGAGGGCTCGCCCTCTATCTCCGGGGCGGTGATGTTTTGGATGGTCATGCCCTCCATGGGCACCGCGGTGATGGTCACCTGCGCCTGCCGGGCCACCTGGTCGCTGGGCGCGGCGGAAATTTTCAGCGACGGCTTCAGGCTGATGGGGTCCGCTTTGTCGTAATACCAGGTCACCTCGTCCTGGGCGAGGATCTGCTCCGTGCCCGCCTCCTTGAGCAGGCCCACCACCCGGTAGTTGCCGGAACGCATATCTTTGGTGCCTATGGTCATCTGAACGGTGGTCTGCTCACTGCTGGTCGCGGTGCCAAAGGCGGAGGCCACCGCGTTGCCCGCTTCGTCCAGCAGGGAAAATTCCGTTTCGTACCTCCTGCCGGCGGGGGCCTGGAGCTCCACGGTCACCGGGAGGAACAGCATGGACGAACCCCTTTGGCTGGGCTGGCCCAGCTTGAGGGAAAAGGAGCTCACCTCTTCACTTTTTTGGCCGCCATCCAGCAGCAGCTGCACCCAGTCGATCTTGACCACCCAGCCGTCGTTTACGGTGATCTCCAGACAGTTGGCGCCGCTTTTGATCAGGTTTTTGGGCACCGTGAGGATGGTGGTGTTCCAGCTGCTGTCGGTGCCGGACAGCCGGCCGATCTCCACGCCGTTCCAATACACCGTGTCGATCTCGCCGGATTCCTCGTCCACGTCGTAGGCCTTGATGGCCAGCACGGCGCTCTCCTGGGGCAGCTGGTCCTCCTGCACATCCACCCGCATCTCGATGGGGTGCTGCGTATTACGGTTTCTGATCAGCGTGTCCATGTCGCCGTCGGGCTTACCGCTGTAGGCGTTGTCCTCGTTGTCCTCCCCCACCAGGATGGTGCTGCCGGAAAGGCCGCTGGTGAGGGTCATGACGCTGCGAAAAGCGGCAAAGCCCTGCTCCTCCACCAGCGTTTCCAGATCCAGCAGGGCGGGGTCCGGGTCCGAGGGGGCCGCGTCCTCCGCCATATCCTCCATCACATCGCCCTGGGGCTCAGCCGTGGGCTCCGGCTCGGCCGTGGGTCCCGGCTCTGGCTCGGCCGTGGGCTCCGGCACTGCGGGGGGCTCCGGTTCGACGGTGGGCTCCGGTTCGGCGGTGGGCTGGGGCTGCGAAACGCCGCAGGTCTCGTCGTGGACATGGGCACACTCGTTCACCAGCGCGTAGCAAGCCTCGGTGTGGGTGTGGCCGTCGCCCTCCGACAGGGTACAGACAAGCTCCCGGCGCACACACGCTTCGCCGCACACATGGGAGCAGCCGCCCTGCGCCGGCTGGCCGGCGTCCGCGGCGAACACGCCCGTCGGGCAAACCGACCCCGCAATGGCAACGGCAAGAAGAAAAGATAAGACCCTGCGGAACATTTTTTTCATGGGGACCTCCTGAATGGCTGGAAAGGTGTCGCCTGCCGCCGGCGGGACAGGGGAGAAGCGGCTGTGCCGGCGGCTGGATTTTCCTGTGTTACTTTGAGTTTAACTTCAAAAACGTCCCTTTTGTACTTTTGTGTAGAATTGGCGCCCGTCTGTGCAAAATTCGCCATGCGCGCCGGAAGCGGGCAACGGGGGAGAAAAGGAAAAATTCGCGGGCGCCTCGCTCCCATCAAACGGCAGCGGGCCACACCGAACGGGAGCGTTTTCGGGGCGGAAACGGGCTTTGCGCTGCATCCAGCAAAAAGAACGACCCGGATCTCTGATCCGGGTCATTCTTCATATTTCGGGAACATGCCGGCAGTATTCGCGCCCCAAACCGCCCTGTAAGGTCTGGTGAAGAGCAAAAAAATAAAAATCGACAAGCACCTGGCGGCGCTTGTCGATTTTTGGAACATCGCAACACTATAGATGCCACGGCCTTCGCCCACTCGCAAGCGTCCTGCCGATTATATTTTTACTCCATAGGAGATAGGTCTTCGCTATGAGCCTCCAGAGCTTCGATTCGGTGATCTTGA
>DXAC01000092.1 GCA_019117205.1 Candidatus Allofournierella merdigallinarum | reverse complement strand
ATGGCGGCAAACGGTCCAGATTGCGCGAAAATGCGCCTGACATTTCACTGCTTTTTCCTCCTGTCTTCTTGTTTTCAAACAGAAAACCTGCTCTGGCCTGATCGCCAAAGCAGGTTTTTCTACAGGCTGAGCCGCCCGGCACGCCGGGCGGCTTTTTCAAAAAACAGCCCCTGCTCCCCCCGAAAACCGGGGCGCAGGGGCTGTTTTTATACATTTTGTAATACTTCCGGCAAATTATACTTTGATGAGGGTGTATTCCCGGGTGCCGAGGCCGATCTTCTCCCCGTGCTCCAGGGCGGACTGCCAGTGGGTGATGGGGGCGCTGTCGGTGAACCGGTCGCCGCAGGCGCAGAAGCCGGGGGTGGCCAGGTTGTCCGACAGCTGGCTGTCCGCCAGCACCGGCATGTTGTTGCAGGCGTCGGCGCAGGCCTGGTCCAGGGCCACCGGGTCGAAAGAGGCGAACATGCCCACGTCCGGGATGATGGGGGTGTCGTTCTCCGAGTGGCAATCGCAGTTGGGGGAGATATCCATCACCAGGTTGATGTGGAAGTTCGGCCGCCCCTCCACCACCGCCTTGGCGTACTCGGCGATGCGGCAGTTCAGCAGCTTGCTGGCGGCGTCCGCCGGGCAGGAGATGGCGTCGAAGTTGCACCGGCCCAGGCAGCGCCCGCAGCCCACGCATTTGTCCTGGTCGATGGAGGCGTGGTTGTTTTTATCAAAGGAGATGGCCCCCTGGGCGCAGTCCTTTTCGCAGGCGTGGCAGCCCCGGCACAGGGCCTTGTCCACCTGGGGCTTGCCGGAGGAGTGCTGCTCCATCTTGCCGGCCCGGCTGCCGCTGCCCATGCCCAGGTTCTTCAGCGCGCCGCCGAAGCCGGTGGCCTCGTGGCCCTTGAAGTGGTTCAGGCTGATGATGATGTCCGCGTCCATGATGGCCCGGCCGATCTTGGCCTTTTCCACATACTCGCCGCCCGCCACCGGCACCTCCACCTCGTCGGTGCCCTTGAGGCCGTCGGCGATGATCACCTGGCAGCCGGTGGAAAAGGGGGTGAAGCCGTTCTCGTAGGCGGCCTCGATGTGCTCCAGCGCGTGCTTGCGCCGGCCCACGTACAGGGTGTTGCAGTCGGTCAAAAAGGGCCGGCCGCCCTGGGCCTTGATCACGTCCGCCAGGGCCTTGGCGTAGTTGGGCCGCAGGTAGGACAGGTTGCCCGGCTCGCCGAAATGGATCTTGATGGCCACGAATTTGTCCTGCATATCAATGGTGTCCATCCCCGCCGCCCGCACCAGCCGCTGGAGCTTTTGCAGCAGGTTCATGCCGGGTCTGGCCCGCAGATCGCTGTAATATACCTTCGCTTTTTCCATCTTCCTACACTCCTTTTTGCGTCCTGTTTAAAAACCCGGAAAGGCGGCCGCCAGCACCAGCGCCCCCAGGGCGATGCGGTACCAGCCGAACACCTTGAAATCGTGCCGCTGCACGAAGGACACCAGAAACCGGATGGCCCCCACGCTGACCACAAAGGCCACCCCGCAGCCCAGCGCCAGCGCCGCCAGCTCGCCGGAGGTGAACGCGCCGCCCCCGGCCAGGAATTTCACCAGCTTGAGGCCGCTGGCCCCGGCCATCACCGGGATGGCCAGAAAGAAAGTGAACTCGGCGGCGGCGGGCCGGGCCAGCCCCAGCAGCAGCGCCCCCACGATGGTGGCCCCGCTGCGGGAGGTGCCGGGGATCATGGCCAGCACCTGCCAGCAGCCGATGATCAGCGCCTGGCGGTAGGTGATCTGGTCCAGCCGCTTCACAACGGGGGCGCGGCGGCGGTTTTCCACCACCAGAAACAGCACACCGTACAGGATGAGCATGGCCGCCACGGTGATATAATTATAAAGGTGGGCGTCCAGCCAGTCGTCCAGCAAAAGGCCCAGCACCATCGCCGGCAGGGTGGCCGCCAGCACCCGGAACCACAGCTGCCACACCTGGGGGCGCTGGTATTTGTGGCGCGGGTCGGTGGTGAACGGCCACAGCCGGGGGAAATACAGCACCACCACCGCCAGGATGGCCCCCAGCTGGATGACCACCCGGAACATGCTCATGAATTCCTCGGAATAGGGCAGCGCCAGCAGCTTCTCCGCCAGGATCAGGTGCCCGGTGCTGCTGATGGGCAGCCACTCGGTGATGCCCTCGATGACGCCGTATAAAATGACCCTGATATAGTCCATTGTCTCTCCTTGCAAAGGGCCCGCGGCCCCGTTTTTCGCCCCGGCTGCCGGAGCCCTGCCCGGGCGTGCGCCGCCCTGGCCCTATGGTGCATTATAACACAAAGCCCCGCAAAACAGAACCGTTTTTTTCCGCCGCCCGGCCGCCGGGAGTTTCCCCCTTTCTTTTCGGGGCACAATCAAGTATAATCAGTGCAAGCGGCGGAGGTGTTCGCCCCGCCCATTCCGGGAGAGGAGGGTCTGCCATGGTCTCGTTTCAGCTTCGGCGCGCGGGCGTGTGGGTGGTGTGCCTGTGGGCGCTGGTGCCCGGGGCGGTGCTGGCCCCGTTCCTCTTCTGGCAAAGCCCGCTGCTGGGCGGCCTGTTCTGCCTGTTCTGGCTGGCCGCCTGCCTCTGGGCGCTGCCCCGCCGGCTGTTCAGCCTCTGCGGCACCGCCAACCTGGGCGAGGTGCGGATCACCGCCGGGGTGCTCTTCAAGAGCTCCCGCCGGCTGCTCACCCACCGGGTAAGCGCGGTGAGCCGCCTCACCAGCCCCCTGCTGCGCCTGTGCGGCTGCTGCGTGCTGGTGCTGGTCACCAGCGGCGCGCTGGTGGTGCTGCCCGGCCTGGCCAACGAGGACGCCGACCGGCTCGCCGCCCTGCTGGGAGGGGACTGAAATGGAGCGCACACGGCTGCAAGGGCATTTCCATTTTGTATATATCATTAAAATTATACAGAAAGGCATTGTTTTGTGTCTGGTGCCGCTGGTGCAGGCGCTGCTGGATTTCGATCTGGAGAGCCTGTACCGGGCGCTGGGGCAGGACGCGGCGATCCTGGCGGCGCTGGCGCTGGCGGGCGGGCTGCTCTGGGGCCGCACCGGCTACCGGCTCACCGACGGGGCGCTGGCGCTGGAGCGGGGGCTGCTGGTGCGCCGGCGCAGCTGCCTTTTGCGAAGCGAGGTGGCGGTGCTGGAGCAGGCGCGGCCGCCCTGGCTGCGGCTGACGGGGGCCACCCGGCTCACGGTGTATCTGGCCCGGGGCCGGGGGCAGAGCCGGGCCACCGTCTACCTGCCCCGGCGGCAGGCGGCGGCGGTGGCGGAGGTGCTGCTGCCGGTGCGCTCGGACGCGGTGCTCTTCGCCCCCACCCGGGCGGAGCGGATGCGGCTGACCATGGTGAGCGCCAACCTGGCGGCCACCGGGGCGCTGGTGCTGGTGAGCGCGGCCCAGACCCGCAAGCTCTTCGGCCAGGGGCTGGAGCAAAGGCTCAGCGAGCTCACCCTGGGCCAGCTGGCCCAGGTGGAGCGGCTGCTGGAGCTGGTGCTGCCGGCGGGCCTGGCCTGGCTGGCGACGATGATCTTCGCCCTGTGGGGGCTGGCGCTGTTCTGGTCGCTGCTGTCCACGGCGGGCTTCCGGGTGTGCCGCAGCGGCGGGGTGATCCTGGCAAAGGGGGGCTGGGGCAACCATCTGGAGCGGCGGATCGCCGCCGGGGCCATCAGCTGCTGCGAGGTGCGGCTGACCCCCACCGCCCGGCTGCTGCGCCGGCGGCCGGTGTATCTCAGCGCCGGCAGCTACCGGGGCGGGGACATGCCGGTGCTGGTGTACAAGCCGGGGGACGAGGCGCTGGTACAGGCGCTGCTGCCCGGCTTCTCCCCGGACCCGCCGGCGCCGGGCATCCTGGCCGGCCGGGGGCTGGGCCTGTTTTTGTGGAAAGGGGCGGCGGGCTTCGGCTTTTTCGCCGCCCTGATGGGGGTGAGCCTGTGGCGGCTGCCCCAGGCCACGCCGCTGCTGGCCATCCCGCTGCTGCTGTGCCTGGGGCTGGTGCTGGCGGGGCTGGAGGCCTGGGCCACCGAGGGGGTGAGCCAGGCGCCGGGCGGGCCCATCGCCGCCCAGTACACCCGGTGCTTCACCCGGCGCATCGTCTGGGTGCTCACCGGGGACGTGTCCCTCACCTGCCGGCAGACTCCCTTTTCCGAGTCGGTGGGCCGGTGCAGCCTGGAGCTGCAGCTGCCCTGCCGGCTTCGGGTGCGGGTGCGGGCGGTGAAGCAGTGGGAGGCCAGCCGCCTGAAGCTGGCCCTGTGAGCCGGGCGGCGCCCGGACAAAGGAGGAGTGGAAAGATGACCGTTTCCTGTGTGCTGTTCGATCTGGACGGCACCCTTTTGAACACCCTGCAAGACCTGGCGGACGCGGCGAACCACGTCTGCCGGGCCAACGGCTGGCCGGAGCACAGCCTGGAGGAATACCGCTACTTTGTGGGCAACGGCATCCCAAAGCTGTGCTGGCGGTTCTCCCCGCCCGCGGCCCGGGACGAGGCCACCCAGAAAGAGGTGCTGGCCCGGTTCAGCGCCCGGTACGACGCCCACAAGGAGGACGCCACCGCCCCCTACCCGGGCATCGACCGGCTGCTGGACGCGCTGGAGGGCGCGGGGGTGCGGTTCGGCGTACTTACCAACAAGGAGAACAGCCTGGCCCGGGCGGTGATGGAGCACTACTTCCCCGGCCGTTTTGCATATGTGCAGGGGGCGCTGCCGGGGGTGCCGGTGAAGCCGGACCCGGCGGGGGTGCGTCTGCTGCTGGAGCGGATGGGCGCGGACCCGGCTGCCACCTTGTTCGTGGGGGACAGCGACGTGGACATCCACACCGCCCACAACGCCGGCCTGCCGGGGGTGGGGGCGCTGTGGGGCTTCCGCACCCGGGCGGAGCTGGAGGCGGCGGGGGCGGACGCCCTGGCCGCCAGCCCCGACGAGCTGGCGCGGCTGGTGCTGGCCGGCGCTGTGGGGCGAAAGGAGGCGGCCGGATGAGCGGCCTTTTGCTGGACAGCCCGGTGGGGCCCCTCTGGCTCACCGCCGAGAACGGGGCGCTCACCGGCTGCTGGTTCGTGGCGGGGCGGTATCCGCCGGCGCTGCCTGCGCAGCCGCCCCGGCAAACGGACGACCCGGTGCTGACGGCGGCGAAAGACTGGCTGGAGGTGTATTTTTCCGGCCGGGACCCGGGGCCTGTGCCGCCGCTCGCGCCCCGGGGCACTTCTTTTCAGCGGCAGGTGTGGCGGCTGCTGGCGGACATCCCCCGGGGCGAGGCCACCAGCTACGGGGCGCTGGCCGCCCGACTGGCGGCGGAGCGCCGCGTGCCGAGGATGAGCGCCCGGGCGGTGGGCGGTGCGGTGGGGCGCAACCCCATCTCCATCCTGCTTCCCTGCCACCGGGTGCTTGGCGCGGACGGCCGCCTCACCGGCTACGGCGGCGGGCTGGAGAACAAGATGTTTTTGCTGCGCCTGGAGGGCATCCCTTTCCGGGCGTAAGGGACGATAAAGGAGGAGTGACCGATGGAATGGGCCGACGGCAGGCAGCGCTGCCGCTGGGCGAACCCGAAGAACCCGGCGTACATCGCCTACCATGACCACGAGTGGGGTGTGCCGCTCCACGACGACCGGGCGCTGTTCGAGCTGCTGGTGCTGGAGACCTTTCAGGCGGGGCTGTCCTGGGAGTGCGTGCTGAACAAGCGTACGGCGTTCCGGGCGGCGTTCGAGGGCTTCGACCCGGCGCGGGTGGCGGCGTTCGGCCCTCAAAAGCAGCAGCAGCTGGCCCAGGACCCGGCCATCATCCGCAACCGGCGCAAGATCGCGGCGGCGGTGAAGAACGCGGCGGTGTTCCTGGACATCCAGCGGGAGTGGGGCAGCTTCGACGCCTGGCTGTGGCACTGGACAAACGGCAAGCCCATCGTCGAGTACGGCCCGGCCACCTCGCCCCTGTCAGACGAAATTTCCGCCGACCTGAAGCGCCGGGGCATGTCCTTTGC
>DXAC01000091.1 GCA_019117205.1 Candidatus Allofournierella merdigallinarum | reverse complement strand
CTGTGGCACTGGACAAACGGCAAGCCCATCGTCGAGTACGGCCCGGCCACCTCGCCCCTGTCAGACGAAATTTCCGCCGACCTGAAGCGCCGGGGCATGTCCTTTGCGGGCAGCACGGTGGTGTACGCTTTTCTCCAGGCGGCGGGGATGATCAACGGCCACGAGCCGGGGTGTTTTCTGGCCCCGCCCGCCGGGGCGGGCCGGTGAAAGCCGCCCCTGCCGCGAAAAGCATCGGGAACGCCATCCGGCGGGCGGCCGGGCGGGGAAATCCGCCCCTCCCCCGCCCGCCAAAGGCGTCGGGCCCGGCGCGGGCGGCAAGGTGAACGCCCCGCCCTATTTCCGGCGGCACAGCACAAGCGCGGCGCGCAGCCAGTGACCTGGCTGCGCGCCGCGCTTGTTGGGGGTCGCTTCAAACGCCGAAAGCCTTTTCGCCGTTTGACGGGACGTTTGTTGTGCCGCCCTGCTCCAGCAGCGCTTGCAGCCGCTGCCTGTCGCTTTGGCGGGAGGAGTTTTCCATTGCCTGCCGGAGCAGTTCTCTGCTTTGCGCCACCCTGCCCATCGAGAGATACCCTTTGGCCAACATATACTGATACACCGCCTTTTGGTCCCCGTCGGGCTGCTGCCGGCAAAGCCGCTCAAGCTCCTGGAGCTTTTCTCCGCCGCCGCTGCACAGCTCCAGCGTACAATCCATATCCAAAAGCAGGATGCGGGCCGCGTCGGCGTCGGGGCGCGCCAGCTGCCGCCCCAGCGCCTCGCGGCAGGCGCCGGCGGCCTGCCGGTCGCCGGCGGCGGCATAGTGGGAGAACAGCGCGCCGTACGCGGCCAGCAGATCCCGGTCGCTCAGGCGCAGCCCGGGGAGCTCCTCCTCCATGCGGGCGAGCTTTTCCCGGTTTGCCGCGTTCAGATAATAGTTCAGCCGGATCAGGGCGCGGCTGCCCCGGGAAAGCTGGATCTTTGCCGGCGGCGAATCCAGCAGCTCCATCAGCGGGCGCTCATTCCCCAGATCCTTTGCCCGCCGGCGGATCTCCCTGTCCAGACGGGCCAGGTTCCGCCGCCGGAACAGCTCGCTGAGCATCAGCACCGCCACAAAACCCAGAACCAGCAGCAGCGGATGGTCTGCCACGGCTTCCTCCTCCTTTTCCACCGCGCCGGGAGCGCCCTTGTCAGGCGATTCCCAGGCGCTTCGCTTCCCCGTCGATCCGGGCGATCTCCTGGTCGCTGAGGCTCCAGTCGAACGCGTGCAGGTTTTCCAGGCCCTGGGCGCTGTTGGGGGTGCCGATCAGGGCGGTGCCCACAAATTCTTTCTGGGTGCTCCAGTTGATGGCCACCTGCGCCACCGGGACGCCGTGGTCCTTCGCGATGTCGTCCAGGGTGCCCAGCAGCTCCATCACCGCGGAGAACTTCGGTTCCGCGAAGAAATCATACAGCGAGAGATGGGGCGATTTGTCGATGTCCGCACGGCAGCGGATGGAACCGGACAGGATACCCGAACCCAGCGAGCCGTAGGTCATCACCCCGATGCCCTGGGAATCGGCCCAGGCCATCAGCTCCCGGTTGTCCTGGTTGACCAGGGAATACTGCACCTGGATCACATCCACCTTGCCGTAGCGCTGGGCCTCCTCCAGCATCTCCCGGGTGCAGTTGGAAAAGCCGATGAACCGCACCGCGCCCGCCCTTTTCAGGTCATTCAGGGCGGCCATGGTCTCCTGCAGGGGGGTGTTGTGGTCCGGCCAGTGGTTGATGAAAAAGTCGATGTGGTCGGTGCCCAGGTTCAGCAGGGAGCTCTGGGCCTCCCGGATAACGGTGCCGTAGCGGGCGTCGCACAGGCCGTAATGGTCAAAGGAGCGGTAGGAGCCGAATTTGGTGGCAATGAGCACCTTGTCCCGGTCCAGCCCGCGCAGCGCCTGTCCCACCACCTTTTCGCTGGTCCCGTTGCCATAGCGCGGGGCCGTGTCTATGATGTTGACCCCCTGTTCCACCAGGCGGTGTACCGTGTCCACGAACTCGCGGCTGGCCTCGTCGCCGAAATTCTCCGCGCCGATCACCATGGAACCAATGGTCATGCAGGAGACTTCCACTCCCGCGTTGGGAAACAGTTTGTATCTCATATCTGACTCCTTTTCGTACAGGCGCCAACGCTTACAAAAACACCTGGCGGTAGTCCAGCATCACCTGGCGGGCGGCGTTCTGGATGCTGGCGCACAGGTCCGGGTAGGCCTGCTCCCCGGCCTTTTCCTGAACGCAGCGGCGGCAAGCCTTGTGGATGTCGGTACACAGGTTCACCTTGTTGATCCCGTTCTCCACGGCCTTTCGGAGCATCTCCTTGCCCGTGCCGGAGCCCCCATGAAGCACCAGCGGGATGGGGATCGCCGCCCGCAGCTGGGCAAGCCGCTGGAAATCGATCCGGGGCTCGCCCGCATACTCCCCGTGGGCGGTGCCCACCGCCACCGCCAGGGAATCCACGCCGGTGCGGCGGATGAACTCCAACGCCTGGTCCGGCTGGGTGAAAAGGGAGCGGAGCTTTTTCGATTCCTTTTCATAGTCAGCGCCGTTGCCCACATGGCCCAGTTCCGCCTCCACGGGGATCCCGCGGGCATGGGCGTATTCCACGATCTCGGCGGTCTGGCGGACATTCTCCTCAAAGGGCAGGGTGGAGCCGTCGAACATTACCGAGGTGAAGCCGGAGGCGATGGCCCATTTCACCATCTGGAGATCCTTGCCGTGGTCCAGGTGCATCACAATGGGCAGCTTCGACCTGCGGGCCAGAAACGCCATGAGCGGCGCGAAGGTCTCCAGGTTCTCCCGGGTCTTGCCGGTGGCCAGGATGCAGGGGAGCTCCATCTCCTCACAGGCTCGCACCACCCCGCGCATCCCATGTTCGTCGATGATGGTCACGGCGGGAACAGCCCGCCCCTCTTTCATTGCCTTTTCCAGCAGAAATTTTGAGTTGACAAGCATTTGCGGTGCCTCCCGTTATGCGATGTGCAGCACGGCGCACAGGATGCTGAACAGGATGATGCCCACCAGCAGCATATTGATGCCCACCTTTTTCACCCGTGCCAGGTAGAAGCAGCCCAGGGTGATGCTCAGCGGCAGGATACCCTGGAAGATGCTGTCGAACACCGTTTGCAGCGCATAGGCGTTCTCGCCGAAGTTGATGGCCAGGGATGTGGAGAAGTTCACCGATGTGGCCACCGTACAGCCGATGACCGTGAGGCCTATGATGGACGCCGCTTTCAGCACCGCCTCCATGGTGCCCTCACGGTACATCTTTTCCAGGAAACTTGTGCCCAGTGTGTAACCCAGGAACAGGCCGTAATAGCGGCAGATCAGGTTGGGGATGTTGCAGATGATGAGGAACAGGATAGGCGCCAGCGGGTTGCCCAGCTCCGCCATGGGGATGGTGACGCCCGCCGCCACGATGCGGATGATGTTCAAAAACAGCGCGTCGCCCACGCCGGCCATGGGGCCCATCAGGCTCATCTTCATGGCGTTGATGGAGGCGGGCTCAAAGTCGTCCCGCTGGGAGTTCTCCTTTTCCATCGCGGTGACCAGGCCCACCGTGAACGGCGCCACCTCCTGGGTGATGTTGATGAAGCACATATGGCGCTGCATCGCCGCCACCTGGTCTTCCGGCTTGTCGTAATAGCGGTCGATGGCGGGCAGCAGCGAGTAGGTCCACCCCTGCGCGCCGCCCTTGACATAGTTCATGTCGCACTGCATCGTAAAGAAGCGCCAGAAGATCTTGTGCAGCATCTTCTTGTCTTCCTTGGGGATGTTGGTGATCTTACTCATTGAAAAACGCCTCCTCACTGTTGCTGGCGCCCGCACCGGACGTGCCCAGGACCAGCTTGTTGATCTGGATGTCGCGGAACGCGATGGTCAGCGCCAGGCACACCGCGATCACCAGCACCGCCATCACCGGCAGGCCCATGTACTTGGCAAGCACAAATCCGAAGAAGAAGAAATAGCAGATCTTGGTGTCCCAGATCTGATTGAGCACCAGCGCGAGACCGATGGCGCCGAACAGGCCCTTGGAGATGTTCAGGCCGCTCTGAACGAACGCCGGGATGGAAGCCAGCAAAAGCTCCATGGCCTCGGCGCCCAGCAGCACGCCAAAGAAGACCACCGCCCAATAGATGGGATGGGTGAGGAAAAAGATGACGAAGCGCATCCGGCAGAACTGCTTTTGCTTGTTCTGGGCCACCAGACGGTCCATGTAGCCGGTGAACAGCGCCGAGATGAAGCGGTAGCCCGTTTCCACCAGGATGCCCAGCGTGCCGATGGCGGTGGCCAGCGCCCACACCGTTTCAAAATTGTCCTGCAGGATGATGCAGTAGGTGGTGGTGAACAGGGTCGCCATGCAGTAGTTCAGGTTGGAGCCGCCGATGTGGGACACGCCCAGGAAAATGGCTTCCAGCACAGCGCCGCAGATCAGGCCGGTCTGCAAATCGCCCATCAGCAGGCCGCAGAACGCGGCGACCACAATGGGGCGATCCGCCATGGTGCGGCCCCACAGGTAGGTGCCCGAATAGCAAATGATCGCAACGATGACCGCTTTGATCGCGTAATCAAGATACATAATACGACCTCCTCCTTAATGATCGATCCGTTCCAGGAGCTTCGCCACGTCGGTCTTTTCGTGGGTGGGCAGCTGCTGGTTGTACACCCGAACGCCGCTGGACACAAGCTCTTTCAGAGATCCCAGTTCTTCCGGCTTCAGGAAGACGCTGGACTTCACCAATACGATCTTTCCTTCCTCCCCTCCCTCCAATCTGCCGGTTCCGGCAAGGTTTACTTCTTTGATCTCCGGCAGCTGCCGGCAGATCTCCAGGGCGTCCCGCACGTTTGTTACCAGCACCATGATGTGCATGGACCGCGCCTTTGGATTTTTAAGTACGCCAATGGCCTGGGCGACGGGCTGCACCAGCAGCTTCACGTTTACCGGCGTCGCCATCTTCAGCGCCATTTTTTGAAGCTCGTTGTTGCAGACCTGGTCGTTCGCCACCAGGATCCCCTGGGAGCCCAGTGCCTTGCACCACGCCAGCGCCACCTGCCCGTGGACCAGCCGGTCGTCGATCCTAAGCGCCACGATCATTTTTTCCACTCCCTTTCTTTTTGTTATGCGAAGAAGCTCTCCTCTTCGCTGCCTGCGTTTTCCCGCTCCCACAGCGGCGGGACCAGCACCATCGACTCCCGGCACATCTCCAGCGCGCTTTGCAGCGTCTGCCCGGTGATCGGCTCATCCTCTTCCGCCATCACCACCTCCAGCACCATGGGAAGATTGAACCCGGATACCAGGAATACCTTGCGCCCCGGGGGGATCAGCTCCATCACCCGGCTGTTCACGCTGCCGCCTTTCAGGTCGGTAAAGACGACCGTTTCCTCCTCCGGCGCCGTCTGCGCGAAAAAGCGCTCCATCTCCGCCGGGATGTCCGCGTCCCCCACCGTTTTTCCGTCCTGCTCCACATAGGCGTCGATGCAGCAGATCTTGTCTCCCTTTCCGGTGAGAAGTTCCACCGAGCTTTTTATCCCGCTGGCGAACCGGCCATGGGTGGCGATCAAAATCTTCATGTGTCTTCCTCCCCTGTAAAAATGTGTTGCTCCTCTCCAAAAGCCTTTTCCAAAACGGCGGCCGTCATCTGCAGGCGGGAAAGGTCGGACCATTCCGCCGACAGGGGCGTCACCGTGACGTACCTTTGCGCCAGGGCCAGGGCGTCCCGGCCCGCGGGCTGCCACACGCCCGGGCTCCGGGGGGGAAAGAACAGCGTCTCCCCCGCCCGCTCGAAAGGCGCCGGATGCCGGCAGACTCCGTCCGCCCGGCAGACACGGACGCCGCGATACCGCCCCGCCGCCGGAAAGTTGAGGTTCAGCGCCAGCGTCTGCCCGGCGCGGGCGGCGGCCAGGGCAGCCCTGCACGCCAGCTGCGCCGCCTGCCGCAGGCTCGCCTCGTCCCATGCGGCGCAGGACGCGGCCACCGCCGGGATCCCCGCCAGACTGGCCTCCAGCGCGGCGGCGGCGGTGCCGGAATACAGGAGGTTGGAAGACAGGTTGGGCCCGTGGTTGATGCCTGAAAAGACCAGCCCAACGGGCGCGTTTATCAGGGTGGTAACGGCAAGGGCGACACAATCCGCCGGTGTGCCGTGGATCCGCCAGGCGCCGGCCGCGCCGGGAAACTCCACCCTCTCCGCCCGCAGCGGGCCGGAAAGATGCCTGTGATGGCTCTGCCCGCTCTGGTCGGAGGCGGGCGCCGCGACCCACACCGTGCCCTGTTCCGACAGCGCCTTCGCCGCCGCGGCAAGGCCCGGGGCACAGATGCCGTCGTCGTTGGTCAGCAAGATATCCACTGTACGCCCCTTTCAGCCGCTCTCGCCGCAGCCGGAACGGATGAAGCTGCACACCGCGCTGGCGGCCTCCTTTTCATCCTCTCCCTCAAAGGTGAGCCCGATCTCCTTGCCGCAGGTGATGCCCGCTGACAAAAGCGCCACCATGGACTTCCCGTTGACGGATCTGCCATCCACCTGGATGGTGAGCTTGCTACGGAATTTCTTGGCCTCGGTGACAAAGGCGGCCGCCGGTCTGGCATGGAGCCCCGAGCGGTTGGTGATGGTGATCGTCGCTTTTTCCATAGTACCCTTTCCTTGTCATGGCAACGCGGCGTCTGCGGCCGCATTCAAAAGTGTCTGTATCTCCTGTTCGGTGGACGCCTTTAGCGCCCGGCGGGCCAGCTCGGCACAGCCCTGTCCGTCCAGGCGGGAGAAGAGCCTCCTTATCTCGGGGATGCGGGGGGAGGAGACGGAAAATTCCTTTAGCCCCAGCCCCAGCAGCAGCGGGATAAAGCGGCTGTCCCCCGCCGCCTCGCCGCACATACAGCAGGGGATGCCCCGCCGCGCCGCGGCGCGGATGATCCCGGCGATGAGCCGGACCACCGCCGGCTGGCAGTGGCTGTACAGCGGCCCCACCAGGGGGTTGCCCCGGTCCACCGCCAGCGTGTATTGGGTCAGGTCGTTGGTACCGATGGAGAAGAAATCCGCCTCCCGGGCGAACTCGTCGGCCAGCACCGCCGCCGAGGGCACCTCCATCATCATGCCCAGCTGCACCCGGGCGTCTATCTCCACCCCCCGGCGCGCCAGCTCTTCGGCGGTCTGCCGGGCGATCTGTTTGGCCTGCCGCAGCTCCTCCAGCCGGGAGATCATCGGGAACATGATCCGCAGCCTGCCCTTTGCGCTGGCTCGGTACAACGCCCGCAGCTGGGTCCGGAACAGCTCCTCCCGGTCCAGGCAGACGCGGATGGCCCGATACCCCAAAAAGGGGTTGGCCTCGGCGGGCAGACCCATCGCCGGCACCGCCTTGTCGCCGCCAATGTCCAGCGTCCGGATGGTCACCGGCCTGCCCCGGGCCAGCTCCAGTGTGCGGACGTAGGCCCGGAACTGCTCCTCCTCGCCGGGAAGATCCGGCCGATTCATATACAGGAACTCACTGCGAAACAGCCCGATGCCCTCGCACCCGTTCTCCACGGCCAGCGCGCACTCCTGCGGGCCGGCGATGTTGGCGCTCAGCCGCACGCAGTCGCCGTCCCGGGTAAGAGTGGTCTGTTTTTTCCGGTACACCTCCAGTGTTTCCCGGCGCCGCCGCTGCTTCTCGGCGCGCTTTTGCAGGGCGGCCTTTTCCTCTTCCGTGGGCTGCAGGAACACCTCGCCGCTGTCCCCGTCGAGCCAGAGCTGCCGCCCCTGCTCCGCCCGGGCGAGGATGCCCTTGCAGCCCACCACCGCCGGGATGCCCATCGCCTTTGCCAGGATGGCGGTGTGGGAGGCAGGGCCGCCTTCCTCACAGACAAGGCCTTTTATATGTACAAGGTCCAGCATCACCGTGTCGGAGGGCGACAGGTCCCTTGCCACCAGCACCACGTCCTCTTCCAGCCGCTCCAGGGATGGGGCGTCCACCCCCAGGATCTGCCGCACCAGCCGTTCGCCCAGGTCCCGGAAATCGGCGGCGCGGGCCCCGATGCACTCGTCCTTTACTCCGCCCATGGCCTCCTCCAGCTCCCGGAACCGGTCCGAAGCGGCCTGCGCCGCGCTTTTTCCCGCCGCGATCTGCTCCTGTATGGGGGCCAGGACCTCCTCCTCGTCCTCCAGGATGGCATTGTGCGCCTCGAAGATGCCGCTCTCCTGCTCACCCGCCTGGCGCGCCGCCTTTTTCGCCAGGCGGACGTTTTCCCTTTTGAGTTCCTCTATGGCATCAGCCAGCTTCTGCGCCTCTTGCCCGGGCGTTCCGGCGCATTGCAGGCGGGACGAAAGATCGGCGCGCAGATATTTCAGCACCGGGCCAAAGCCGATCCCCGCCGACACGCCCACTCCTTGTTCCATTGCCTTGATCCGCTCCTTTCCACTGGTTTATCGACGGATTAGCTCCCGAAGGTCGATCTTTGCCTCGGCGTACACCGGCTGAACGAACACGGGGATGCCCGCGTCTATCAGCTCCTCGAAAAGCTCTGTCTCCTGCTCGGACAGGAACACCCCTTTTGAAAGGCGCTTGCGCGAGGGGCCGGCCGCCAGGCAGCCGATGTTCACAGAGGCGGGGCGGTAGCCGCCCCGGAACAGCTCCAGCAGATACCGAGGCTCCTTGCACAGGAGGATGGTGTCCGGCGGCGTGCCGTCGTTCTCCTCCAGGATCTGCCTGAGCCCCTCGGAAAGGCCCGCGATCTCCACCTGGACCCCCCTCGGCGCTGCCAGCGCGAACACCGACTGGCTGAAACTGTCCCGCGCCAAGTCATCGTCGATGACCAGGATACGCCGGGCCGCCAGCCGCTTGACCCAGGAGACCAGCACCTGGCCGTGGATCAGCCGGTCGTCCAGCCTGTTCAACAAAATGTTCATCCGCCCCTCCAACGATCTGTTTTGACACAGTACTTCTTCTCCCCGTTCTGTTCCTACAGGTCAATCCTAACACCCCACGAAAAGGGGTGTCAATTTTCGGCAAAAGCAGTACAGATCTCGATTCGTGTCATTTTCATTCTATTATTTGCCGGAAATGTCCTCCAAAAAGCAAGGAAATATTGGCAGCAATCGCAAACTCCGCCCGTCTTCTTCCGTCTGGGCCGGCCGGAGAGCTCCGCGCAAAAACGCGGGCCCGTCTTTACAACGCAGGCCTGCGGCGGTATAATGTGTGTTATAAAACCGCATATTTTAACACACTTCTTTCAAGAAACAGGTCGTTTTTCTTTTTGCGCGCCCTGGCGGGCGCCGGATTCAACACACATCGACAAAAATATTTCTTAGCCGGGAGGAACCATGGAAAAAGGAAGGGTCGAAAGCCGCCGGAGCAAGGTGCTCGGCGCCGTGCGGGTCTACACCGAATCCCACATTGCCGAGGCGCGCCAGAAACGGATGGGGCTGGACGCGGGCGTCTTGTCCGGTATGCTGGGTCTGGACCGGGCGAACGTATCCAAAGAGCTGAACGGGCTGTACAAGGACGGGCAGATGATCAAGCTGCTGGGCAAGCCCACGCTGTATCTCCATCGGGCCACGCTCTGCCGGTATTATCCCCAGGCGTTCCTGCCCGCCACCGTCCCCAAGGGCAAGGACCTGCGCGAATACATCGTTGCGGGCGGCCTATCCTCCCGCCCGCAAGAGCGTGCGGATCTCTCGGACCTGGATCTCCAGGTGGGGATGGAGGGCAGTCTTCGGGACGCCGTGTTCCGGGCAAAGGCCGCGGTGCTCTATCCGCCCGCAGGGCTGCACACCCTGATCACCGGGGGCACCGGCGCCGGAAAGACCCGCTTTGCGCGGATGATGTACCATTTTGCCGTCTCCCGGGGGACCATCGCGGAGGACGCGCCCTTTATCCTCTGCAACTGCCAGGAATACGAGGCATCGCCCCAGCTGCTCCTGAACCAGATCTTCGGCCGGGGCCGCACCGCCGCCGGCGGGGACGGAAAGAGCAAGCAGGGCCTGCTGGAAAAGGCCGCGGGGGGCATCCTGTGTCTGCACTGCGCCCAGCACCTTTCCCCAAAGGTACAGGACCATCTCATCGAACTGATGGAGAAAAACGTTTTTACCCGGATGGGCGAGTCTTCCCCGGTGCGGTACAACAACGCCATGCTGGTCATCACCTCCTCCGACATCTCGGCGGCTCCCGCCATCCAGCGGCTGCAGCGGAGCATCCCCATGCACATCCAGCTGCCCCAGCTGGACGAGCGCGGCAAGGAGGAGCTTCTGGAGTACGCCATCCTTTTCTTCCAGCGCGAGACCACCGCCACGGGAGTCTCCTTTCATGTACACCGGGACGTGCTCATGGCGCTGCTCTGTTCCAGCTATCCCGGCAACGTGGCGGAGTTGATGAGCACCATAAAGGCCATATGCTCCATGGCATACCTGGACCACGCCCTTCCCGGCAGCAGCCCGGTCAACGTGAACGTGGAGCTCCGCCATTTTCCCGCCAGCCTGCTGAACCGGGTCAGCGCGACACCGGAGCTGGAGCTTCAGCTCCAGGAGCTCTTGTCCCCCATCGAACAGGAGCACCTGAGCTTTTATCCCAACATGGCGCCGCCGTGGGTGCGGGGCCCCGCCGCGCCGGATGCGCGGGCCCGGCGGGAGCCCGGCATCCCGGTGCTGATCGTTTTTCACGGGCGTCAGATCGCCGAGAGCACAGCGGAGTATCTGAATTCCGCCTGCTGCGTGCCCATCGCCAGAGGCGTGAGCTATCTGCCGGGAATGGACCTGGAGCAGCTGACGGAGGAGGTGTGCCTTGCGGCCAAAGAGATGGACCGGGGCAGCGGCATACTGATCGTCACCGATATGGAGCCGCTGGGCAAGCTCGACCGGCTGGTCTGTTCCCGCACCGGCGTGGAGGGCAAGTGCATATCCCATGTGAGTCTTCCCGCCCTGCTGACGATCTGCCGGAGCGCGCTGTGCTGCGAGGGCTCCGTGCAGGAGCTGGCGGGAAAGGCGGGCCGGCTGGAGGGGGAGCTGCTCCCCGAGAGCTTTATCGAGCGGGCCGTAAAGGAGATCCTCGCCTCCTCCCTTACATTTCTCGACCCGGCCAAGGCCGCCAGCGTACTGCTGAAGACGCTGGAGCGGATACTGACCGACCTGCATCTGTCCTATACCGACGAGGTCGCCACCAAGTTCGTTTTCCATTGCTCCCATATGCTCGAGCGGCTGATCCGGGGGGAATCTCTGCGCTACGACAAGCTGAAAGTGTTCACGAACGAGCACAGCGGCGTCTTCCTGGCTGTGGAAAGCGCCATGTCCTACCCTGCCGAGGTCTTCGGGATCACCATGCCCGCCAGCGAGCTGGCATACGTCGCCGAGCTGTTCCTGCCCTTGCTGGAACAGGAAACGCCGTGAATCACGGCCGGGAGGTACGCAAAGCGCACGCCGTTCCCTGCCATCCGGCAAGAGTGGGGCAGCTTCGACGCCTGGCTGTGGCACTGGACAAACGGCAAGCCCATCGTCGAGTACGGCCCGGCCACCTCGCCCCTGTCAGACGAAATTTCCGCCGACCTGAAGCGCCGGGGCATGTCCTTTGC
>DXAC01000090.1 GCA_019117205.1 Candidatus Allofournierella merdigallinarum | reverse complement strand
CCTGGTTGACCCGGCGGATCTTGGCCTTGATCTCCGGGATGGTGATGCCGGAGGTGTCGTCCATATAAATGGGCACGTCGTGGAGGATCTCGGAGGCCTGGGCCAGGTCCTCCCAGTCGCTGTCCCGCAGGGCGCCGGAGCGGAAAGCGTGGCTGTCCACCCCGGCCTCGGCGGAGAGGATGCGGTTGGTGAGCTGCTCCATGCTCATCTCCAGGCTGAAGATGGCCACCGGCACCTTTTGCTTTTTGGCCACGTTGGTGGCGATGTTCAGCGCGAAGCTGGTCTTGCCCATGCCGGGGCGGGCCGCCAGAATGATCAGGTCCGAGCGGCCCAGGCCGGTGAGGATGGTGTCCAGGTAGGTAAAGCCGGTGGGGATGCCGGCGTATTTCGCCTTGTCCGGGCCGGTGATCCTTTGCAGGTTGCCCAGCGTCTCCACCAGCGCGCCGGACAGCCGGGTGAGGCTGTTCTGCTCCCGGCCGGAGCGGATCTGGTAGAGCTTTTGCTCGGCGCTTTCCAAAAGCAGCTCCGCGCTGGGGGCCTCGCCGCTTTGCTGCAAAATGCTCTGGGCGGCCTCCAGCACCTGGCGGGCGGTGTATTTTTCCTGTACGATGCGGGCGTAGGCCCCCACGTTGGTCAGGCTGGGCACCGTCTCCCCCAGCCGGGCCAGGTAGATCTTGGCGGCGTCGGCGCTCTCGAACACGCCGGCGGCGGTCACCGCGTCCAGCAATGTGACCAGGTCCACCTGTTCGCCGGCGGTGAACAGCCGCACCATCTCGGCGAAGATCTCGCCGTTCTGGCGGGCATAGAACATCTCCGGGCGCAGTGTCTCCACCAGCTCGGGAAGAACGGTCTCGCTTTCCAGCAGCGCCGCGCCCAGCACCGACTGCTCGGCCTCCATGCTGTATGGCCGGGCCACGCCCAGCGCCTCAAGGTCCATTGACATTTCCTGCATATGCACTCGTCCTTTGCCCCGCACCGCGGGGCCGCCATCTTTTCTGCCGTTGGGGAGGCGTTACTCCTCCTCCACCTTTACCTTAAAGGCCGCGCTGACCCCCGGGTGCAGCTTGACGACGGCGGTGTAGGTGCCGAAGTCCTTGATGTCCCGCTCCAGCTCCACCTTGCGCTTGTCGATCTCCACGCCGGCCAGCTTGCTCAGCGCCTCGGCCACGTCCTTGGCGGTGATCTTGCCGAACAGCCGCCCGGAGGCGCCGCCCTTGGCTTTCAGGGCAACGGTCTTGTCCTTGACCTTGTCCGCCAGGGCCTTTGCGGCGGCCAGCGCCTCGGCGGCATGGTGCTCTTTGGCCTCGTTCTTGGTGCGGGCCATGTTCACCGCCGCCGCGTCCGCCGGGGCGGCCAGGCCACGGGGGAACAGGAAGTTGCGGGCGTAGCCGTCCGACACCTCGTGGATCTCGTCCTTTTTGCCGATGGTCTTGACATCCTGCTTCAAAATCACTTTCATGATGGTCTTCTCCTTTTATGTGGGCAGTCACTGGGGCGACTGCTGATTTTTCCGGCTGGCCTCCTGCTGGCGGCGGTAGTCGGCGATGGCGTCGCAGAGCATCCGCTCGGCGTCGTCCAGGCTGGTGTTCTTCAGCTGGGCGCCGGCCATGGTCATATGTCCGCCGCCTCCCAGCTGCTCCAGGATCACCTGCACGTTCACCTTGCCCATGCTGCGGGCGGAGATGTTCACCCCGTCGCCCTTTTGCACCGCCACGAAGCTGGCGCCCACCCCGTTGATGGTGAGCAGGTCGTTGGCGGCCTGGGGCACCGCCACCGCCATGCCCGGCGGCAGCTCCCCCGCCACCGACACGGCGCATCCCATGTACAGCCGGGCGCCCTCCACCAGGTTGGACTTGACGGTGTACTCCTCCAGCGAGGAGTTGAACAGCGCCCGCACCTCCTCGGTGGCGGCGCCCATCCGCCGCAGGTAGGCGGCGGCCTCAAAGGTACGCACGCCGGTGTGCAGCGCGAAGCTGCGGGTGTCCAGCATGATGCCCGCCAGCATCGCCTGAGCCTCCAGGGCGGTGGGGGCCGCGCCCTCGCCGGGCACGTACTGCAACAGCTCGCACACCAGCTCGCAGGTGGAGGAGGCATAGGGCTCGTGGCAGAACAGCACCGGGTTCTCGATGTGGCCCACCGCCTTGCGGTGGTGGTCGATCACCGCCACCTGGCGGCACTTTTCAAACAGTTCCCTGCTCTCCAGCAGGTTGACGATGTGGGTATCCACCACCACAAGCAGCGTCCTGTCGTTCGCCAGCTCGGCGGCGGCCTCCGGTTCGATGAAGTCGTCGGCAAAGCCGGCGTCCTCGAACACCTGGATCAGGTTCTCCGCCAGGGTGGCCTTGCGGCGCACGGCGATCACCGCCGGCACGTCCAGCCCTTTGCAGATGCGCAGCACGCCGATGGCCGCGCCCAGGGCGTCCAGGTCGCTCATGCGGTGGCCCATGATGACCACGCTCTCCGACTGGCGGATAAGGTCCACCAGGGCGTTGGCCAAAATGCGGCTCTTCACCCGGCTGCGCTTTTCCACGCTGCGGGTCACGCCGCCGTAAAAGGCGAAGCCGTCCGGCGTTTTCACCGCCGCCTGGTCGCCGCCCCGGCCCAGGGCCATGTCCAGCGACTGCTGGGCCATCTGCTGGCACTCTTTCAGGCTGCCGCCGCCCCGGCCCACGCCGATGGACAGGGTCAGCTGCACACCCTCGTTGAGGCCGCGCACCTTGTCCAGCAGGTCGAAGCGGGCGGCCACCATCTCTTTCATGTGGCGCTCTTCCACCACCGCGATGTAGCGGCTGGTGGACACCCGGCGCAAAAAGCCGTTGGTGCGGGCGAAATACTGCTCCAGCGTGCGGTTCACCGCCTCCATCAGGTGGCTGCGCTCGGAGTCCCGCAGGCCGGCCATGAGCTCCTGATAACCGTCCAGCTCGATGACCAGATAGGCCGGGCGGCTGGCGGCGTATTCGGCGGCGGTGGTCTTCAGCTCGGTGTCGTCCACCAGGTACAGCAGCGCGTAGCCGCTCTCGCCGGGGGCGGAAAAAACGGTGTAGCGCCGGCCCGCCCGCTCCAGGTTCTGGCCCTTTTCCCCGGCGCACTGGCGCAGGTCCAGGCCGGGCAGCACCCGGTTCACCGGCTCCAGCAGCACGTCCTCGCCGGCCAGCAGCCGGGCCTTGAACGCCCGGTTGTACCACACCAGCGTCTTGCCGGACAGCAGCGCCGCCGGCAGCCGCAGTTCCTCCAGGCTGGCCTGGAGCTCGCTGCCCTCCAGCCGGGAGCAGCTCACCGCCCGGCAGACGGCGCTTCGCAGGCTGCGCCCGCCCAGCACAAGGGCCAGGCAGACGGCGGCCAGCACCGGCACCAGCGCCCACAACGCGACGGGGCGAAGCACCGCCACCAGCGCCGCAAGGGCCAGGCAGAGCACCAGCAGGCCGGCGGTGAACAGTTCCAGGGCAAGACGCGGGCGGTTACGCATGGGTCATTCGCCTCCTTAGGCAGGAAAATCAGACTTCCATCAGAATGGGCAGGATCATGGGGCTGCGCTTGGTGCGCCGGTAGATATAGGCGGAAAGAGTCTCCCGCACACGGGTCTTGACGCTGTTCCAGTCGTGGGTGCGCTCGGCCCGGCAGCGCTCGAAGCACTGGAGCACCAGCCGGCGGGCCTCTTCCATGAGCTCCTCGCTCTCCCGCACATACACAAAGCCACGGCTGACCAGGTCCGGCCCGGCCAGCACCCGGCCGTCCGGCGAGACGGTGGCCACCACGATGACCAGACCGTCCTGGGAGAGGTGGCGGCGGTCCCGCAGCACCACGCTGCCCACGTCGCCCACCCCCAGGCCGTCCACCATGACCACGCCGGCGGGCACCGGCTCGCCCGTTTCCAGGCTGTCGGCGGACAGGCGGATGTCCTGGCCGATCTCGGCGATGTGGATGTTCTTTGCGGGGATGCCCAGGCTCTCGGCGGTCATGGCGTGCTTTTTCAGCTGCTTGTACTCGCCGTGCACCGGCAGGAAATACTGGGGCGAAGTGAGGGTGAGGATGAGCTTTTGCTCCTCCTGGCAGGCGTGGCCGGACACGTGTACGTCGTACATGGACTCGTAGATGACCTCCGCGCCCAGCAGCAGCAGGCCGTTGACCACCTTGGTGACCATCTTCTCGTTGCCGGGGATGGGGGTGGCGGAGATGATGATGAAGTCCCCCGGGCCCACCCGCACGTTCCGGTGGCTGGCGGAGGCCATGCGGGACAGCGCGCTCAGCGGCTCGCCCTGGCTGCCGGTGGTGATGAGCACGATCTTCTCCGGCGGATACTTGTTCAGCTGCTCGATGTCGATGAGCACCCCCTCGGGGGCGTGCAGATAGCCCAGCTCCAGGGCCATCTGGGTGTTGTTGGCCATGCTGCGGCCGCTCACCGCCACCTTGCGGCCGTTCTCCACCGCCAGGTCGATGATCTGCTGGATGCGGTAGAGGTTGGAGGCGAAAGTGGCGATGATGATGCGCTGCTTGTCCGCCCGGTGGAACAGGTTCGCAAAGCTCTGGGCCACCTTTTTCTCGGTGGCGGTGAAGCCCGGGCGCTCGGCGTTGGTGGAGTCGCTGAGCAGGGCCAGCACGCCCTTTTTGCCGTACTCGGCAAAGGCGGCGATGTCGGTGGGGCCGCCGGACAGCGGGGTGTAGTCGATCTTGAAGTCGCCCGTCTGGATGACCACGCCCGCCGGGCACTCGATGGCAAAGGCCACCGCGTCCGGGATGGAGTGGTTCACATGGATGGGCTCGATGGTAAAGCACCCCAGCTTGAACTTGCGCCGGGGGGTGATCTCGATGAGGCGGGTGCGGCCCAGCAGGCCGTGTTCCTCCAGCTTGTTCTTGATCAGGCCGATGGTGAGCCGGGTGGCGTACACCGGCAGGTCCACCTGCTTGAGCAGGTAGGGCAGCGCGCCGATGTGGTCCTCGTGGCCGTGGGTGATGATGACGCCGTGGATGCGGTCCTTGTTCTGCACCACATAGGTGAAGTCGGGGATGACCAGGTCCACGCCGAACATGTCGCTGTCCGGAAAGACCAGGCCGCAGTCCACGATGAGCATGTCGCCCTGGCACTCGTACAGGGTGACGTTCTTGCCCACCTCCCCCAGGCCGCCCAGCGGGACGATGTGCATGGGGATGGCGCCGGACTTGCCCGCCTTGGGCTGGGCCCGGCGGGTGCGGCTGTAAAAGGGCTTGCGACGGGCGGACTCGCCGCCGGTGCGGGTCTGCTCCGGCTGGGCGGGCGCGGCCGCCTTGGGGGCGGGCTTTGCCGCCGCGGGCTTGGAGGCCCGGGGCGCACGGGGCTTTCTGGGAGCTTTTTCAGGGTTCGATTGGTTCATAAGGTTCCTCCGTAAAATGGTGCGCGGGAAAAAAGCCGCCGCCGGCCTGGCCGGGCGGAGTCCCGCGTCGGGGTGGATGGGCGTATGTAAGCCCCATGGGGGCAAAGTTCGGGTGGGTCTCGCGGCAGCGCCGCCGGGCACGATAGGTCCATCTGTTCGATGCGACCGGGCCCTTTGCAAGAAAACGCACTCGTTTTAAGCAGACGTCTGGCGTATGCTTAAAGTTAGTTTTATTATACAGCCCTATACAGGTGATTGTCAACAAAAAGGGCGGGCCGCCTCCTGACAGTATAGACAAAAAGCGGCCGCCCAATGCCTTGCCCGCCGGCGGGAAAACGGGTATAATAGGAGCAGCCGCCCCGCGCCGAAAGCGGGGCGCAGGGCGGGAGGAAGCCATGAAACAGATCGAGATCTTCACCGACGGCGCCTGCAGCGGCAACCCCGGCCCGGGGGGCTGGGGCGCGGTGCTGCGCTACAAGGGCCACGAGAAAGAGCTGAGCGGCGGCGAAGCCGAGACCACCAACAACCGCATGGAGCTGACCGCGCTGATCGCGGCGCTGGAGCAGCTGAAAGAGCCCTGCGAGATCACCCTTTGCAGCGACTCGAAGTATGTGATCGACGGCCTGGAAAAGGGCTGGGCCAAGGGCTGGCGGGCACGGGGCTGGAAAAAGGCGGACAAGTCCCCTGCCCTGAACCCGGACCTGTGGGAGAAGCTGCTGAATTTGGCCGAGCGCCATGTCATCCACTACAAATGGATCAAGGGCCACGCCGGCCACCCGGAAAACGAGCGGTGCGACCGGCTGGCGGTGGCCCAGAGCCGGCGCTTCGGCGGCCGGCAGCCCTGAAAAAGCGAAAAGGAGTTTTGAGCGATGAGCGATGCGTTTTTGCCCGGCAGCGGGTTTTCCACCTTTGAAGAGGCGGACAGGGTGCTGGTGGGGCTCTCCGGCGGGGTGGACAGCGCCGTCTGCGTGAGCGTGCTGCGCCAGCAGGGCTTTGAGGTGCGTGGGGCGGTGATCCGCTTTTCCGACGCCCACCAGCCGGCGGTGGAAAAGGCACGCCGGGCCGCCCAGGCGCTGGGCGTGCCGCTGACGGTGCTGGACGCCGCCGACGCCTTTGAAAAAGAGGTGGTGGCGCCTTTCTGCGCCGCCTACTGCGCCGGGCGCACCCCCAACCCCTGCGTGCTCTGCAACCCGGCGGTGAAGTTCCGGCTGCTGGCCGCCGAGGCGGACCGGCAGGGCTGCCGCTTCATCGCCACCGGCCACTACGCCCGGGTGGAGGAGGTGGGCCCCGGCCTGTACGCCCTGGCCCGGGCCACCAGCGCTGCCCGGGACCAGAGCTATATGCTCTGCCGGCTGGGGCAGGACATCCTGGCCCGGCTGTGCCTGCCGCTGGGGGAGTTTGAAAAGGAGGACGTGCGCCAGCTGGCCCGGGAGCTGGGCCTGCCCTGCGCCGACGAGCCGGACAGCATGGAGATCTGCTTTATCCCGGACGGCGACTATGCCGCCTTTATCGAGGGGCGGGGCCTTTCGGGCAAGGCGGGGCGGTTCATCGGCCCGGACGGGGCAGACCTGGGCCCCCACAAGGGGGTGCTGCGCTACACCCTGGGCCAGCGCAAGGGGCTGGGCCTGGCGCTGGGCAGGCCGGCCTTTGTAAAGGAGATCCGGGAAAACGGCGACGTGGCCCTGGGCTGGGCCGGAGAGGAATTCTTCTCCGGTATGCGGCTGGAGGGGCTCTTCACCCCCACCGGCGCGCCGCTGCCCGCCGGCCACTACCAGGTAAAGGTCCGCAGCGCCGCCGCCCCGGTGAGCTGCACCTTTGACGGCAACGATCTCGTCCGCTTCGACGAGCCCGCCCGCGCCCCCGCGCCGGGCCAGAGCGCCGTGTTCTACGGCGGGGACCTGGTGCTGGGCTGCGGCTTCATCGCCGAGGCGCTGGCGTAAAAAGAAGAGACGCGAAAGGCCGCAGCGCGCTGCAATGCAGCGCGCCGCGGCCTTGTTCTGTGTCCTGTCAGGCCTCGGGCAGCACCCCGGGGGCGGGGGTCAGCCGGGCCTGGATGATGTCCCGCAGCTCGGGGCAGACGAACTCCGAGATGTCGCCGCCAAAGCTGGCCACCTGCCGCACCACCGAGCTGGAGAGATACATGTACTGGATGTCGGTGGTCAGAAACAGGGTCTCCAGATTGGGGCAGAGCTTTTTGTTGGTGAGGGCCATCTGGAACTCGTACTCGAAGTCGGTAACCGCCCGCAGGCCCTTGACCAGGGTGCAGGCCCCCTGCTTGCGGGCGTAGTCCGCCAGCAGGCCGGCGTAGTAGTCCACCCGCACATTGGGGATGTCCGCCGTGACCCGGCGGGCCATCTCCACCCGCTCGGCGGCGGTGAAAGCGGTGGTGGTCTTGGTGTAGTTCACCATGATGAGCACGATCACCTCGTCGAAGAGGTTCGCCGCCCGGCGGATGATGTCCAGGTGGCCCTTGGTGATGGGGTCGAAGCTGCCGGGGCAGATGGCGATGCGTTTTTCCATAGGTCTCTTCCTTTCCCGGGCGACAGGGCCCGGCGGGATGGGGCGGTTCAGCGGCCGGCAGCCATGCGGGCGGCCTGCACCGTGTTGCACAGCAGCATGGCCCGGGTCATCAGGCCCACGCCGCCGGGCACCGGGGTGATGAAAGCGGCCTTTTCGGCGGCGGCGTCAAAGTCCACGTCGCCGCAGAGCTTGCCATCCGCGCCCCGGTTGATGCCCACGTCGATGACCACCGCGCCGGGTTTGATCATATCGCCGGTGATGAACTTCGCCCTGCCGATGGCCGCCACCAGGATGTCCGCCCCGGCGCAGACCCGCGCCAGGTCCTTTGTGCGGGAGTGGCAGACGGTGACGGTGGCGTTTTCCCGCAGCAGCAGCGCCGCGGCGGGCTTGCCCACGATGTTGCTGCGGCCCACCACCACCGCCTGCTTGCCCTCGATGGCAAGGCCGGTGGAGCGGAGCATCTCGATGCAGCCGGCGGGGGTGCAGGGCAAAAAGCAGTCAAGACCGATGTTCATCCTGCCCACGTTCACCGGGGTGAAGCCGTCCACGTCCTTTTCGGGGGGGATGGCGGCGATCACCGCCTGCTCGTCGATGCCGGCGGGCAGCGGCAGCTGCACCAGCACCCCGTGCACCGACGGGTCGGCCGCCAGGCGGCCCAGTTCTTCCAGTACCTGCGCCTGGGTGACGCTTGCCTCCAGCCGCACCAGGCGGCTCTCGATGCCGCACTCGGCGCAGTCGTTCTGCTTGCCCCGCACGTACACCTGGCTGGCGGGGTCGTCCCCCACCAGCATCACCGCCAGGCAGGGGTGTATCCCCTGCTCCTTGAGCTGTGCCACCTCGCCGGCCACCCGCTGCTTGATCCGGGCCGCCAGCGTCTTTCCGCTGATGATCTGTGCCGCCATAGCGTTCCTCCCCTTTCTTTTTGTTATTCTTCCGCGGTTTCGGCCTGTTCGGCGGCCTCGGGGGCGGCCGTTTCAGCCGGGGCGTCCTCCGCAAGGGCGCCGGCCCGGGCGGCCCAGTTGGTCTGGGCGACCTGGGCGGTCTGGGCCACAAAGGCGGCGTGGGACGCGCCCACCGGCAGCTTGCCGGCGATGCGGGCGATCTGCTCGCTGGTAAGGCCGGCGGCCTTTGCCTGTTTGAGGGCCGTGCTCCCCACCGCCAGCTGCACCTCAAAGGGCACGTTCCTGTATTTTTTGCCCAGCACCGCCAGCAGCACAAGGCCCGCAGCCACGCAGACCAGCGCCACCACCTGGCTCACCCGCAGGCCAACACCGGGGATGAGCAGCGAGTCGGTGCGCAAGCCCTCGATCCAGAAGCGGCCCGCGCCGTACCACACGGCATAGAGCAGGGCGATCTGGCCGTTGTAGCGGCGCTTTTTCAAAAAGGCCCACAGGGCGAAGAAGCCCACGAAGCACCAGACGCTCTCGTACAAAAAGGTGGGATGTACCGGCATGGAGGGGTCCACCGTGACCCCCTGTTCGGCCAGGGAGCTCTGCCACCAGGTCAGATACTCCTGGGTGGCGCGGCTGTACATGCCGAAAAGGGAGTTGGTGTTGCTGCCAAAGGCCTCCTGGTTGAAGAAGTTGCCCCAGCGGCCCAGGCCCTGGCCGATGAGAAAGCCCACGGACACCAGGTCAAAGGTGGGCAGGATGGGCACGCCCCGCCATTTGCAGGCCAGGCCGCCGAACACCGCCGCGCCGATCACCGCGCCATAGATGGCGATGCCGCCGTCCCGCAGGTTGATCATGTCCCACAGCGAGTCGTACTTGAACGGGGCAAAGGCCACGTAGTAGGCCCGGGCGCAGATGATGGCGCACACCGTGCCCACCAGCACCACGTCCACCAGACGGTCCGGGTCGATGCCGAAGTCGGCGGCGTAGTGGAACGCGAACGCCAGCGCCAGCAACAGGCCGGCGGCAATGATCAGGCCGTACCAGTAGATGTTGATGCCGCCGATGGAAAAAGCCACCCGGTCGATCTCGAATTCCAGCCCCAGGCGGGGAAACTGGATCAGGTTGGTCATCATACAAGCTCCTCCTTTTCACCGGCTGCGGCCGGGTCGATCACCACGGTGGCGCACCGCTCGTCCCGCAGCATGGTCTGCAGGGCGTCGTCCAGGTCCTGCTTGGTCACGCTGGCGAGGGCCGCCAGCTCCTCCCCCGGCTGGCAGCCCCGCAAAAAGCTGCCCGCCAGCAGCGAGGCCGCGCTCTCGGTGCTCTCCAGGTCCTGCACCATCTCGCCGTAGAGCTGGTTCTTGCACAGGGTAAACAGCTCCTCGTCCACCCCCTCGGCGCGCAGCCGCCGGATCTCGGCCAGCAGCATCTCCCGCACCTTTTCCGGCTGGTCGGTCTCGCCGGTGAACAAAAAGCAGCACAGGCCGTCCAGCGCCAGAAACTCCCCGTCAAAGCCGGGGTTGACCAGGTTCTGGTCGTACAGCGTGCGGTAGAGGGGGGTCATGCCGCCGCAGATCACCTCGGTGAGCATGTCGCAGATGACCTCGAACTTCACCCCCCGCCGGGGCGCCTCCTTGAAGCCCACCCCGAGACAGGGCTTTGCCACCTGCATGGAGAAGCGAGCCTTGGGGGCGGCGATGGCCGCGGGCTCGTCCGCTTCCAAACGCCGCACGCTGCCGGGGCAGACGGGCAGCTTCGCCCGCTTGCAGGCGGCCAGCACCTGCTCCAGCGTCACGTTGCCCGCCACCGCCAGCACCATGTTGGCGGGGTTGTAAAAGGCGCGGCAGCAGTCGTAGAGCATCTCCGGCGTGATTTGGGCGATGCTCTCCACCGTGCCGGCGATGTCGTGGCGGATGGGATGCTCCTGATACAGGCAGCCGAACAGGGCGGTCATCACCCGCCAGTCGGGGCTGTCCTCGTACATTTTTATCTCCTGGCCGATGATGCCCTGCTCCTTTTGGATGGTGGCCGGGGTGAAGTAGGGCTCGTTCACCATGCTGAGCAGGATGTCCAGGTTTTCGTCCACCTTGTCGGTGGCGGAAAACAGGTAGCAGGTCTTGTCAAAGCTGGTGTAGGCGTTGGCGGAGGCGCCGGTGGCCCCGAAGCGGGCAAAGGCGTCCCCCTCCTCGCTTTCAAACATCTTGTGCTCCAAAAAGTGGGCGGTGCCGGCAGGCAGGTGGACGGTCTTGCCCTCCACCTCGAAATCCAGGTCCACCGAGCCGAAGCGGGTGCCGTAGAGGGCGTAGGTGCTGCTGTATCCCGGCATGGGGCGCACCAGCACCGTGAGGCCGTTTTCCAGCACCGCGCTCTGGCAGCCCACGGCCCGGCGCACCGCGTCAAACGTGTCAGCCATGGGTCTCCTCCTTTTGGGTGACGAGATAGCTCACCGAGAGGGTGAACCGCCGGAGCACCTGCCGCACCTGGTCGGCCCCGATGCTCTCCAGCCGGGCGGCGGCCTCCTGGGGGGTGCTGATGCGCCCGCCCCGCAGGATCTCGCCGAAATACCAGTTTTCCAGGCCGGCCAGGCTGTCGCCCACGCCGGCCATGCCGCTGGCCAGGGCCAGGCGGGCGTTTTGCAGCTCCTCCGGGTCGATGGGCCCCCCGGCGAGCTTTTGCAGCTCGGCCAGGATGGCCGCCTCGGCCTTTTGGGCGTTGGCGGGCTCCACGCCGCTGTCCACCATCATGCAGGCGGAGGCAGCGGTGATGCGGCTGGCGCAGTAGTAGCAAAGGCTCTGCTTTTCCCGCACGTTCAAAAACAGCCGGCTGGTAGGCAGGCCGCCAAAGACGCACATGGCCATCCGGTAGGCGTCCAGCTCCTCCGGGTCCGCCGGCCGGCCCATGGTGAACAACATGCAGAGCTTGGCCTGCTCCAGGTCCAGCTTTTCCTCAAAGTGCTCCGCCGGCGCGGCAGGCATGGCCAGGTAGCCGGGCAACGGCGCCGGGGTGCGGGGCTGCTTTTCCAGCGCCGCGGCCAGCAGCGGGCGCACGGCGGCCTCGTCCAGCCCCAGCACCATCACGTCGATGGTGGCGGTGCGCAGGATGTCCTTGTAGGCGGCGGTGAGGCTGGCGGGGGTCACGGCGGGCAGGTCCTCCAGGTAGCCGTCCCGGGCGACGCCCGCCGGGCTGTTCCCGAAAAAGCGCCGCTGGGCCTGCCGCACGCAGTACAGGCGCTTGTCGTTGATCTCGCTTTCCAGCTGGCGGGCCAGGGTGGCCTTTTCGATCTCCACCGCCTCGGCGGAGAACTCGCCGTTTTCAAAATAGGGTTCAAAGGCCACGCCGAAGGCCAGGGCGGCGTACTCGGCGGAAAGGCGTTCGCCCTGGAGGGCGAACTCATCCTTGATGCCGGTGACGCTGACGCTGAGCACCCGGCAGGCCCCCTGCATGGTGGTGGCCACCGTGAGATCCGCCCCGTAGAGCTTTGCCAGCTTGCGGGACAGGGCGGTCATGTCCGGGCAGGCGGCGTAGCCCCGCTCCAGCACCAGGGGCAGCAGGGCGTGGTCGGTGGCCGCCGCCCGGCTGGCGGGAAAGCGGAAGTGGATGGAAACGCGGCAGCGGTTGAATTTCTCCGCCGGCAGGGTGTGCAGAAAGGCCCCCGCGGCGATGGGTTCGGTGTGTAGGCTCATAGCTCTCCTTTTTTCATCAGGCGGAAAGGCCGTCCAGGTATTCCTCCAGGCACTTGCCGCTTTCGGTGATGGCTTTGGCGTTTTCCACCCCCACGTAGCGATAGTGCCAGGGCTCGTAGATGATGCCGGTGATGGCCTGCTTGTCCTCCGGATAGCGCAGGATGAAGCCGTAGTCCGGCGCGTGCTCAAACAGCCACTTTGCCGCGTCGGTGTCGGCAAAGGCGGAATCCAGGGTCTGGTGGTCGGGGGTGACGATGTCCGCCGCGAGGCCGGAGTTGTGCTCGGAGTAGCCGGGCACCGCCACCACCGTTTTCGCCTTGTCGTAGGCTTCCTGCTCGGAATAGCCCTCGTCCAGCCACTTTTGCTGTTCCTGGTCGAACAGGTTCTGCTGGTAATCCACCGTGCGGTAGCCCGAGCACAGCAGCAGGTCCACCCCGTCCAGGGCGGCGGCCTGTTTCATCTGCATGTAGGCGTCGGCTGCCTCGTCCGCCAGCTCTTTCTGGGTGGAGGCCTCCGCCACCTTGGTGGTGATCTGCCAGTTATCCGGCAGCGCCACGTTGTTGTTCACCAGCGTCAGCCGCCAGTCGCCCTCGGTGGTGGGTGTCACCGGCTCGCCGGCGGGCTCGCTGGCCGGCTCACTGACAGGGGTGCTGTCGGGCTCGCTGGCCGGAGTGCTGGCGGAGGTGACGGAACTGCTCTGGCCGCCGGCGGGGCTGCCGGCGGTGAGCACGCACACCAGCTTATAGACGCCAAAGCCCGCCAGGGCCACCAGCACCAGACAGACGGCGGCAAAGATCAGGCGGTTGCGGAGCACCTGACGCTTGCGCCGGGCGCGGGCAGCGGCGCGGCGGCGGCGCTCGCTTTCACTCATATCAAGGGGGGGATAACCAGCCATGGAACGTTCTCCTTTTGCTCTGCCGCCCGCGGGGGCGGCATGATATTTCATTCAGCTTTCTATTATACACGCTGGAGGGGCGGCTGTAAATCGTCGAAATGCAAAGCTTCTGTGAATTGCGCTCAGCCCCCCAGAAAACGGCAAAGCGCCGCCGCCCGGGCGGGCGGCGGCGGAAAGGGCCGTTCAGCCGTTTTTCAGCTTGTCCCAGTAGGGGGTGCAGTCGAACGTGGCGAAGTAGTCCGCCGGGGTCTCGGCGCGGCGGATGAGCTGGTGGGAGCCGTCCTCTTTCAGCAGCACCTCGGCACTGCGGAGCTTGCCGTTGTAGTTGTAGCCCATGGAAAAGCCGTGGGCGCCGGTGTCGTGGATGGCCACCACGTCGCCGATCTCCATCTTGGGCAGGGGCCGGTCCACCGCGAACTTGTCGTTGTTCTCGCACAAGCCGCCGGTGACGTCGTAGATGCGGTCGCAGGGCTCGTCCTCCTTGCCCAGCACGGTGATGTGGTGGTAGGCCCCGTACATGGCCGGGCGCATCAGGTTGGCGGCGCAGGCGTCCAGGCCGATGTAGTCCTTCTGGATGTGCTTTTCATGGAGCACGGTGGCCACCAGATGGCCGTAGGGGGCCAGCATATACCGGCCCAGCTCGGTGAAGATGGCCACGTCCCCCATGCCGGCGGGCACCAGGATCTCCTCGAACTTTTTGCGCACTCCCTCGCCGATGGCCTCGATGTCGCTTTTCGGCTGGTAGGGGGCGTAGTCCACGCCCACGCCGCCGGAGAGGTTCACGAAGGCAATTTTCGCGCCGGTGGTCTCGTGCAGCCGCACCGCCAGCTCGAACAGGATGCCCGCCAGGGTGGGATAGTACTCGTTATAAGTGGTGTTGCTGGCAAGAAAGGCGTGGATGCCGAACTGTTTGGCGCCCTTGGCCATCAGCTTTTTAAAGGCGCTGACCATCTGCACCTCGGTCATGCCGTACTTGGCCTCGCCGGGGTTGTCCATGATGTCGTTGCCCAGGCTGAACATGCCGCCCGGGTTGTACCGGCAGCAGACCGTCTCGGGGATGCCCGCCACCCGCTCGAGAAACTCCACGTGGGTGTAATCGTCCAGGTTGATGTAGGCGCCCATGGCGGCGGCCTTTTGCATATCCTGCACGGGGGTCACGTTGGAGGAGAACATCACGTCGTGGCCGGTGATGCCGCAGGCCTCGCTGAGCACCAGCTCGGTGTAGGAGGAGCAGTCCATACCGCAGCCCTCCTCCTTGAGGATCTGCATCAGGTAGGGGTTGGGGGTGGCCTTGACGGCGAAGTACTCCTTGAAGCCCTTGTTCCAGCCGAACGCCTTGTACAGCCGGCGGGCGTTCTCCCGGATGCCCTTTTCGTCGTAGATGTGGAACGGCGTGGGCACGTCGGCGATGATCTTCTGTGCTTGCTCCAGGGTGATGAACGGTACTTTCTGCATGGTGCTTCTCCCCTCTTGCGGCCCGCAGCGGGCCGCCAAACTCTCAAGTTTTACTATTATACCACGGCAAAGGGGCCTTGGCAACACCGGCGCCGGCCAAAAAAAGCGCCGCCGGCGCGGCGCCGGCGGCAGGGTTCACAGGGAGAGCTCGCCCTTTACGATGTACTCGATCCACTGGGCGAGGTTGGTGGCGTGGTCGCTCATCCGCTCGAGGTATTTGGCAATCATCAGGTAGTCCACATACTGGGAGATGGTCCCGGGGCTTTGGGCCATGCGCTGGCACAGCTCCTGGCACACCTCCTCGAAGTAGTCGTCCTGCTCGTCGTCCCGGGCGATGACCAGGCGGGCCTTTTCCACGTCCAGGTCCACATAGGCCTGCACCGTGTCCTGCACCATCCGCTGCATCAGGGCGAACATCTCGGCCAGATAAGGGATGTGCTCCACCCGCTGTTTGCCGGCGAGCTTTTCCACATACTCGCCGATGTCCGAACAGTGGTCGGCGATGCGCTCCAGGTCGGCGATCATCCGCATGATGGAGGCGATGCGCCGCCAGTCGCCCGCCACGGGGCTCTGGGTGACCACCAGGGTCAGGCACTCCTGCTCGATGTCCCGCTCCATCCGGTCGAATTCGTCGTCCCCCGCGATCACCGCCCGGGCAAGGGGGGCGTCCAGCTGCTCCAGCGCCCGCTGGGTGCGGCCGATGGCCTGCACGATGCCGCCGCCCATCTCCATCACATGCACGCGCAGCTGGCCCAGGGCCTCGGTGTAATTGTTTCGGGTCTGCATAATTGCCTCCTTGTCAGCCGAACCGGCCGGTGATGTAGTCCTCGGTGCGCTTGTCCCGGGGGTTCTGGAAGATCTGGGTGGTGGAGCCGTACTCCACCAGCTCGCCCAGCAGGAAAAAGGCCGTTTTATCCGAGATGCGGCTGGCCTGCTGCATGTTGTGGGTCACGATGACCACCGTGTAGTTCTTCTTAAGGTCGGCCATCAGGTCCTCGATGCGCAGGGTGCTGCCCGGGTCCAGGGCGCTGGTGGGCTCGTCCATCAGCAGCACGTCCGGCTCCACCGCCAGCGCCCGGGCGATGCACAGCCGCTGCTGCTGGCCGCCGGAAAGGCCCATGGCGCTCTTTTTCAGCCGGTCCTTTACCTCGTCCCACAGCGCCGCGCCCCGCAGGCTTTTTTCCACCAGCTCGTCCAGCTCGGCGCGGGAGTGGCTGCCGTGCAGCCGGGGGCCGTAGGCCACGTTGTCATAGATGCTCATGGGAAAGGGGTTGGGCTTTTGGAACACCATGCCCACCCGCCGGCGCAGCTCGTTCACGTCCACGTCCTTGGCATAGATGTCCTGGCCGGCCAGCAGCACCTGTCCGGTGATGCGCACCGACGGGATGAGGTCGTTCATCCGGTCCAGGGTCTTCAAAAAGGTGGACTTGCCGCACCCCGAGGGTCCGATCAGGGCGGTGATCTCGTTCCTTTCGATATCCATGTCGATGCCTTTCAGCGCCTCGGCATCGCCGTAGTAAAGGTGCAGGTCCTTGGACTGTAAAATGGGGGTCTCGCTCATTGTGCGCCCTCCTTGCGTTTCATTGTTTTGCGTACCAGCCGGGTGGCGGCGTTGAGGGCCAGCACCAGCAGCATCAGGATGGCGGCGATGGCGTAGCCCACGTCGAACTCGCCCCGCTCGCTCACATACATATACAGCGCCACCGACAGGGTGCCGCCGCTGCGGCCAAAGGCCGCCAGCACATTTTTGGCAATGACCGTGCCCACGCCGGCGGTGAACAGCAGCGCGGCGCTTTCACCCACGATGCGCCCCACCGCCAAAATGCAGCCGGTGACGATGCCCTCCAGCGAGGAGGGCAGCACGATGGTGCGGATCATGTACCACTTGGTGGCCCCGAGGCCCAGCGCGCCCTCCCGGTAGCTGGCGGGCACGGTCTTGAGGCTCTCCTGGGTGGTGCGGATGATGGTGGGCAGGATCATGATGACCAGGGTGCAGCCGCCGGAGAGCAGGCTGGTCTTGAAGCCCAGCATCTGGGCGAAGAAGAGCATACCCACCAGGCCGTAGAGGATGGAGGGGATGCCCGCCAGCGCCTCGGTGGCGAACTCCACCAGGGCGATGAGCCGGCGGCTGGCGGCGTACTCGGTGAGGTACACCGCCGCGCCCACCCCCAGGGGCAGGGCCACCAGCAGGCTGAACGCCACGATGTACAGGGTGTTCAGGAGGTTGGGCAGGATGCCGATGGTACCTTTCAGGGCGCTGGGCGCGGTGGAGAGCAGCTGCCAGGTGATGTGGGGCACGCCCTTGACAAAGATGTAGCCGATGAGGCCCACCAGCAGCGCGCAGGTAAGGGCCGCGGCGGTGTAGACAAGGCCCAGCAGCACCGCGCTTTTGGCCTTGCGGCGGGCCAGCCGGGCGGGCGCGGCCTTTTCGCCGGCCGGGCGGGCGCTCACCGCGCCCAGGGTGGCTTGCAGGGTGCTCATTGCTTATCCTCCCCCCGTTTCAGCACACGGCCCAGCAGGCCGTTGACCAGCATGATAAAGACGAACAGCACCAAAGCGATGCTGAACAGCGCCTGCTTTTGCAGGCCGCTGGCGTAGCTCATCTCCTTGGCCACCGCGGTGGTCAGGAACGTGACGCTTTTGAACAGGCCCGGCATGTTGGGCACGTTGCCGGCCACCATCATCACGGCCATGGCCTCGCCGATGGCCCGGCCCACGCCCAGCACCACCCCCGCGCCGATGCCGCTTTTCGCGGCGGGCAGGCTCACCTTGAAGATGGTCTCCATCCAGGTGGCCCCCAGCGCCAGGCTGGCGTGCTCGTACTCGGGGGGCACGGCGTTCAGGGCCGTCTCGCTCACCGACACGATGCCGGGCAGGATCATGATGGCCAGCACCAGCATGGCGGCCAGCAGGCAGGTGCCGTTGCTCAGGTGGAACACCTGCATCATCAGGGGCACCAGCACCATCATGCCCACCAGGCCGTAGACCACGCTGGGGATGCCCGCCAGCAGGTCCACCGCCGGGCGCACGATGCCCGCCAGGCGGGGGCTGGCCACCTTGGAGAGGAACACCGCGGTGAGCACCCCCACCGGCACCCCAATGAGGATGGCCCCCAAGGTGCCCCAGATGCTGGTGAGGATAAAGGGCAGGATGCCGAATTTCGGCTCGGCGGCGGTGGACTGCCAGACGGTGCCCAGCAAAAACTCGCCCAGGCCGATCTGGCCGATGGCCGGCAGGCCGGCGGTGAGGATGTACAGGCTGATAAGGGCCACAAAGGCGATGGCCAGCATACCACAGGCGAAGAATATCCCGTGCATGACCGCCTCGGTGATGTGTTTTGTTTTCATGGGCGTTCTCCTTTCACAGCCCGGCAAAAGCCGCACCGCCGGGCAAGGGGGCCGGGCTGTGCGGCTTTTTTCGGGGGACCTGCGCCTGCTTTACGCCAGGGGCACCGCGCCGGCGTCGATGATCAGCTGGTGGGCGTCCGCGCTGAGGGCGTAGTCCATGAAGCTCTGGGCGGCGGCACTGAGCTCGGCGCCCTCCTTGGTGACGAAGACGAAAGGCCGCTGCACCTTGTAGCTGCCGTCCTGCACGGTGGCCTCGCTGGCGGCCACGCCGTCCACGGTGACGGCCTTGACCTTTTCATCCACGGCGGACAGGGAGGCGTAGCCAAAGGCGTTGGGGTTGGCGGCCACGGCGGCGATCACCGCGCCGGTGCTGGTAAGCTCCTGCTGGTAGACGCAGACGTCCTCCACGCCCACGATGCTCTCGAAGCCGTCGCGGGTGCCGCTGCCGGCCTCGCGGCCGATGAGCACCACGGGGGCGTCGGGGCCGCCCACCTCGCTCCAGTTGGTGATGGTGCCGTCCGCCAGGCCCTTGATCTGCTCCAGGGACAGGTCGGTGACGGTGTTCTCATTGTTCACGATGATGGCGATGCCATCCAGGGCGAACGTAGTGCCCACCAGGCCGGTCTCGTCCTCTTTCAGGGCGCGGCTGGAAAGGCCGATGTCCAGGGTGCCCTCGGCCGCGCCGGTGATGCCCGCGCCGCTGCCGGTGGGGTCATAGGTCACATCCACGCCGGGGTTGGCGTTCATAAAGGACTCCTGCAGCGCCAGGATGACCTTTTCCACGCTGGTGGAGCCGCCGGTGGTCACCGCGCCCTCCAGCTCGCCGCCCTCGGCGGTGCTCACGGTGTTGTCGGTGCCGTTGGTATCGTCGGCGGCCGGGGCGCTGGAAGAGGGGGCGCTGCCACAGGCTGCCAGGCTGACGGCCAGACACAGGGCCGCCGCAAGAGCAACAAACTTTTTCATTTCTTTTCTCTCCTTACCGTTCATGTGTTGCTTTGGATGTCCCGCTGTTTCGGGAACGTCCTCAGTATAGCCCCCCGCGTGAAAAATCCGCTATCCTGTTTGGGTAAAAAGAGGGTAAAATCCCCCGGGGCTTCCGGCGGCGGGATTTTACATTCCGGCGCATAATTCGCCCTTGTTCGCGCATACTGGGCCTCAAGGAGGGATGCTGTATGAGCACCTTGAAGCAATTTGTACACCACGCGCTGGACCAGCTGCCCGGCCCTGTTCCCCCGCCGCCCGCGCCCCAGACGGCCCCCGCGCCGGAGCCCATTCCCCCGGTGGACGCCCAGGGGGCGCTGACGGGCGCGGCGCGGGCGGCGAAAGCCCGGGCCGCCGGCCAGCTCCGGGGGGAGGAGGCCTACACCCAGGCCGAGGGAAAGGCCACCGACCGCGGCTGGGTGGAGAGCGACGAGACGGTGGAGCATAAGCTGGTAAGCAAGGAGGAATTCCCCCAGGGCTGACGACAGGTCCCGCCCCGGGCGGGAAATTTCTGCCAGTCAACGCTTGCAATCTCGCCTTTGATACATTAGAATAGAGGCAAGCGTCCGCCAAAAAGGGGCGGGACGGCTGCAAACTATCAAAAGCGAGGATCAGGTTATGGCAGAATTCAAGTATGAGATCACCGAGCGGATCGCCGTGCTCTCCCAGAGCGCCAACGGCTGGGAGCGGCAGCTGAACATGGTGAGCTGGAACGACCGGGAGCCCAAGTATGACATCCGGGACTGGTCGCCCGACGGCAGCAAGATGGGCAAGGGCATCAGCCTGAGCCGGGACGAGATCGCCATCCTGAAAGGTATTCTGGAGGATATGGATCTGTAATGGGCTACCGGGAGGAATTCTGCGACATCTGGCGCAGCCAGGTGAGCCGGCCGGGGGCGGACAAGCTGCTGGACTGGCTTGCCACCACCGACTTTTTCCGCGCTCCCGCCTCCACCCGCTTCCACGGGGCCTGCGAGGCGGGGCTGGTGATGCACAGCCTGAACGTGTATCACGCCCTGATGGACCGCTTTTTTGAAGAGGGCGACAACCCCGAGAGCATGACCATCTGCGGGCTTCTGCACGACCTGTGCAAGGCCAACTATTACAAGGCCGGCACCCGCAACGTGAAGAATGAGGCCACCGGCCAGTGGGAAAAGGTCCCCGCCTTTATGGTGGAGGACCAGTTCCCCTACGGCCACGGCGAAAAGAGCGTCTACCTCATCGAGCGCTTCATCCGCTTAAAGCCCGCCGAGGCGGTGGCCATCCGCTGGCACATGGGCGGCTTTGACGACGCCGCCCGGGGCGGCTGCCGGGCCATCAGCGAGGCCTACGACGCCTACCCGCTGGCGGTGAAGCTGCATCTGGCGGACCTCACCGCCACCTACCTGATGGAAAAAGGCACCGGCCTGCACCGGTGAAGACCACACTGCAAAAAGGGAAGCTCCCCCGCCGCCGGCGGGGGAGCTTCCCTTTTGTCTTGCTTTTCGTGGGCGGTTCAGCCCTTGTTTTGGGCCAGCGCCTCTTTCAGGGCGCGGGCGATCTGGTCCGGGCAGGAGGTGGGCCGGGGGCCGCAGGTGGTGCCCTCCATCCGGCGGGCCGCCTCGGCGGCGTCCATGCCGATGAGCAGGCCGCGGATGCCTTTCAGGTTGCCGTTGCAGCCGCCCAGGATCTGGATGTCCCGGATGGTGCCGTCGTCGTTCAGGGTCACCGTTGTGCTGCGGGAGCAGGTGCCCACGTTCTTGCGGGTGTAGGTGGTCATTTGCTGTTCTTCTCTCCTTGCTTTTTCTTTTCCCGGGCCAGGGCGTTCAGCCGACCGATCTCCTCATCGGTGGCCCGGCAGGTGCCCAGCGGCCGCGTTTTGCCGGCGTGGAGGCCGTGGAAGTCGGTGCCGCCGGTGGTGACAAGGCCGTACTCCCCCGCCAGCCGGCGCAGGATCTCCTTGTCCTCGGGGGTGTTGCGGGGGTGTTCGATCTCCACCCCGTCGATGCGCCCCGCCGCGGCCAGCTCGGCCACCAGCTCCATGCTGTTGTAGACACTGGGGTGGGCGAACACCGCCACCCCCCGGGCGGCCTTGATGACCGCCAGGACTTTGTCCACCGGCTCGTATTCCGGGTCATGGAGCACCCTGCCGCCCTTTTTCCCGAACAGGGCCTTGTAGTCCTGCTGGTAGATGCCGTCCGCCAGGCCGTATTCATACAAGACCCGCATGAGGGTGCTCTTGAAGAGCACCCCGCCCCCCGCGTCCGCCAGGCGGCGGGCGTCCTCCAGCCTGAACTGGGGGTAGATCTCCTCCAGCTCTTTGGCGCTTTGGGTACACACGGCGTTGCGCCGGGCGGCCATGGTGTGGCAGTGGGCCGCCAGTTCCGGGCAGTCCTTATCCGGCCAGTAGCACAGGATGTGTACCTGCCGGCCCCGGTCGAAGTCATAGGCGGTGAGCTCGGTGGCGGGGATGAGGCTCACGCCCTCCGCCGCCGGGTGTTCGCAGGCGTACTCCACCGGCAGCAGGCTGTCGTGGTCGGTGATGGCCAGCCAGTCAAGGCCCGCCCGGGCCGCCAGTTTGGGCAGCAGGGGGGCGGGCAGCGCCCCGTCCGACCAGGTGGTGTGGGTGTGCAGATCGCCTGCCATGAAGTTCGCCTCCTTTGGGGCTTCAGCCGTGCTTGTAGTAGTTGATGAGGCAGCCGTCCAGCAGGATCTGCCGCTCGTCCGCCGTGAGGGCGGCGATGGAAAGGGTGAACGCCCGGGGCCCGGCCTCGCCCAGCACATAGGCGGGGATGGCCTCCAGCCGGTTTTCCTCCAGCAGCGCCCGGGCGCCGGGGATAAGGACATAGTCCCCCAGGCCGAAGAGGGTGGGGCCCGCCAGCTGGAACGGCAGCATCCCCCAGTTGATCAGGTTGGAGCGGTAGCGCTTGGTGGCGTACTCCACCGCGATGTTGGCCCCGGCCCCCAGCACCCGCTGGCAGCTGGCGGCCTGCTCACGGGCGGAGCCGTCGCCGGGCTTCACCGCGTAGATGGTGCTGGCGATGGCAAGGTCTTCCCAGCCAAGGGCCTCGCAGCCGGGCACGGCGCGCACCTTGGCCAGCAGTTCGTCGCTGCCCTTGCCGGCGGCGCGCTCGGCCTCCTCCGCCTGCACCGCCTTGGCGCGGCCCACGTAGGCCGGGTCCTTGCGGCTCAGGGTGAACTCCGCCAGGCCCAGGGGATTCGAGCGGTAGCTGCTGGTCTCGCCGCTGGGGATGAGCTCGTCGGTGGTGGTCACCGGGTCGGTGATGTAGCTGGTGACTTTCAGCAGCAGGTTATCGGCCAGCGGCTGGATGGCCGGCCAGTCCTTGATGTTGGGCCCCAGCCGCAGCAGGCTGTCGTAGTCGCCCTTGCCCCAGCCGTTGTAGACGCGGCTCTTGTAGCTGGAGTCGTCGAACTCGTACGCCGGGATATGGGGCTCATAGTCGATATCGGTGGCGGGGGTGAGGATGCCGCCCATGCGGGTGGTGGCGGCGATGGAGCGGGCGTCCATCAGCGCCACGCCGGCGATCTGGCCGCTGCCGGGCTTGGAGCCCTCCCGGCTGGGGAAGTTGCGGGTGGTGTGCCGGATGGACAGCGACCCGTTGGCGGGCACGTCTCCCGCGCCGAAGCAGGGCCCGCAGAACGCGGTGCGCACGGTGGCGCCGCCGGCCATCAGGCTGGCCAGGGCCCCGTTCTTCATCAGGGCCATCATGGTGGGCTGGCTGGAGGGGTAGACGCTGAGGGCGTACTCCCCGTTGCCGCCGGAGAAGCCCTCCAGGATCTGGGCGGCCTCGCAGATGTTGGAATATGTGCCGCCGGCGCAGCCGGCGATGACGCCCTGGTCCACCCGCAGGCGGCCGTTCTCGATCTTGCTCACAAGATCCAGCTTGACCTTGCCGCCCACCAGCGCGGCGCAGTCCTCCTCGGTCTTGTGGAGGATGTCCGCAAGGTTCGCGTTCAGCTCCTCGATGGTGTAGACGTTGGAGGGGTGCATGGGCAGGGCGATCATGGGCCGGACCTTGTCCAGCGCCACCTCCACCACGCCGTCGTACCAGGCCAGGTCCGCCGGGGCCAGGGGCTTGTAGTCCTCTTCCCTGCCGTGGACGGCCAGGTATTTCCGTGTGGTCTCGTCGGTGACCCAGATGCTGGACAGGCAGGTGGTCTCGGTGGTCATCACGTCGATGCCGCTGCGGTATTCCAGCGGCAGGCTGGCCACGCCGGGGCCCACGAACTCCATCACCTTGTTCTTCACATAGCCGTTTGCGAACACCGCGCCGATGATGGCCAGGGCCACGTCCTGGGGGCCCACCCCGGGCACCGGCGCGCCGGTGAGGTGTACCGCCACCACGCCGGGGCAGGCCACGTCGTAGGTGCGGCCCAGCAGCTGCTTTGCCAGCTCGCCGCCGCCCTCGCCGATGGCCATGGTGCCCAGCGCGCCGTAGCGGGTGTGGCTGTCGGACCCCAGGATCATCTTGCCGCAGCCGGCGTACATCTCCCGCATGTACTGGTGGATGACCGCCAGATGGGGCGGCACGTACACGCCGCCGTACTTCTTGGCGGCGGACAGGCCGAAGAGGTGGTCATCCTCGTTGATGGTGCCGCCCACCGCGCACAGGCTGTTGTGGCAGTTGGTGAGCACATAGGGCATGGGGAATTTGGTGAGGCCCGAGGCGCGGGCGGTCTGCACGATGCCCACGAAGGTGATGTCGTGGCTGGCCATCGCGTCGAATTTGAGTTTCAGGGCGTTTTCGTCGCCGCTGTGGTTATGGGCCTGCAGGATGCCCCAGGCGATGGTGCCTTTGCGGGCGTTCTGCCGCGCGGCCTCGTCAAAGCCCAGTGCCGCCAGGGCGGCGGGGGCGTTTTCATCGGCGGGGACCCACTGACCCCGGGCGTAGTACATTCCGGTCTTGGAGCAAGTGACCATGGGAAGCCTCCTTTATGCCCGGCGCGCCGGGCTGCTTTTTCTGTCGCTATCTGAATATTATACCATATTTGCCGCCTGTTTCAAAGCGTTCTCGTCATTCCACCAGCAGAAGGCCGAAGCAGTTCTGCGGCTGGGTCTTGTCGGCCAGCGTTTCCACCGCCATGCCGTTGGCCCGGGCGGTGGCGAACACGTCGATGCCGCAGGCCTCCATGGAGGGGATGGCCTGTCCCGGGTGGCGGCATTCGGCCACGTTGCAGCTCTCGCACAAAAGGCAGGGACCGCTGCCCAGGGCCACGGCTTTGTAACGGCCGTCCAGAAACAGCCCTTTCGCGGCGGCCAGGGCCAGGGGATTCACCGCCTCCATGGCGGGGCAGCAGAACAGGATGGCGGTGCCAAAGCAGTCGATCATCGCCTGTGTCTCCCGCCAGGCGGGGGCGTGGGGCGGGCAGCAGAGGTTTTTGCCGTAATAAGGGCAGCCATACTGGCATTTGAACGCCACCCAGGGGGCGGTGACGATGGTTTTGGGGTCGATGACCGCCGCCTGGGCCGCGCCGCCCCGGCGCAGAAGGGAAAGATATTTTTCCATGGTGTTCTCCTGTGCGTTTTCGTCAGGGCTGCTCTTCGGGCGGGTGAAGTACGCCGTCCGCGTCGAACCAGCCGCTCTCGCTGATGGAGTTGAGATGGTCCAGGATGCGGGCCTTCTCCCCCTCGTCGGTGAGGACGGAGGTGCGCCCGCCGGTCTGGATGCAGGGGATGAGGCGGACGGTGGCGTTCTCCGCCCCCGGGCCGGTGAGGGTGACGGTGAGCAGGGCGGTGTCCACCGTTTCCATGTTGAACCAGAAGTTGCCCAGGCTGTACAGCACGGGCACGTCTCCCCGCCAGCCGGCCCCCTGCAGGATGTGGGGGTGGCTGCCCACGATGAGGTCCGCCCCCGCCTCGGCGAAGAGGGTGGCAAGGTCGGTCTGGGCCTGTTCCAGTTGGGTGCTGTACTCGGTGCCCCAGTGGACGTAGACCACCAGATAGTCGCACTGGCTGCTGGCCTCTTCGATGACCTGCACCGCCAGTTCCGGGTCATAGCAGCGCAGCACGCCGGGGCTGTCCTCCCCTGCCTCGGGGGTGAGGATGTACTTTTCCGCCCGGGTGCAGGCCACATAGCCGATGGTCAGCCCGTCCACCGTGAAGTAGCGGGGCGTCATGGCTTCCTCCAGGTCCGCGCCCGCACCAACATAGGCGATGCCCGCGTCAGAAAGGGTGGTCAGGGTGTCGGCAAAGGCGTCGGCGCCGTAGTCAAAGCAGTGGTTGTTGGCAAGGCCGACGATGTCCACCCCCAGCTGCTGCCATAGTTCTACGTTTTCCGGGCGGGAGCAGAAGGTGAACTGCTTGCCCGCCATGGGGGCGCCCCGGTCGGAGAAGGCGAACTCGTTGTTGGAGAGGAGCACGTCCGCGCCGCGCATCTCTTCCAGCAGCAGCGGGTCAAAGCAGTCCTCCACGCCGGCGGTTTTGGCGTAGTGGAGCATATTGTACCAATCGTCGGCGAAGTTCACGTCGCCGGTGAAGGCCAGCGTCACCTCAGGGGCAGGCGTGGGCGACGGGCAGGGCGCGGGACTGGCGGCCGGCGTTGGCGAAGGCGTGGGCGACGGGGCGGTGGGCTGCCCGCCTGTGCCGGGCGTGAAGGCTGCCACGGCAAAGGCCCCGGCAACGCACACGACCCCCAAAAATATTTTTACCGCATCCAACGGATTTTTCATCGGCTCACCCGCCTTTGACTGTTTTCTTTAGTATATTGTCTTTTCCGCCCCGGTGCAAGGGGCCGCCGGGGTGGAAAAAGGATTTGACAATTTGCGGCCCAGCGGGTATAATAATCAGGTATTCACCCGCGGGGTTAGTACATCGGTAGTGCGTCGGCTTCCCAAGCCGAAC
>DXAC01000089.1 GCA_019117205.1 Candidatus Allofournierella merdigallinarum | reverse complement strand
GGGGCGCGGATGCGCCCCGCCGCCCCCCTTTCAAAAGGGTCTGCCGCGTCAGGCGGTCAGGTCAGTGCCCTCCACCCCCTCGCCGCAGATGGCGATGCAGCGCCAGTTGTTGAAGCCGGCGCCGAAGCGGGCGCGGCCCTTGAGCACGTTGGCGTCGGTGTTGGGGTCGATGTCGCTTCGCACGCTCAGCGGCACCCGGTCCAGCCAGGGCAGGCACTCGTAGTTGTCCTTGAACTGGCTGTCCAGCACCAGGAAGTAGGGCTTGCCGCCGATGCTGGCGGGCAGGTAGGGCCAGATGATCACGTTCCACAGCCCCGCCTGGAAGTTCAGGGCGTTGTTGGCGCTCTCGGGGTCCAGGTCGCTGCCCACGGCGGCCAGCACCGCCCGCTTGAGGCTGCCCACGTTGGGGATGACGATGGTGTCCGGCGCCACGTTCAGCAGGTTGCCGTCGTCGTCGCAGAACATCTGCATCTTCTCCTGCACCGTGTCCAGCATCTCGCTGGAAAAGGCGCCCTTGAACCGGTTGGACTGGAGCAGCCCCTTTTTGGTGATGCTGGGGTGGCTGGTGGAGAACAGGGACACCCCGTCGGCGCTGGCGGTGGAGTAGCTCTTGCCGCCGAACTTGACGGTGGTGCCAAGGCCGCCGGCGATGAGGCTGGCGGCGAACTTCTCCCGGGTGCGGTTGTAGCTGGTGGTGAAGATGTTGGCCCGGCTGCGGACCTTGCCGATCTTGGCGTCCTCCACCATCTCCTGGGTGATCTCGAAGCTGGACTTCCAGGTGGTGGGCTCGATGATCTTGGAGTAGCCCTCCCGCATACTGATCTTGGGGTAGGCGCCGTTCTCGCCCACGTCGGCGAAGTCGCCCAGGCTGGTCTCGCTGGTGTACTTCTCGGCGTAGTTTTTGGTGGTGTCCATGCTGAACACCTTGCTCACCGCGCTGAACTGCTGAAAGGCCTCCACGCCGCTTTCGATCATGGCCTTGATGGGGGCCTGGCTCTTGCCGAACACCGAGTCGGCAACGCCCGACCCCTCGCTGAAGATGATGCTCATGGTCTTTCTCTCCTTTCCTTAATCCGAAACGCCGTCGTTGGCGTCGGTGGCGGCAGCGGCGGGCGCGAAGTAGCCCCGCACCAGGGTGCCGCCATCCGCCCAGGTCACGGTGAACGGGCCGCCGGCGGTGGCGGTGAGGCCGTCCGCGTCGGCGTTCAGCTGCAGGGTGGAACCCACCTTGTCGGCGGTGATGGCCGCCGCGGCCTCCGCCTCGAAGATGGTGGTGGGCAGCGCCCGGACAGCCGGATAATCGCCGTCCTCCCGCTGAGGGCCGGCGAGGATGTAGCCGGGGGTCTCCGCCGCGCCGCACCTGGCCAGCGCGCCGGACGCCAGCTTCACCGCGCTGCCCGGCGCCAGGCCCTGGGCGCCGGGCAGGTACTCAAAGGGCTCCACGTCGCCGATGGCCCGCTTGTAGATGGTAAACATACTCTCACACTCCTTGCTTGTAGCTGCGGTGGAAAGCCGCGATTTGGGCGCGGGTCCACCGGGGGTTGTACTGGCGGTAGTTGCGGATGATCTCGTCGGTGAGGCCGTCGTCCGCCTCCCGGCCGCCGCCCACCGGAGCCAGGTGCTCCTTGGCCCGGGCGGCGTTGATGGCCGCCTGCCGGCCCGCGGCCGCCTGCTGGCGGCCCAGCCGGTCGAAGCAGGCCAGCTTGTAGGCGTCGCTGATGGCCAGACCCTGCTTCACCAGCCGGTCGAAGCGGCCGAATTCCGGCTGGGCCCGCAGGTCGGCCAGGCTCTTCACCGCCGGGTCCAGGGCGGAGATGACCTGCATCTCCTGTTCCAGCAGCTGGCGGCCCCGGGCCAGCTGGCGTTCCAGCAGGAACTGGGCCAGCGGCGGGGCGCCCTGCTGCGCCGGGGCGGGGCCGGGCGCCGGGGCGGCAGGCCCCGCCGTGCTCTCCCCCGCCGGCCCGCCCGCCGGCTCAGGGGGCGGGCCGGCGGCCTCCTCCTGTTCCGCCGCCGCGGGCGCGGTGCGCTCTTCTTCCATGGGCGTTCCTCCCTCTTTGTGTGTCACTTGTTCTTGTTGGCCTTGACGCCGGCGCGCAGGTCGCCGCCTTTGGCCACCGTGGGCTTTTTGCCCGGGCAGCTCTTGGGGGCTTTCACCTGCTGCCCGCCCTGGTTGTTGATCTCCAGCTTCATTCACTTCACCTCCTTTGTCGTGGGTCTGCCGGTCTGCTTTTCCGCCATCACCCGGCCGGCGGCCGGGCAGCGGCGGTTGCGGCAGGCCAGCCGCAACGTCACCCCGCCGGGGCCGGCCGTGCGGCTTTGCACCGTCATCTCGACGCCGCACCGGGGGCAGCGCATGGTCCTCACCTCCTTTCCCTGTATGCTCTCACCTCCACGGGTCGCCGTAGCGCCGCAGAAGATAGGCCTTGCCCTCCTCGTCCGCATTCTCGTAGTCCTCGTACAGGTCCGCCTCCCACACCGCCCGGGGCCCGCTTTGGGCCTGCTTTGCCGGCTGCTTCCACCACACGCAGAAGTAGCGCAGGCTGTCCAGATCGTGGGTGAGATGGTGGGGGGTCTTGGCGTAGACGTTGGGGTCGTGCTCGTCCGTCTGCACCCGCTCCAGGCAGTCCCACAGGCGGGGCACGTCCCCCAGGGTCATGGCGGGGCTGCCCGGGCGGCCGGGGGCCAGCCACTCTTTCATGGCGGCGCAGCCGGCGGAAAAGTCCCGGCTGCTGCGGGTGAGCACCAGGCCCGCCTCGCTGAACAGCTGAGCCCGGCTGCGGCCGCTCTCCTGGCTGCGGTTCCACAGGTCCGGCGGGGCCAGCACCAGCTCGATGTCCTCCCCCCGGCAGCGCTCCAGCACGGCCGCCGCCGCCCCGCCGATGGTCAGGTCCGGCGCGTCGTACTCCCGATAGACCACCGCCCGGCCCTGCTCGTCCACCGCGATCCAGTGGGCGCTGAGCATGTCCAGGCCGTAGTCGATGGCCACATACCGGCGCAGGCTGCCCTGGGGCAGGCCGGCGGCGGTGTGGGTGTGCCGGGCCACCTCCGGGAAAAAGGCCCCGCCCGGCACCGTGAGGGCCTCGGCCACGCTGGCCGGGTACTCCTGCAGGGTGCGGTCCCGCCCCAGCGCCGCCAGGGTGCGCCGGTACCAGCCCTCGTCCCGGCGCGGGTCCGCCGACCAGGGCAGGAACAGCTTGTGAAAGCCGTTGTTTTTGCCGGTGAAGATCTCCTCGAACAGGGTGCCCCGCCTGATGGTGGACAGGCCGATCACCCGGCCCCCGCCGGGCCGGTTCACCACCGGAAAGGCGGAGGCCCAGATCTCGTGGGCGAACTGCTGAAAGGCCCACTCGTCGATGAGGATCAGGTCCGCGGTGAAGCTGCGCCCCACGCTGGGCCCCGAGGGGAACGCCTGAAACACCCCCGGCGGCCCGCCGGGAAAGCGCAGGCTGATCCGCAAGGCGGTGACCTCGAACACCGCCCCCTGCCAGCCGGGAGGCGCGGCGGCGGCTGGCTGGGCGAACTCGGGCATGTGCTCCAGCATCACCCCCAGCCGGCGCACCAGCTCCTTTGCCTCCTCCTCCGAGCGGGAGAGCCCCACCACCGTGCGCCCCGGCCAGAGCACCAAAAGCCGCGCCGCCTCCGCCAGCGCCAGCCAGGTGAAGCCCAGCTGCCGGGCCTTGAGCACCACACACAGCCGGTGGGTGGCAAAGGCTTGCAGGGCTTTTTTCTGCCCCGGCCACAGCCGGAACGGGGCGATGAGCTGGGGGGCGTCCTTGTCCTCGATGTGGCAGTAGTTCTCCACAAAGTACACCGGATGGCTCCGGCAGTAGTCCGCCTCCGCCGCCCGGAGGCGGGCCAGCCGGGCCGGCCCGTCAGGGCGCCGCCGCCCCATCCGCCTGCTCCAGCCGCCGGGCCAGCTTCTCCAGCAGCGCCCGGTCCCCCGCCGAGAGAGCCGCCGGGGCCGGCGCTTCGCCGGCGGGCTTGTCCCCCGCGCAGTCCCGCACAAAGGTGGCCGCCCGGGTGTCGCCGTCCATGGCCTTTTGCAGCTGCACCAGCATCATCAGCTGGTACAGGTCCGGCGGGCTGCCCTGCTCGCGCTCCAGCTCCTCCGCCACCGCCTGCAGCGCCCCCAGCTCCGCCGCTCCGGCGGGCAGGGCCCGGGCCAGCAGCCCCTGGCAGATGGCCCGGGCGGTGCGCTCGCCCGCCTGCTTTCTGCGCCGTTTCACCGGCTTTTTCGCTTCCATTCCCTCTCCTCCTTTTGCCGAAAGCAGCTGGGCAGCACGCACTTCTCCCCCCGCCGCCGCCACCGGCAGCCGGCGCAGGGGTCCGGCACAGGCGCCTTTCTCCCCCGCAGCCGCCCCCACAGCGCCTTTACGCCCCGCCACACAGCCACGGCAGCTCCCACACCTCGTATCCCAGCTGCTCGCCTCCCGGCGCCCGGCAGGCCCCGCAGCCAAGATACTCCTCCCGCCGCCAGTTCCCCCAGCGGAAATACACCCGGTCGTGCGGTTCCAGCCGCCGGCGGCACACCGGGCAGCGCGCCGGCGCTTTCATCCCGTTTTTGGGATACTTTTCCTGGTATACTGTCTCCGTAAATGCTCCTCTTCCCCTTTCTTTTGTGTTGACTTTGGTTAGTTTTTGCGGTAAAATAAGGCTGTTCTGATCCCGTTCCACCGCGATATTCTAACTTTGGTTAGGTCTTGTCCCTATAATATCTTACCGTGGTTAGTTTGTCAAGCAATTTTTCTAACTTTAGTTAGTTTTCGGCGGAACGCACAAAAAAGGGAGCGTGTCAGCCGTGTTTTATGACATTTACAAGGATCTTTGCCAGCGGCGGGGGGTCAGCCCCAGCCGGGCGGCGGCCGAGATCGGCCTGAGCAACGCCACCGTGACCAAGTGGAAAAAGACCGGGGCGGCCCCCGGCGGGGAGACCCTGGCCCGGGTGGCGGCCTATTTCGGGGTGAGCGCGGGGTATCTTTTGGGGCTGGAGGAGCCGGCGGCGGCGCTGGGCTTCGACGACTTCACCTACGCGCTGCACAACGAGACGAAAGAGCTCACCGAGGAGAACAAGCAGAAACTCTTGGAGATGGCCCGCTTTTTCCGCGAGAGCCAGGAAAAGCAGGGTCAATAGACCTTTGTAGGGGGGTGAACGCCCATGGAGCTGGCCCAGCTCTATCGGGACGCCCAGCAGCTGGACGCCCGCATCTTTTCCTATCCCATCACCTTTGCCGGCGCCGCCACCATCGAGGTGGGCGGCCGCTACGGCATTTTCCTGGACTTCGAGCGGCTGGCGGGCCTGACGGAGGTGCGGGGGGCGCTGGCCCACGAGCTGGGGCACTGTGCCACCGGCTGCACCCACCGGGTGAGCAGCCCCTACGACCTGGTGAGCCGCCACGAGTACAAGGCGGACCGGTGGGCCATCCAGCGGTATCTGCCCTTTGAGGCGCTGCAGGAGGCCATGGCGGCGGGCTGCCGGGAGCCCTGGCAGCTGGCGGAGTGGTTCCAGCTGCCGGAGCCCTTTGTCCGCCGGGCGCTGAACTACTATCTCTATGTGCGGGGGATGCGCTTTGCCGCCCCCGCCAAAGCCGAGGAGGAGACCACATGAACCGCGCAAAAAGCGGCCTTGCCGCCTTTTTTCGCACCCACCCGGAGGCCTGGATCGCGGTGGGCTATATGGCGTTTTATCTCGCCGCTTTCTTTTTGCTGGAGCGGGTGGTGGAGCCCCGCTTCATCATCCACAGCCGGCTGGACGACCTGATCCCGTTCTGCGAGTGGGGCATCATCCCCTATTGCAGCTGGTACCTGCTGCTGGTGGGCGGGCCGGTGTTCTTTCTTTTAAAGGACAAAAACGACTACCTGCGCCTTTGCTTCATCATGTATGTGGGCATGACCATCTGCCTGGCGCTGTATGTGGTGCTGCCCACCGGCCTGGACCTGCGCGAGCCCATCCCCCGGGACAACCTTTTGTGCAAGGCAGTGGAGCTGATCCGGGCGGCGGACACCCCCACCAACGTCTGCCCCTCCATCCACATTTCCAGCACGGTGGCGGTGGGCATCGTGACGGTGCGAAGCCGCCTGTTCCGCCGTCACCGGTGGGTGAAAGTTCTGATGGTGGCCGAGTGCCTGGCGATGTGCTGGGCCACGCTGGTGCTGCAGCAGCACTCGGTGTGGGACGTGGTGGCCGGCGCGGCGCTGAGCTTCGCCCTGATGCCCCTGGCCTGGAAGCTCTGGCCCCGGGCGGAAAAAGCGCCGGCCTGAGACAAAGCAAAAAACGGCCCGCCCGAAGCAAATGCTTCGGGCGGGCCGTTTGCCGCATATGACACAAAGGGGCCCCGGCCAAACGGCCGGGGCCCCTGCTTTGGGCGTTCAGTTGTTGGAGGTGTTGTTTTTCAGCACCACGTCGTGGCTGCCGCCCTCCACGATACTGGTGGAGGACACCACGGTGAGCCGGGCTTTCTGCTGCAGCTCCTCGATGCTCAAAGCGCCGCAGTTGCACATGGTGCTGCGGACCTTGTACAGGGTGGTGGTCACCCCGTCCGCCAGGGGGCCGGCGTAGGGCACGTAGCTGTCCACGCCCTCCTCAAAGCTCAGCTTGGTGGCGCCGCCCAGGTCGTACCGCTGCCAGTTGCGGGCCCGGTTGGAGCCCTCGCCCCAGTACTCTTTCATATAGCTGCCGTTCACCCGCACCTTGTTGGTGGGGCTCTCGTCGAAGCGGGCGAAGTACCGGCCCAGCATCACGAAATCCGCGCCCATGGCCAGGGCCAGGGTGATGTGATAGTCGTGGACGATGCCGCCGTCGGAGCAGATGGGCA
>DXAC01000009.1 GCA_019117205.1 Candidatus Allofournierella merdigallinarum | reverse complement strand
GTCACCACCCGGGTGGCCTCCGTCCAGTCCCCCTGGATGCTGAAGTCCAGCGTGGGCGACCTGCACACCATCCCCGTCTCCCACGGCGAGGGCCGCTTTGTGGCCCCCCGGGCGGAGGTGAAGCGGCTCATCGCCGCCGGCCAGATCGCCACCCAGTATGTGGGGGCCGACGGCAAGCCCTCCATGGACATCGACGCCAACCCCAACGGCTCCCTGGAGGCCATCGAGGGCATCTTCTCCCCCGACGGCCGGGTGTTCGGCAAGATGGGCCACTCGGAGCGCCGGGGCCCCTACGTGGGCGTCAACATCCCCGGCGACAAGCACCAGCCCCTCTTTGAGAGCGGCGCGGAGTACTTCCGGTAACAAGTATAAAAAATGTGGGACAGCCGGCGGCTGTCCCACATTTTTTTATCTGATTTTAAGGATTCCTTCAGGGCAGTTTTACCTGGGCGTGGTAAGCTGTATCCATCAAAAGGAGGAATTGCTATGCTGACGCTGTTTACCCTCGGCATCATCTGCCTGGTGGCCGTGGTGGCCATCCCGGTGGTGCTGCTCATCATCGGCCTGCCCCTGATGCTGCTGCTGGGCCTGCTGCCCTGGCTGCTGCGGGTCGCCGGCGTGGTGCTGCTCATCAAGGCCATCCTGGATCAGCCCACCCGGTGGGAGAACTTCCTGCCCGCCATCGCCGCCTTCGCCCTCTCCGTCCTGCTGGGCTGGATCTTCTGAGCCCGTGCCGGCGGGGCGGGGCGGATATCATCCGCCCGTTTTCCCCCGCAACTGCTGGCCCCGTGGGGCGCGACGACTCGGCGCGCCGTCCGTAGGGGCGGTATGACAACTGCCAGGGGCCTGTAGGGGCGGATATCATCCGCCCGTCCCTCTATCCGCAGGGCTGCCTGTAGGGCGGGGGCTTGCCCCCGCCGTTATTTGCCGGGGTACCCCCCGGGGGGCGCGCCTGCGCGGCGGGCGCACCGCTTTTGCTGTCAAAAGCGGTGGGAAAACCACCAGGGCCTGCGGGCCCTGGACCCGGAGTCCATGGCGGCGGTGCGCTGTACGGACAGAGCAGAGACCGGGCCAGCATTGCCGCCCGTTCTATCGGCACTCACGTTACAGGCGCTGCCGCGCCTCGGGTTGCACGCATCGGGATTACCCTGCAAGCCCTGAAAGTTGTTGCGCTGTGCCAACTTGGCCCGCCGGGCCGCCATCGGTGCTGTGCCTCCGAACTACACTGGCGGCCGCGGCGGCGTTTTTGCTAGGGCTTGTTTGAAAATTGGCGATATGTCCAGCGGCGAGGAATTTTGGGCCGCTGGCAAGCAATTTTTTCGCAGGAATCCTGACGGATTTCAAGGAAAAATTGCGCCGTCCAGGGGGCAAAAGACCCGCCGATTGGGCATGTTGACATTTTTCAAACATGCCCTAGGGCAGCCGCTCCGCCCGCAGGGCGCCGCCGCTGCCGGTGACGCCGTAAAAGGCGTACTCGCCGGGCTTCAGGGTGGAGGCGGCCAGGGCGGCGCGCACGGTGTCCAGATCCTCTGGCTTGAAGCGCACCGCGATGCCGCAGCCCAGGGAGATCTCCCGCAGCACCGGCATGGTGAGCACGTCCGCCGCCGGGCGGAGCACCTTTTGGGCGTAGATGGCCCCGTAGGTGGAGGTGAAGGTGATCACGCCGTAGTCCATTACAGAGAGATCACCTTGCCCGCCTTCTGCATGCGGGTGACGATGTCGTACATGTTGCTCACCGTGCCCACCCGGAGCTGCTCGGTGAGGCCGTAGAAGTTCAGGCAGGTGCCGCACACCAGGATCTCCACCCCGGCGGCGGACAGGGCCTTCAGGTGCTCCGCCACCTGCTCGTCCAGGGTGGGCAGCTTCACCCCGGCGTTCATGAAGAGCACCGCCCCCGGCTTGTCCTCCCCCTGAGCCAGGGTGTAGAAGAACATGCGCATCAGGTTGGTGCCCAGCTCCCGGTCGCCGTCACCGATGATGTCCCGGCCCACGAATACCGCCCAGTCGCCGCCGGGGGCGGGCAGGGGGGAGTTGACCGCCTCCTCGCAGGCGGCGCAGCCGGTGCGGACAAAGGCCAGGTGGAATGCACCGCCCTGTTCCGTGACGGCGGCGTCAAAGCCCTGGTTGGCCGCCAGGCGCTTCAGGTTTTCCACCGCCGTGGTGTTGTCCACCAGGACGGTGAAGGTGCTCTCCCCGGCGGAGATGGCTTTCTTTGCCATGATCACGGGGGTGGGGCAGGCCTTGCCCCGGGCGTCGATGATGGGAGACATGGGCTCACGTCCTTTCCTGTTCGGTAAGGCCATTATAACGCCGGAACAGGCGGATTGTAAAGGATGGACGCAGCCGGACCGCCGCGCTCAGCGGACAACCTCCTGTAACCGCCATGGCATCTCAGAGGCATAGCACCGACGGCGGCCCGGCGGGCCAAGTGGGTACAGCGCAACCACTCCCAAGGCTTGCAGGGTAATCCCGATGCGTGCCGCCCGAGGCGCGGCAGCGCCCGTGACGTAACCGCCAATAGAGCGGGCGGCAATGCACGCCCGGTCTTTGCCCTGCCCGTACAACCCACCGCCGCCATGAGCCCCCGTACTGGGGGGTCCAGGGTGGGCGGAGCCCCCCGGCCCTTCTTTCTCCCCATTTCTTCGGGAAGAAATGGGGACGCCCGCCGCGCAGGCGCGCCCCGCGCGGGGGCCCCCGCCAGACGGGCGACCACAGGCCGCCCCTACGGACGGCGCGCCGAGTCGTCGCGCCCCACGGACAGCGGCGGCTGGGCGGGCATCCGGGAACCCCTCATCCGCCCCGGTGTGCGCACTGGGGAAGGCAGGCGGCGCGTCAGGGATGCCGCGCCCCACAATATCCCCAGCCAAAAAGAGTTT
>DXAC01000008.1 GCA_019117205.1 Candidatus Allofournierella merdigallinarum | reverse complement strand
GTCATGCGGCGGCGCGTGTAGGTGGAAAGCGCCTCCAGATAGCGGCGCGAGCCCTCCGCATATAAAACGCCCAGCGCCAGCGACGACTTGCCCGAACCCGACACCCCGGCGATGCCCACGATTTGGTTGAGCGGTACGTCCACATCGATGTTCTTTAAATTGTGCACCCGCGCGCCGCGGATGTGGATGGAATCGATCATAGGGTTCCCTTTCTAAAGATATTGCCCGTATCGGTGCGCCGCGTTGTACATGGCGATGGCGTTTTCCGTGGGCGTATTGTCCTGAATGGCGTGCGTGGGCGCGAAGTGATAGCCGCGGTAGGGCATGAGCGTATTTAGCGTCTGGCGGCACGCCTCATCTACGTCCGCTTCTGTGCCATAGGCCAGCGGCCCAGCCGTGGAGATGCAGCCGCGGAAATTCAGCCGCCCGCCAAAGTGCTCGGCCAGATACGCGGGCGACATGTTCGCCGCCTCCGGCTGCAGCGTATCCACGCCGCGCACGCCCATTTCCAGAAAATCCTCGTACACCCAACTGGAAGAGCCGCAGGTGTGGATGATGACCGGCAGGCCGTGCGAGGTGGCCAGGTCGATGAACTGCTTGTGGATGGGCTTGAGCTGCTGGCGGTACAAATCCATGCTGATCATCGGCGCATGCTGCGTGCCCAGATCCTCGCCCAGCCACACAAAATCCACCAGACCCTTGAGCGCGTCTAGCAGGCGCTCCATCATGCCCAGCTGGAAGGCGGCCCGGCGCTGGATAAAGCGCAGCGGCGCTTCCTCGCCCAGTTGCAAATGGCACAGCACATCCTCCATGCCCATGATGCGGCCGTTGGAATTGATCACGTCCGGTACGCCCGCACTGCCCACATACAGGGCGTATTGCCCGCCATATGCCTTGGCCCGCGCCCGCGCGGCCGCATAATCGAAATCGTCTGGATTGGGCACGGGAAAAGTGTCAAAAGCCTCGTCCTCTGCGTCCTTGAGCGGGAAATCGCAAAAATCCCAGTAGCCGCCCGTCCCGTGTTCCACCCAGCGCATGCGGCAGCCTTCCAGCGGATCGACGCGCCTGTCCGGCGGCGCGCTGTAAAGCTGCGGCCCAATATAGGGCGCGGCGATGCCACGGTAATCCACGCCCAGCGCGCAGAGCAGCTCTTCTCCATCCTTCGCGCCCAGCGCGGCGCAAAGCCGGGCATGGATGCCCGCGTTGGCCTCATAACCGATGGTCACGCGGTCGGTCTTTTCAAATTCAAAGGTGCGGCGCACGCGCGTGCGCGCGTCCATGGTTTCTGGCGCTTTGCGGATGATTTCCGGCAAGCGAATCGCCTCCTCGCTTTGGTATGCCGCGGCCGCGCGTCCTGGGTGGCCTTGCGCTGGCTGTCGTCAAAGTAGGCCGGCACCGTGATGACCGCCTCGGTCACCTTTTCGCCCAGGTAGCTCTCGGCGTCCCGGCGCAGCTTGGACAGGATCATGGCGCTGATCTCCTGCGGGGTCAGGTCCCTGCCGTCGATGTGGACGCGGTAGTCGCTGCCCATCCGCCGCTTGATGCTGGAGATAGTGCGGCCGGCGTTGGTGGCCAGCTGCCGCTTGGCCGCGCCGCCCACCAGCCGCTCGCCGTCCTTGGTAAAAGCCACCACCGAGGGGGTGGTGCGCTCGCCTTCCGCGTTGGTTATGACCACCGGCTTGCCGCCTTCCACCACCGCTACACAGGAATTGGTGGTGCCCAGGTCGATCCCGATCACTTTGCCCATATGTGAAATCCTCTTTTCCTTGCTTTGTCCGGACACGGCGGGGCCGCATCCATTCTGTCTCTCCTTTATTTTACCGTGGGATTGTGGCGCTTTTTCAGTTGAAATGTAAAGATTCTGTGTTCAGCTGGGCGGCCAGCTTCTGGAGCAGCTCCTGCAGGTTTGCGGCCCCGGCGTAAATCTCCCGGGCGCAGTCGGCCAGGGCGGCCACCGCCCGGGCCAGCTCCTGCCGGGCCTCGGCGTCCTCTTCCTCCTTGCACAGGAGGTGCAGCCCGTGCACCGCCTCGGCCAGCAGCCGGGCGGCCTGCTCCTTGTCGGTGGCGCCGGCCTCGGCCCCGGCCATCCGCAGGCAGAGCACCGGCCAGGTGGTGATGTCCATCTCGGTCTCCGCCATGGCGCACGCCCGGCGGTAGGCCATCAGGGCCTTGCCGGGGTCGCCGGGGGTGCGGGCGGTGCCCGCCGCGTACCGGTCCCCTATGGCCACCTGGGCCAGCACGTCCCCCTGGGCGGCGGCCTTGCGCCACAGGGTCATGGCCTTGCGCCGGTCCCGGCCGATGCCCCGGCCCGTGTCGTAGCAGCCGGCCAGCCGGCGCAGCCCCTCGGGGCAGCCCAGGGCGGCCGACGCCGCAAAGAGGGGCTCGGCCTCGGCCCAGCGGCCCTGGGCGGCAAGCTGGCGGCCCTGCCGGGCCTCGGCCTCGCCGGGGGCGTCCTCGGGGCCGTGGGCGTAGAGCAGCCCCCGCAGCAGCCCTTTGTCCAGCGTGGCCGACCGGCCCCACGGGTTGAGGACCATCCCGTTCAGGTCCTCCCGCTGCAGGGTCTCCTCCATCACCTGCTGCAGGGGCAGCTCGGCCATGGGCAGGCCCAGGGTGGCGGGGCTGGCGTCCGCCTCCGACGGCCGGGTAAAGGCCGGCAGCACCTTGTATCCCTTGGGGGTGCTCAGGGCCCAGAGCTCCAGCCCCCCGGCCTTTTCGGGCGGGATGGGGTGGGACGCCCAGCTGAACTGTCCCTGGCTGCCCTCGGGGGTCAGCCGGACGGGCACCAGCACATGGGTCTGCATCTGCAAAGCGTAGTTCAGCCCCTTGACCAGGCCCCAGAACCGCTCCTCCCGCTGCGCGTCGCCGGCCTGGTACAGCCGCTCGACGGCCAGCTCCACCGCCGGGCACCCGGTAAAGACCGGCCCGTAGCGCAGGCCCCCCGCCGGGGCTTTTTTCCGGTTTTTGACCGGCCGGTACCGGATGTGCTTTTTCCCGCTTGGCATGGCTTGGCGTCCCTCCCTCTCTTGTACGTTTTAGTATAGCAGGATTTCCGCCTTTTCTCAACCGGTTGCGGCGGGGTGCGGCCTGCTTTTTGCCAAAAGCGGCGTTTTCATCTGGTAATTGCCCCCGCGGCGCGGTATAATGAAAGATAACCGCGCGCAATCTGCCATCCACAGCCCCGGGAAAGGAGCGTTTTACACTTGAAACGGATGCTTGTCTATCTGAACGGCTACCAAAAGGAGAGCGTCATCGCCCCCCTGTTCAAAATGCTGGAGGCCTGCTTCGACCTGCTGGTCCCCCTGGTCATGGCCGACATCGTCAATGTGGGCATCGCGGCCGGCGACGCCCGCTATATCCTCACGCGGTGCGCCCTGCTGCTGCTTTTGGCCATGGTGGGCCTGGGGTGCAGCGTCACCGCCCAGTATTTTTCGGCCAAGGCGGCGGTGGGCTACGCCACCGCCCTGCGGCACGCGCTGTTTGCCCACATCCAGTCCCTGGGCTTTTCGGAGATGGATACCATCGGCACCTCCACCCTCATCACCCGGATGACCAGCGACATCAACCTGGTGCAGGGCGGGCTGAACATGTTCCTGCGGCTGTTTTTGCGCAGCCCCTTTGTGGTGGTGGGCGCCATGGTCTGCGCCTTTGCCGTCAACGCCCGGGCGGCGATGATCTTCGTGGTCACCATCCCGGCGCTGTCGGTGGTGGTGTTCAGCATCATGGCGGTGACGTCCCCCCTCTACCGCAAGGTGCAGGGCCGGCTGGACCGGGTGCTGGGCCTGACCCGGGAAAACCTGACCGGCGTGCGGGTGGTGCGCGCCTTTGGCAAGGAGGCCAGCGAGACCCGGCGCTTTGAGCAGACCAACGACCAGCTCACCGGCCTGCAGCTGAAGGTGGGCCACCTGTCGGCCCTGACCAACCCCCTGACCTATGTGCTCATCAACCTGGCCATCGTGTCCCTGCTGTACACCGGCGCCATCGAGATCGACGCGGGGGGCATGGCCCAGGGAGACCTGATCGCCCTGGTCAACTATATGAACCAGATCCTGGTGGAGTTGGTCAAGCTGGCCAATCTCATCGTCCAGATCAGCAAGGCCTGGGCCAGCGCCGGCCGGGTGCAGGCCGTGCTGGACACCCGGCCCGGCATGGCGTTCCCGGCGGTGGTCACCGGCCAGGCGGACAGCCGCCGGGCCGGTGAAGCCGTCCGCTTCGACCATGCGGGCCTGACCTACGCCGGGGCCGGCGCCCCCAGCCTGACCGGCATCACCTTCACCGCCCGCCCGGGGGAGACCATCGGCATCATCGGGGGCACCGGCGCGGGCAAGTCCAGCCTGGTCAGCCTGATTCCCCGTTTCTACGACGCCACCGAGGGCAGCGTGGAGCTGTTCGGCCGGCCGGCTTCGGCCTGGCCCCGGGAGCTGCTGCGGGGCCGGGTGGCCACCGTGATGCAGAAGGCCCAGCTGTTTACCGGGACCATCCGCTCCAACCTGCTGTGGGGCAACCGCGCCGCCACCGACGCCGAGCTGTGGGCCGCCCTGGAGACGGCCCAGGCCGCCGATTTTGTCCGCGCCAAGCCCCTGGGCCTGGACGAGCCGGTGGAGCAGGGCGGGCGCAACTTTTCGGGCGGGCAGCGCCAGCGCCTGACCATCGCCCGGGCCCTGGTGGCAAAGCCCGACATCCTGATCCTGGACGACAGCGCCAGCGCCCTGGACTTTGCCACCGACGCGGCGCTGCGCAAGGCCATCGCGGCCCTGCCCGGCAGCATGACGGTGTTCATCGTCAGCCAGCGGGCGGCCAGCCTGCAGCACGCCGACCGGATCATCGTGCTGGACGACGGCCACATGGTGGGCTGCGGCAGCCACCAAGAGCTGCTGGCCCGCTGCCCCGTCTACCAGGAGATCTACGAGAGCCAGTTCAAAAAGCCGTCCGAGCTTGTGAAAGGAGGCGCCCCCGCATGAGCAAACCCAACCGGAAAAACCCCCTCTCCACCGCCGAGAGCCGGGCGGCCCTGCGCCGGGTGCTGGCCTACATCCGGCCCTACCGCTTTTATGTGGCGGCCAGCCTGCTGGTGGCCGCCGGCAGCGTGGGGGCCCAGCTGTATATCCCCCTGCTGTGCGGCGACGCCATCGACCGGATGCTGGGCCCCGGCCAGGTGGACCGGGCAGGGGTGCCGGGCATCCTGCTCCACATCCTGATCGTGACGGCCCTGGCCGCTTTTGCCCAGTGGGTGCTCAGCGTCTGCAACAACAAGATCACCTTCTCGGTCACGCGGGACCTGCGCAACGACGCCATCCACAAGATCCAGTCCCTGCCCCTGTCCTACCTGGACAGCCACCCCGCCGGAGACATCGTCAGCCGGATGGTGGCCGATGTGGACACCTTTGCCGACGGCCTGCTGATGGGCTTCACCCAGCTGTTCACCGGGCTGCTGACCATTTTGGGCACCCTGCTGTTCATGTTCCGGGAAAACGTGCTGATCTCGCTGGTGGTGGTCCTCATCACCCCCCTCAGCCTGGTGGTGGCGGGGTTCATCGCCAACCACTCCTACGGTTACTTCCACCGCCAGAGCGCCGTCCGCGGCGAGCAGACCGCCCTGGTCAACGAGATGATCGAGGGGCAGAAGGTGGTGCAGGCCTTTGGCCACGAGGCCGAGAGCCTGGCCGCCTTTGACGAGGTGAACGAGCGGCTGGCCGACGTGAGCCTGAAAGCCACTTTCTTTTCCAGCCTGACCAACCCCGCCACCCGCTTTGTCAACAACATCGTCTACGCCGGCGTGGGGCTGGTGGGCGCCTTTTACGCGGCGGCCGGGGGCATCACCATCGGCCAGCTGAGCGTCTTTTTGAGCTACGCCAACCAGTACGCCAAGCCCTTCAACGAAATATCGGGGGTGGTGACCGAGCTGCAGAACGCCCTGGCCTGCGCGGCCCGGGTGTTTGCCCTGCTGGACGCCGAGGACCAAACGCCCGAAGCCCCCGGCGCCCTCACCCTGCATCCGGACGGCCGGGTCGCCCTGGAGGACGTCTCCTTCCGGTACCTGCCCGACCGGCCCCTGATCGAGCATTTCAGCCTGGACGTCCAGCCGGGCCAGCGGGTGGCCATCGTGGGCCCCACCGGCTGCGGCAAGACCACCCTCATCAACCTGCTGATGCGCTTTTACGACGTGGACAGCGGCTGCATCCGGGTGGCCGGCGCCGACATCCGCCAGGCCACCCGCGCCTCCCTGCGGGGCAGCTACGGCATGGTGCTGCAGGACACCTGGCTGCGGGCAGGCACCGTGCGGGAGAACATCGCCTACGGCAAACCCGACGCCACCGACGAGGAGATCGTGGCGGCGGCCAAAGCCGCCCACGCCCACAGCTTCATCCAGCGGCTGCCGGCGGGCTACGACACCGTCCTGGCCGAAAACGGCGGCAACATCAGCCAGGGCCAAAAGCAGCTTTTGTGCATCGCTCGGGTGATGCTCTGCCTGCCTCCCATGCTGATTCTGGACGAGGCCACCAGCTCCATCGACACCCGCACCGAGGTGCGCATCCAGAAGGCCTTTGCCCGTATGATGGAGGGCCGCACCAGCTTCATCGTGGCCCACCGGCTGTCCACCATCCGGGAGGCGGACATCATCCTGGTGATGCAGGACGGCAAGATCGTGGAGCAGGGCACCCACGACGCGCTGCTGGCCCGGGGCGGCTTTTACGCCAGGCTCTACAACAGCCAGTTCGAGACGGTGCAGTAATTGTATCAAGATATATTCATCTTTTACCGCACGATCACACGCAAAACGCTTGAGATTTATAAAAACAACATTATTATAAACAACAAGAGCCTCCGTCCATTCTGGCAGAGGCTCTTGTCATTTGTCTGTAGGTATGCTATTCTTTTGTTGGGTGTTGTCGATAAACGGCAAGCGGTTGTCCCCTCTGGTCCGACTTTGTGCGGTCAGGGGCGCTTCTTGGTTCTCCTGACTGCATAGGAAAGGAGGACTTGGCCATGGTTACATTTTCCGATTTGATTCAAACCGGCATTTTGATCGTTGGCATCATTGGACTGGTCCTTCAGATCATCGAGATCGAACGGAATCACAGACAATAAAAAGAAGTAACCGCCCTGTCTAGCCCACACGTGCGGTTACTTCTCTGACCGGACCAAAGGGCTACCGTTTGTCCGGCAGCACCCTTTCTGTATTCAGTATAGCGCAGGCAGGCAGGATTGTCAAGCAGCCGCGCAGGAACGTTCCTCTCTCCCCTTGTTATCACATTTTTAACAATTTATACACGCCGGTGCCGCATGAGGGGACTATACTAAGTTTGTAAGCGGATTGTACGCTGCCGTACAACCTGCGCCCTATGAAACCCAGAGGAGGAGACCGACGATGAAAGAAGTCAAAAGCCCCAAAAAACCTCTGATCTACTACTATGTTCTGGTGCTGGCCATTTTGTTCCTGTTCAATCTGATCGTATCGCCCATGCTGATGCGGCCTCAGATCGACGAGGTGGACTACGGCACCTTCATGGATATGATCGAGGAAAAAGACGTCGGTGTGGTGGAGGTCACCAGCACCGAGATCACCTTTACCAACAAGGACAATACCCAGCTCTACCAGACCGGGGCCATGTACGACCCCACCCTGACCGAGCGGCTGCACGAAGCCGGCGCCACCTTTGACAGCGTCAGCGACCAGGGCTCGCCCATCTTGAGCTTTTTGCTGTCCTTTGTGCTGCCGCTGGCCATCTTCATCGGGCTGGGGCAGTATATGAGCAAAAAGATGATGGAGCAGATGGGCGGCAAGAACAGCATGTCCTTCGGGATGGGCAAGTCCAACGCCCGGGTCTACGTCCAGTCCTCGGACGGCATCCGCTTTTCCGACGTGGCCGGCGAGGATGAGGCCAAGGAGAACCTGGCCGAGATCGTGGACTACCTCCACAACCCCAAAAAGTACACCGATGTGGGCGCGTCGATGCCCAAGGGCGTTTTGCTGGTGGGCCCTCCGGGCACCGGCAAGACCATGCTGGCCAAGGCCGTCGCCGGCGAGGCGGGGGTGCCCTTCTTCTCCATGTCGGGCTCTGAGTTTGTGGAGATGTTCGTCGGCATGGGCGCCTCCAAGGTCCGCGACCTGTTCAAGCAGGCCAAAGAGAAAGCGCCCTGCATCGTGTTCATCGATGAGATCGACGCCATCGGCCAAAAGCGCAACGCGGGCAGCGGCATGGGCGGCAACGACGAGCGGGAGCAGACCCTGAATCAGCTGCTG
>DXAC01000088.1 GCA_019117205.1 Candidatus Allofournierella merdigallinarum | reverse complement strand
CGCCCGGCTTTGTGCCGGGCGCGCACCCCTCTCTTTTTATTACCAGACCCATCGGGCAAAGTACCGGTTTACGCCGCACAAAACACGTTCCTGAACGCCGTCCTTTTCAAAGACCCGCAGGGCGCCCATCCGCTCCTGTTCGTTTTCGGCAAAGCCACGCCCGGCCATATAGTCGGTGATGTGGGCGTCCGGCGCGGCCAGAACCACTTTGGGCTCGCTTGCTATCTCCGCCCAGGGCTCGTTCAGAAGGGTGACCCGGGCAAGGCCCCACGCCGCCGACGCAAAATTCGCCGTTCCGAAGGTGAGAAGAGAGAAAAGGCACGCCGCCAGCATTGCGGCGGCCAGGGCCAGGGCGGCAAAGGCCGCCAGCGCCCGGCGGCGTTTTTTCTTCCACCGGGCGGCAAAGGCCCGGAAGGCCCGCGCCTCCTCCGCCGCCTCCCGCTGCGGGTCTGGGGCGGGGGCGCGCAGGCCCTCCAGCCGGGCCCGGCAGGCGGCGCAGCGGGCCAGGTGCTCCTCCACAAAGGCGGCGGTGTCCTCACTCACCAGCCCGTCCAGCCAGAGGGCCAGCAGGTCCCCCACGATGCTGCACTCGTTTTTCATCCCTCTTCCTCCTTCCAGCGGCGGCGTATCATCTCCCGGGCCCGGTGGCAGGTGACGCAGGCCCAGTTGGCGGTCTTTCCATAAAAGCCGCCGATGTCCTTGTAGGGCAGTTCCCCGAAGGCTCGCAGGTGAAAGACCTCCCGGTAGGGCTCGGGCAGCTCCTCCGCGATGGCCCGCAGGCGGGCCGCCTGGTCCCGGTCGGCGGCTGTCTCCTCCGGGGGCGGGGCGGGGTCGGGCAGCTGCCCCAGCAGCGCCTCGTCGGCGGGGCGGGCCCGGCTGTTTTTCCTTTGGTGGGTGTAGTAGGCGTTTTTGGCGATCTGGCACAGCCAGACCCGCACCTCGCACTCGCCCCGAAAGCGCTCCGCCGCCCGCAGCGCCCGGAAAAAGGTCTCGGCGGTCAGTTCCTCCGCCAGCTGCTCGCTGCCCGAAAGGCGCAGGAGATAGCGGTAGACCGGGCCGAAATAGGCTTTGTAGATTTCCTCAAACTCCACCGGGCCGCCGCCTCCTTTCCCCTGTCGTGACCATAAGACTCTTTCCAGGGCCGGGATATTACAAAAAAGCACGGGAAAATTTCCCGTGCTTTTTGTTTTTACCGTCCGGCGTTTTTCACCCGCTCGGCGGCCGCGGCGGCGGCCTCGGCCGCCTCCCGCTCCGCCCTGCGTTTGGCGCGGGCCAGGGCGGCTTTCTTCTCCTTTTGCCAGCGGGCCGTCAGCGCCTCGTCCGCCGGCTCGGTGGCCCGGGCGAATGTGTGGTGCAGCCCGTCCGAGCGCATCCGCCGCAGCCAGATCATCACCGGCCCGTGGGCGGGGCAGCTGCCCATGGAGCACAGGCTGTTGTTGCCCTTGCGGAGCCACCAGTCCTCCGGGTCGGGGGCAAGGGGCGCGCCGCACACCGGGCAGGCGGCCCGGCGCATCTCCTCGCTGGTCAGCCAGGCTTCGCCGTCGACATAGCCCCGCCACAGGGTGAAGCCGGACCGCTTTTTGTCCGGCGGGCAGAGCAGCTCCTCCAGCTGCCGCTCCTCGCCGGGGTATTCCGCCAGGGCCTTGTCCAGGTCGATGGTGAGGCAGACCCGGGCGGTATACACCGCGTCCGCCAATGCGTCGTGAAAGGCCTCGTCCTTTTCCAGCCCCAGCCGCTCCACCACGCTCTCCAGGGTCATGCTCTCCCCCTCGGCCCGGGGGCGCTGGCTCAAAAAGGCCCGCTGCAGGTCGTACCAGGTGCGGGGCCAGCTTTCGTCCAGCCCCGCCAGCACCAGGTTTTGCTTGAGCACCGGCACGTCGTCCTGGCCCCACTCCCCCAGCGCCGCGTCGGGGCCGCACCAGTCCATGAAGCGGCGCAGGCCCTCGGCCAGCGGCACGCCCGCCGCCAGGTCTTTCTGGGTCAGGCCGGTGACCTTGGCCACATGATGGTGGAGCTTCGGGAAAATTTTGGGCCGGATGAGCACGGTAAAGGTGTCGGTGATCCGGCCCGCCTCCACCCTGGCCGCCCCGATCTGGATGATCTCCCCCCGCAGGGTCTGTTCCGCGCCCTGGTAGCGGAAAGTCCTGGGGGCGTAGCCCATGTTCCACTCCATGTCAAATACGATCAGCTGGGGCATGGTTTCTCCTTCCTCTCGCAAAGCGGGGCGGGCGTTCGGCAAAACGCCCGCCCTGTCTTGTCCTTGTTTACAGGTAGGCCGGCACGGCCTTTTCCCCGGCGGTCACCGGCTCGGCCAGCGCCGGCGCGGCGGGGGCGGCGGCCTCCTCCAGCCGCTCCTTGCCCACGCTGAGCATCAGCTTGATCCGGTTCTCCTGGTTCACCGGCGTGGCGCTGGGGTCGTAGTCGATGGGGGTGATGTTGGCCTGGGGGTAGATGGCCCGGATGCGGCTGATGACCCCCTTGCCGCAGATGTGGTTGGGCAGGCAGCCGAACGGCTGGGCGCAGACGATGTTCTCGTAGCCGCTGGTGACCAGCTCCACCATCTCGGCGGTGAGCAGCCAGCCCTCGCCCATCTTGTTGCCCCGGCTGATGATGCCGTTGGCCATCTCCCGCAGCTCCAAAAAGGGCGCGGGGGCGTGGTAGCCCGCCGCTTTCATGGCGGCGCCCGCCGCCCGCTCGATGCCGTCGATGTACTTCAGCAGCGCCTCCGAGCCCCACACGGCGGCCTTGGAGCCGCCGTAAAAGCGCACGGTGTCGCCCGTGTTGCTGATGCAGTACTGCACAAAGCCCAACAGGCCCGGCAGGTTCACCTCGCACCCCTCGCTTGCCAGAAACTCCTCCAGCCGGTTGTTGCCCAGGGGCGAATACTTCACATAGATCTCGCCCACCACGCCCACTTTCACCTTGGGCACCCGCTTCACCGGAATGGCCGCGAAGTCCGCCGCGATGGCGGGGAACAGCTTTTTCATCGCCCCCGCGCCGGTGTTCCGGCCTTGCAGAAAGTCCTCGTAGAGGCGTGCGAGCCACTGGTCGGTGAGGCGCGCTGCGGCCCCCGCCTCCAGCTCGTAGGGGGCGGTCTGGTTGTGCAGGGCCATGAGCAGGTCCCCGTAGATGATGGCCGCCAGCGCCATCTTCAGCATGGGCAGGGTCATCTGGAAGCCCGAGTCCTTTTCCAGCCCCGAGAAGTTCAGGCTGGCCACCGGGATGTGTCCGTAGCCCGCCCGGGCCAGCGCCTTGCGGAGCAGATGGATGTAGTTGGAGGCCCGGCAGCCGCCCCCCGTCTGGGTGATGAGCAGGGCGGTGTGGTCCAGGTCGTACTTGCCGCTGTTCAGGGCGTCCAGAAACTGGCCGATGACCAGCAGCGCCGGGTAGCAGGTGTCGTTGTGGACGTATTTCAGGCCCAGCTGGGCCACCTGGCTGCCGCAGTTGCCCAGCACCTCGGTGCGGTAGCCCTCCTTTTCCAGCGCCGCCTGCAGCAGGGTGAACTGCACCGGGGCCATGTTGGGGATGAGGATGGTGTGGGTCTTCTTCATCTCTTTGGTAAAACGAACGTGTCCGCTCTCCATCTCACCGCTCCCCCTTTCTGTCCTTTTCGTCCAGCGCCGCGAACAGGCTGCGCAGCCGGATGTTCACCGCGCCCAGGTTGGTGATCTCGTCGATCTTCAGCTGGGTGTACAGCTTGCCCCCCGTCTGCAAAATGCTGCGGGTCTCGTCGGTGGTGATGGCGTCCACCCCGCAGCCGAAGCTCACCAGCTGCACCAGGTCGATGTCCGGCTGGGTGGTGCAGTATTTCGCCGCCGCGTACAGCCGGGAATGGTAGGTCCACTGGTTCAGCACGGTGGTGGGGAATTTCTCCACTTTCCAGGAGACGCTGTCCTCGGTGAGCACCGCCGCCCCGTGGCGGCAGATCAGGGCGTCGATGCCGTGGTTCACCTCCGGGTCCACATGGTAGGGCCGGCCCGCCAGCACCACGATCCGCTTGCCCGCGGCCCGGGCGGCGGCGGTGATCTCCTCGCCCTTGTCCCGCAGCCGCTGCATGTGGTCGTGATATTCCGCGTAGCCCAGGTCGGCGGCCCGGGCCACCTCCTCCTTTGTGATATCCTTAAAGTATTTTTTAAGGATAAAATACATTTTATTTTTAAAGTCCGCCGGCCGGTGGAGCCCCACGAAGTCGTTGATAAAGGGGATGGAGGCCAGCTCGGGGCAGTTGATCTCCAGCACCTCGGGGTAATAAGCCACCACCGGGCAGTTGTAGTGGTTGTCGCCCAGGTGCTCGTCCAGGTTGTAGCTCATGCAGGGGTAGAAGATGGCGTCCACCCCCATGCCGCTGAGGGCCTTGATGTGGCCGTGGGCCAGTTTTGCGGGGAAGCAGACGGTGTCGCTGGGGATGCTGGCCTGGCCGGCGGTGTACAGGGCCCGGTCGCTCACCGGGCTGGTGATGACGGCAAAGCCCAAAGAGGTGAAGAACGCGTGCCAGAAAGGCAGCAGCTCGTACATGTTCAGACACAGGGGGATGCCGATGCGGCCACGGGGGCCGGGGCCGGGCTTGTAGCCGGCCAGCAGGTTCTGCTTGTAGCGGTAGAGGTTCAGGGCGTCGTCGCCGCCGGCGGCCCCGCCGCTCACCGGGAACTCGCACCGGTTGCCGCTGATGAGCCGCCGCCCGCCGGTGAACGTGTTCACCGTGAGCTGGCAGTGGTTGGTACAGCCCTTGCACTGCACCGCCCGGGTGGTCTGGGTGAAAGCGGCCAGCTCCTCGGGGCCCAGCACGGTGCTCTTCTGGCCGGGCTTCGCGGTGGCGCGGCCGTGGAGCGCCGCGCCGAAAGCGCCCATCAGGCCGGCGATGTCCGGGCGGATGACCTCCACGCCCATCTCCTTTTCAAAGGCGCGGAGCACCGCCTCGTTGTAGAACGTGCCCCCCTGCACCACGATGTGCCGGCCCAGCTCCTCGGGGCTGGAGGCGCGGATGACCTTGTACAGGGCGTTTTTCACCACGCTGATGGACAGCCCCGCCGAGATGTTCTGGATGGAGGCGCCGTCCTTTTGGGCCTGCTTGACGCTGGAGTTCATGAACACGGTGCAGCGGCTGCCCAGGTCCACCGGCCGGTCGGCGAACAGGCCCAGGGCCGCGAACTCTTTCACGTCGTAGCCCAGCGCCTCGGCGAAGGTCTGCAAAAAGCTGCCGCAGCCGGAGGAGCAGGCCTCGTTCAAAAAGATGTCGCTGATGGCCCCGTCCTCGATCTTGAAGCACTTCATGTCCTGGCCGCCGATGTCGATGATGAAGTCCACCTCGGGCAGGAAATGGCGGGCGGCGGTGAAGTGGGCCACCGTCTCCACCACGCCGGCGTCGGCGCCGAAAGCGTGCTGGATCAGCGCCTCGCCGTAGCCGGTAGTGGTGACGCTGGCCACCTCCAGGCCGGGATGGTCGGCATAGAGCTTTTCCAGCACCTCTTTCACCAGCGGCACCGGGTTGCCGAGATTGGGCTGGTAGCTGGTGAACAAGAGGTTGGCGTTTTCGTCGATCACCGCCAGCTTCACGGTGGTGGAGCCGGAGTCGATGCCGATGTGCACCGGGCCGCAGTCCGCCGAAAAGGGCAGATGGGGCACGCTGGCCTTGAGGTGCCGGGCGTGGAACGCCTCGTACTCCTCCATGTTTTTGAAAAGCGGCGGCTCGCTGGCCCAGGTCCCGGCGCCGGCGTTGCGGCCCACCGCCTGGGCCACCTGGGCCAGGTTGAACTCCTTGTCCGCGTAAAAGGCGGCGCCCAGAGCCACGAAATGCAGGCTGTGTTCGGGGCAGTCGCCCTTGACCCCCAGGGTCTTGTCAAAGGTCTGGCGCAGCACGCTGTTAAAGGTGAGCGGCCCGCCCAGGTACAGGATGTTGCCCTTGATGGCCCGCCCCTGGGCCAGGCCGGCGATGGTCTGGTTCACCACCGCGCCGTAGATGGAGGCGGCGATGTCCCCGGCGGCGGCCCCCTGGTTGATCAGGGGCTGGATGTCGCTTTTGGCGAACACGCCGCACCGGCTGGCGATGGTGTAGGTCTTGGTGGCGGTGCCCGCGGCGGCGTTCAGCTCCTCCGGGCTCATCTTCAAAAGGGTGGCCATCTGGTCGATGAAAGCGCCGGTGCCGCCGGCGCAGCTGCCGTTCATCCGCACCTCGGTGCCGCCGGTGAGGAAGAGGATCTTGGCGTCCTCGCCTCCCAGCTCGATGATCACGTCCGCCCCGGGGGCCAGCCGCTTTGCCGCCACGCGGGTGGCGAACACCTCCTGCACAAAGGGCACCCCGCAGCTCTCGGCCAGGCCCATGCCCGCCGAGCCGGAGATGGCAAGGTAGGCGGACCTGCCCCCCAGCTGCTCGGTGTGGATGCGGCTCAGCATCTCCTGAGCCTTTTCGGTGATGTGGCTGCCGTGCCGCTCGTAGGTGTCAAAAACCACCTCGTCTGCGTCGCTGAGCACCACGCATTTGATGGTGGTGGAACCAATGTCCAGACCAACGCGCATTTGATCTCCTCTTTCCTTTCAAAAACGCCGGCCTCGCCGGCGCAAACAGACGGATTATACCATAAAAATGTGAAAAATTTTGAAACTTTCCAGTTTTTTCATCACAGGGCACGGAAGCCCTTGCCCACGATCTCGGAGGAATTCACGATGGTCAGAAAGGCGGTGGGGTCGGTGCGGCGCAGGTAGTTGCGCAGGGCCACCGTCTGCCGGCGGGTGAGCACGGTGGTGAACACCTGCTCCTCCCGGCCGGTGTAGGCGCCCCTGGCGGTGTACACGGTGGCGCTGCGGTTGAGCCGGTTCAGGATGAAGTCCCGGATCTCGTCGGGCTTTGCGGAGATCACGGTGATCACCTTGCGCTGGTTGATGCTCTCGATCATGCCGTCCACCATAAAGGTCTTGGCAAAGGTGCCCAGCAGGCAGTAGAGCCCGGTGGCCACGCCGTAGATGCTGCCCGCCCAGATGGTGATGGCCACATCGCTGAACAGCAGCGCCCGGCCCACCTCCAGGCCGGTGTGCTTTGCCAGGATCATGGCCACGATGTCGGTGCCGCCGGTGGAGGCCCCCACGTTGAAGACGATGGCGCTGCCGATGGCGGGCAAGGCCACCGCGAAGCACAGCTCCAGCAGGGAGTCGTCGGTGAACGGGGCGCTCATGGGGTAGACCTTTTCCAGCAGCGAGACGAAAGCGGACAGGGCAAAGGAGGAGTAGATGGTCACTCCCATGGTCTTTGCCCCCAGAAAGACAAGGCCCAGCACCACCAGGGCGGCGTTGATGAGGAACAGCGCGCCGCCCACGTTGAGGCCCGGCCAGAGGGTGGCCAGGATGATGGACACGCCGCTGGTGCCGCCCATGGCGAAGTGATTGGGGGTCTTGAACAGATGGATGCCCGCCGCCGAGAAGAACAGCCCCAGGTTGAGCAGCAGCGCCCAGACGGCGAACTCCCGGGGCTTGAAGTCCGGCACCTGGAACAGGGGGGTGAATTTCGGCCTGGAGGGTTTGTTGTTGTGTTGCATACGGAACAGACCTGCACTTTCCTGTGTCCGCCCGGGCGAAAGGGCCGCGGGCCGGAATTTTTGCGGCCCCGGGCCGGTTTTCCCTCGGCACAGGGTCTGAAAGGGGGGCGATAAAACCGCACAACGCCCCATTATCGCTAATAAGGTAACATAAACCCGCGTTTTTTGTCAAACCCCGCCGGGGGTTTTATGTTGCAATCGGCAAAAAAATCCTGTAAAATAGTACAGATACAAAGGCGGCGTCTTTCAGGGCGGCCGCTTCACAGCCTTGGAGGAGGGGCAGACAATGGAAAAGCCCAGCAATTTTCTCACCGAGATCATCGACGCGGACCTGGCCGAGGGCCGGGTGAAAGAGATCCACACCCGCTTCCCGCCGGAGCCCAACGGCTACCTGCACATCGGCAGCGCCAAGGCCATCTGGATCAACTGGAGCATCGCCACCGCCTACGGCGGCAAGTTCAACCTGCGCTACGACGACACCAACCCGGTGCGGGAGGACGACGAGTACGTCAAGAGCATCGAGGAGGACCTGCAGTGGCTGGGGGCCGTGCCCACCGGCGGCATCTTTTACGGCAGCGACTACTTCGAGCAGTGCTACCAGTACGCCGAGCAGCTCATCAAAGAGGGCAAGGCCTACGTCTGCGACCTGTCCCGGGAGGAGATGCAGGAGTACCGGGGCACCCTGACCCAGCCGGGCCGGCCCAGCCCCTGGCGGGACCGCACGGTGGAGGAGAACCTGGACCTGTTCCGCCGTATGCGCGCCGGCGAGTTCGCCGACGGCAGCCGCACCCTGCGGGCCAAGATCGACATGGCCAGCCCCAACATGAACATGCGGGACCCGGCCATCTACCGCATCGTGCGGGCCCACCACCACCGCCAGGGCGACGCCTGGTGCATCTACCCGCTCTACGACTTCGCCCACCCCATCCAGGACGCCATCGAGGGCATCACCCACAGCATGTGCAGCCTGGAGTTTGAGAACCACCGGCCGCTGTACGAGTGGGTCATCGACAACCTGCATCTGGGGCCCTTCCCCATCCAGCGGGAGTTCGCGCGGCTGAACGTGTCCAACACGGTGATGAGCAAGCGCTACCTGCGGGAGCTGGTGGAAAAGGGCATCGTGGACGGCTGGGACGACCCCCGTATGCCCACCCTGTGCGGCCTGCGCCGCCGGGGCTACACCCCCTCCAGCATCTTTGAATTCGTGAAAAAGGCGGGCGTTTCCAAGGTGTACAGCCTGGTGGACTACCGGCTACTGGAGCACTGCCTGCGCACCGAGCTGGAGCTTAGCGCCCCCCGGCGGATGGCGGTGACCGACCCCATCAGGCTCACCATCACCAACTACCCCGCCGGCAAGGTGGAGTACTTCGACATCCCCAACAACCCCAACAAGGCGGCGAACGACGACTCCACCCGCAAGGTGGCCTTTTCGGGCGAGCTGTACATCGAGCGCAGCGACTTTGCCCAGGCGCCCCCGCCCAAGTTCCAGCGGCTCAAGCCCGGCGGCGAGGTGCGGCTGATGGGCGCCTACATCGTGAAATGCGACGAGGTCCTGCTGGACGAAAAGGGCGAGGTGGCCGAGCTGCGCTGCACCGCGGACCTGGAGACCGGCAACGGTATGCCCGCCGACGGCCGCAAGGTAAAGGGCACCATCCACTGGGTGAGCGCCGCCCACGCGGTGGACGCGGAGGTCCGCCTCTACGACAAGCTGTTCACCCAGGAGAACATGGGCGAGCTGCCCGAGGGCGCGGACTACAAGGACTACCTGAACCCGGACAGCGTCACCGCGCTGCCCGGCGCGAAGCTGGAGGCCGCTTTGGCGGACGTCAAGGCGGGCGAGACGTTCCAGTTCGTCCGCATGGGCTACTTCACCGCCGACTCGAAGCACCCCGGCGTTTTCAACCGGGCGGTGACGTTGAAAGACAGCTTCTCCAAGACCCTGGAGCAGAAGTGACGCAAAACAAAGCCAAGGCCCCGGCGCGCCAGCGCCGGGGCCTTTTTTCTGCGCGGTTCATCGTCCTTTCGCGGCGACGCCGCTTTTTCAGGCGGGCTGCTGCCCGCCCGCTTCCCGGGCGCGGATGCGCCGGCGCAGCCAGCCGCCCTGGAGGTAGTAGGCCAGGAACAAAAGGCTGGTCAGCGACCAGCTGATGGGGTAGCAGGCCAGGGTCCCCTGCAGGGTGGGCCAGAGGAACACCGCCGCGGTGAGCAGCCACACCACCCGGGTGACGCACACCCCCAGGCTGGTCATCACGGTGGGCACCAGCGAGTCCCCCGCGCCCCGCATAGAGCCGCTGAGGATCTCGATGAGCACATAGGTGGGCCAGAACGGCACCACATACCGCAGGATGACCATGCCCTGGGCGATCACCGGGGCGTCCTGCACGAACAGCCCGAAGAGGAAGCGCCCGAACACCAGCGGCACCGCCACCAGCAGCCCGGTGGCGGCAAAGGCCATGAGGATACACTGGCGGATGCCCTTTTTCACCCGGTCGTACTGGCCGGCGCCGAAGTTCTGCCCCACAAAGGTGGTGATGGACAGGCCAAAGGAATTCATGGTCATCCAGAAGACACTGTCGATCTTGCCGTAGGCGGTGTAGGCGGCCAGCACGTCGGTGCCGAACACGTTGACGCTGGCCTGCACCACGCTGTTGGACAAAGAGTACATCACCGACTGGAGCCCGGCGGGCAGGCCGATGCGCACGATCCGGGCCAGCATCTCCCCGTCCAGCCGCAGGAAGGCCGGGTCGAACCGGTAGCAGGCGGTGGTGTGGGTGAGGCTGAGCACCGTCATCACGGCGGCCACGCACTGGCTGGCAACGGTGGCCAGCGCCGCCCCCAGCACCCCCAGGCCCAGCCCCGCCACCAGCACCACGTCCAGCAGGATGTTGGTGAGGCTGGCGCAGACGAGGAAGTAGAGGGGCCGCCGGGAGTCGCCCACCGCCCGCAGGATGCCGGTGCCCATGTTGTACACAAGGCTGGGGATCATGCCCAAAAAGCAGGTCCGCAGGTAGAGCACCGCGTCCGCCATCACGTCGGCGGGGGTGTTCATCAGCCGCAGGGCCCAGGGGGCGGCGGCGAAGCCCACCGCCATGATGGCCGCGCCGCCGATCAGCGCCAGGCACATGGCCGTGTGTACCGCCCGCTGCACCTCTTTGCCCTGGCGGGCGCCGTAGTACTGGCTGATGACCACCGACGCGCCGCTGGCCACCCCCACAAAAAAGCCCACCAGCAGGTTCTGCACCACCGCGGTGGTGCCCACCGCCGCCAGCGCCCCCTTGCCCACGAAGTTGCCCACGATCACCGCGTCGGCGGTGTTGTACAGCTGCTGGAAAAAGGTGCCCAGCCAGATGGGGAAGAAAAACAGGAGGATCTGCTTCCAGATGACCCCTGAAGTGATGTTGCTGCCCATGCCCCGTGCCCTCCAAAACATAAGAAAAGCGGCGGCCTTGGGCGCGGTGTGCGCGCAAAAGGTCTCCACTGCACTAACACGATACTTCACCCGCCGCCTTTTGTCAATAGGCGGCTTTGCCGCCGGGAAAAAATTTGCGGCCGGCGGGCAAAGGGTCTGGCCCGCCGGGGCCGGATATGCTATACTGAAATTGTATGGAAGTTTACCGCCGGCAGACATTTTCTGCCGGCGCAGGAGGAGGCGTTTTCCATGAACCCTGTCTGGATCCTGTGGGCTGTGGGCGGCCTTGTACTGCTGGTGCTGGCACTGGTGGCCGTGGCGGCGGTGCGCGCGGCCCGGATGAAGCCCACCGCCGCGGTGACCGCCCAGTTCCCGGAGGCGGACATGGCCCGGGCGCAGGGCTACGCCGAAAAGCTGGCGGAGCTGGTGCGCTGCGAGACGGTGTCCTGCCGCGACCAGGCGGACCGGCGCAAGTTTTCCGCGTTCCACAAGCTGCTGCGGCGCACTTTCCCCCGGCTGCACCGGGCGGCGGAGATCATGGAGTTCGACGGCAGCCTGCTGTATAAGATCACCGGCACCGCCCCCGGCCAGAAGCCCCCCATCCTGCTGATGAGCCACCAGGACGTGGTGCCCGCCGAGGGCGAATGGCCCCACGGGCCCTTCTCCGGCGACATTGCCGACGGCGCGGTGTGGGGCCGCGGCACGGTGGACACCAAGGGCAGCCTGTTCTGCATCATGCAGTCGGTGGAGGAGCTGCTGGAAAGCGGCTGGCAGCCGGAGTGCGACGTGTACATCGCCTCCAGCTGCACCGAGGAGTGGAGCGGCGACGGCGCCCCCGCCACCGCCGCCTGGCTGAAAGAGCACGGGGTACACCTGGGCCTTTTGCTGGACGAGGGCGGCATGATCATGGAGGGCCCCATGGCCGGGGTGCGCGGGCGCTACGGCATGGTGGGCGTGGTGGAAAAGGGCTACGCCGACGTGAAGCTGGTGGCAAAAGACGAGGGCGGCCACGCCAGCGCCCCGCCCCGGAACACCGCCCTGGCGCGGCTGGCAAAGCTTATCTGCCGGGTGGAAAAGCACTACCCGTTCCGGGCGCGCTTTTCGCCCACCCTGCGGGAGATGTTCCGCCGCATGGCCCCCAACATGAAGTTCGGTATGCGCCTGGCCCTGGGCAACCTGTGGCTGTTTGAGCCCCTTTTGTGCCTGGTGCTGCCCCGCGTCAATCACCTGGCGGCGGCCATGATGCGTACCACCTGCGCCTTTACCACCGCCAAGGGCTCCGACGGGCTCAACGTGCTGCCCCAGGAGGCCTACGTCACCGCCAACATGCGCTGCATCCCCCACCAGCCCACCGACGAGAGCATCACCGTGCTGGAAAAGCTGGCGAAGAAATACGGGGTAGAGGCCCAGGTCATCTACAAGGACCAGGTGCCTCCGGTGGCCAGCTACCAGGCCGCCCCGTTCCGGCTGCTGGAGCGGACGATGGCCAGGGTCTACCCGGGCTACGACGTCTGCCCCTATATCATGACCGGCGGCACCGACGCCCGCTTTTACAAGGAGGTCACCGACAACGCCCTGCGCTTCGCGCCGCTGGAGATCAACCACCAGCAGCACGCCAGCATCCACGCGGCGGCGGAGAACCTGTCGGTGCTGGCCCTGCCCCCGGCGGTGGACTTCTACAAGCTGCTGCTGGAGGACTACTGCACCCTGGAGGAGGGCCGCCGCCCCGAGGGCATGACCCCCGCCCGCCGGGCCTCCAGGGCCCCTGCGGCGAGCGCCCCCCAGGCAGCTCCCGAGGCCCCTGACGCCGCCCCCGAGGCGCCCGACGCGCCGGCCCAAAGCGCCGCCGCCCCCGCGGTGAGCGAGGCGGCCCCGGCGAAAAAGCCGGCCGCCAGAAAGCCGGCCGCCAGAAAGCCGGCCGCCAGAAAGCCCGCCGCGAAGAAAGCCGCCCCCAAGAAAGCGGCGGAGGGCGGCGCGGCGGACGGAAGCGCCGAAGCCGCCCCGGCAGAGAAAGCCCCGGCGAAGAAACCGGCGGCCAAAAAGCCCGCCGCGAAGAAGGCCGCGCCGAAAAAGGCCGCCGAAGCCCCCGCGCCCGCCCCCGGCGAAGCGGCAGGCCCCACCGAAGCCGAGGCCGCCCAGCCGACCACCGTCTGACCACAAAAACCGGCGCCAAAACAGCAACACAAAAGGCCCGGAGCCTCACTGAGCGTTGGCCGCTCAGGAGGCTCCGGGCCTTGTTGGTTTTGAACCTTGTTCGCCGTTCGCCGGGGCGTTACTCCCCGCCCTCGCGGCGTTTGCGCCGCAGCAGCACCAGCGCCACGCAGATTGCCACCAGCGCCAGCGCCAGCAGGGCCAGCAGCCAGGCGGGGCCCGCCTGGCCCTGGGCGGGAGCCGCCTCCTCGGGCACGGCCTCACCGGGCAGGGCCTCGGGGCTGGGCGAGGGGGTGGCCTCGGCCGCCGCCGCGGGGGCCTCGGTGGCCGCCGGTGGCGGTCACATCGCCGCCGGAGCCTTTATACCCGCCGCCGATGCCGGCGCTGAAGATGCCGCCGGTGGCGGTGAGGGCGCCGGTGCCCCTCTCTTGGGCGTAGATGGTGATGGAGTTGCCCTCGTTCACCAGGATGCCGCCGTTGACGGTGAGGGAGGCGTTATCCGCCAGGATCAGGCGCACATCGCCCTCCACGGTGACAGGGATTGGGTCGGCGGCGGTGCCGATTTCCACGGTGCTGTTCACCACATACCAACCGTGGGCATCTGTCGTGTCCGTCCAGGTGGTTACTTCTTTGGTGACCACCGTGGCGCTGGGGCAGGTCTGTTCTGTCCCGTCTTTGTCCAGATATTTCACCTCCACCCCGTCCGCGAAGGCGGCGGGGGCGGCCAGCAGGCAGAGGGCCAGCAGGGCCAGCAGGGCGGTGAGTTTTTTTATGGGGGTCCCTCCTTTTTGCAAGCGGCGGCGGGGCGCGCGCCGGGCCTTGTTAATTTATTGGTCAGTTTTTGCCCCGGTGAAAAAGAAGCGCCGCCGGGCGGCGGGCGCAAAGCCGTTTTTCTTTTTTTATCATAACACAAGGGAGGTATTGCGCGCAATACCTCCCTTGCAGCCGGCCGCCGGGCGGCCTTTTTTCCCTTGAAAGATCAGCGGTGGAGTATCTCCCGCCGGATAACGGCGAAGGCCTTTTCCTCCCCCTGGTCCCGCACCAGCAGCAGCATCTTTTCCAGCAAAGCGCGGGTGTTGGGGTGGAGGATGTAGTGGTCCCGCCCCCGCTGGTAGTACTCCCAGGCGGAGGAATCGGTGTAGGCCTCTTTGAGGTACACCCGGCTGGCGGCCAGCCGGTCGCAGAGCATCTCCGCCACATACTTCACCGGCATCTCGTTGCCGATGAGGTTTCCGGTGCCCGCCGGGTCGTAGTCGATCCAGTACTCCAGGTGGTGGCGGTTGCGGCCCTTGTGGTGCAGCCAGGCGGTGCTGCACCCCTCGGCGCGGCGCTGGGCGTCGTTGGGGCTGCGGTCGCCCTGGAAATATTTCACCCCCACCCAAAACTCCGCCGGGCTGTACTTGGAGAGGTCGTGGCACAGCCCCTGGCGCACAAGCCCCAGCCGCCGGCAGTAGCAAAACACCAGCCATTTGTGATAGGTGATGGTGGACAGATGCCCCCAAAACTTGTTCATTCCAATGCCTCGGTCCTTTTGTGGGGTTTACAGGGTCTGCTTTGCCTGCTCTTTCATCTTGCGGCTGCCCAGGTGTACCAGGGGCAGCTTGCCCTCGGCGCAGAGGGGGCACGCCTCGGGGGCGTAGTTGGGCAGGTCCAGCTTGAGGGCGCTGGCCAGGATGGGGATGGGGCTGGGGGCGTCCGCCTTGGTGCGGTCCACCACGCAGGCGATGCCCAGGCACACGCCGCCCGCCTCCTCGATCACCCGCTTGGTCTCCAGGCTGGAGATGCCGGTGGTCACCACGTCCTCGGCAATGATGCACCGCTCGCCGGGGTGGATGGCAAAGCGCTTGAGGGTCATCACGTTGTCCACCCGCTCGGTGAAGATGGCCCGCTTGCCCAGCTGGCGGCCCAGCTCGTAGGCGTAGACGATGCCGCCCATGGCGGGGCCCACCACCACGTCCACGTTCAGCTCTTTCAGCTTTTCCGCCACCGGGGCCATCACCGCCGCGCACTTGTCGGGATACTGCTGCAAAAAGGCCATCTGGCAGTAGGCGCTGGAATGGCGGCCGCTGCTCAACAGAAAATGGCCCTCCAGAAAGGCCTCGCACTCTTTCAGAATTTCCACCGCGTTGCTCATCTTCGTCGCTCCTTTTGTTTTTTGGTTCACATCCGGGCGCAGCCCCGGATCTCGGAAAGGTCCTTTACCCCGTGGCGGTCCATCCACCGGCCGATCTCGGCGGTGATGCGCCCGCAGGCCCGGGGGTCCATGAAGTTCGCGGTGCCCACCTGCACCGCCGCCGCGCCGGCCATGATGAATTCCAGCGCGTCCAGCCCGGAGGTGATGCCGCCCAGGCCGATCACCGGCACATCCACCGCGCCCACCGCCTGCCAGACCATCCGCAGGGCGATGGGCTTGACGGCGGGGCCGCTGAGGCCGGCAAAGATGTTGTTGAACACCGGCCTGCGGCGCTCCAGGTCGATGGCGCAGGCCTGGAACGTGTTCACCAGGCTCAGCGCGTCCGCCCCCGCCTCCACGCAGGCGGCGGCCATGCGGGGGATGTCCTCCGCCTGGGGGCTGAGCTTGACCACCAGCGGCTTTTTCGTGGCCGCCCGCACCCGGCTCACCACCTCTTTGGCGCTGTCCGCCCGGATGCCGTAGGCGATGCCCCCCTGTTTCACGTTGGGGCAGCTGATGTTCAGCTCGATGAAGTCCACGGCGGTGGCGTCCAGCAGGGCCGCGCCCTGCTCGTAGTCCTCGATGGAGCCGCCGCCCAGATTGGCGAACACCGCGGTGCCCAAAGCCAGCATCCGAGGCAGCTCCTCGTCGATGAAGTGGGCCACGCCGGGGTTTTGCAGGCCGATGGAGTTGATGAGCCCCGCGCTGGTCTCATAAAGGCGCTCGCCCTCGTTGCCGTATTTGCCGTGCAGGGTGAGGCCCTTGGAGCAGACGCCTCCCAGCACTTTCAAATCGAACATGTCGGCGTATTCCTCGCCGTAGCCAAAGGTGCCGGAGGCCGCGATCACCGGCCCGGCCAGCCGCTTGCCCAGAAAGTCCACATGCAGGTCGCTCACCGGCCGAACACCTCCTTTGCGTCGAACACCGGGCCGTGCCGGCAGACGCTTTTGGCCCCTCCGGTCGTGTGGCAGGTGCAGCCCAGACACGCCCCCACGCCGCAGGCCATCTTCTTTTCCAGGCTCACCAGGCACTTGACCCCCGCCGCCTCGCACTGGGCGGCCACCGCTTTCATCATGGGCTCGGGGCCGCAGCAGAGCACCAGGTCGTACTCCTCCGGGTGGAAGATGCCGGTGACCAGGCCGTGGTAGCCCGCCCTGCCGCTGTCGGTGGCCAGGTGTACCCGGCGGCAGAGGGGGGAGAATTTCTCCAGGCCATAGGGCTCGTCCCGAAAGCCCGCGTACAGGTCCGGCCGGCAGCCGGCGGCGGCCAGCTCCCGCACCAGCTGGTACAGCGGCGCGGTGCCGATGCCGCCGCCCACCACCGCCACCTTTCCGGCGGCCGCGGCGGCGGCCGCGTCAAAGCCGTTGCCCGAGGGGCCGGTGAGCAGCAGCAGGTCGCCGGGCTCCAGCGCCGACAGCAGCCGGGTGCCCTGACCCCGCACCTCGTAGAGGAATTCCAGCGCGCCGGTGCTTTCGTCCCAGCGGTGGACGCTGATGGGCCGGCTCAAAAGGGGGGCCGCCGTGTCCGGCCAGCAGCGCAGCATGAAGAACTGGCCCGCGTGGGGCGCCTTGTCCGCCCGGGGCCAGGCCACCGTCAGCAGGCGGATGCCCGGCGCCGCGGCGCTGTGGGCCAGCACCCTTACCTCACAGGCTGTTGCAGGCATGGGCAATGGCCTCCTTCATCTTGACACATTCGTTCCGGGCCGCCTCGTCAAAGGCCACCCCCGGCTGCTTTTTGTAGGCCAGCAGCACCGCCCGGCTGGAGTTCACCACCCCGCCGTTGCTGCGCTTGTCCAGATACCGGGCGATGTCGTCGGCGGTGCCGCCCTGGGCGCCGTAGCCGGGGATGAGGAAGAAGCTGTCCTGGTAGCGGGCGCGAATTTCCGCCGCCTCCTCGATGTGGGTGCCGCCGATGACCAGCCCCAGGCTGGAATAGCCCTTTTCGCCCATGCATTCCAGGCCCAGCTCGTGGAGCTTGTCCCCCACCATGTCGTAGACGTGGCGGCCGTCCGCCAGCTTCTCGTACTCGAAGTCCTTGGCGCCGGGGTTGGAGGTGCGCACCAGCACGAACAGGCCCTTGCCCGCGCCGGTGACATAGGGCAGGTAGGGGCGGATGGAGTCCAGGCCCATGTAGGGGGCCAGGGTGATGAAGTCCGCCTCGAAGTCCCCCTCGAAGTGGGCCCTGGCGTACATCTCGGCGGTCTTGGCGATGTCCCCCCGCTTGATGTCCGCGATCACCGGCATACCGGCGGCTTTCACATAGTCCAGCGTCTCCTTGTAGGCGCGGATGCCGTCCAGCCCCAGGCTTTCATAATAGGCGATCTGCACCTTGAAACAGCCCGCCACGTCCTTTGTGGCGTCCACGATGGCCTTGTTGAACCGCACAATGTTCTCCCCGGCGGTGAGCTCCGCCCTGGCAAAGCCCTCGGGCAGGTAGGAAAAGTCGGTGTCCAGCCCCACGCACACCGGGCCCCGGGCGGCCACCGCCTCGTACAGCTTGTCCATGTTGGTCAACATAACGCTTCCGCTCCTTTGATTTTGTATATTTTAATTAAATTATAACGCTTTGTATTACCGCTTCCAGGTGACCTTGCCGCCCTTGAGGGTGAGGTCCACCCGGCCGAAGAGCTGCGCGCCGTGGTAGGGGCAGTTGCGGCTTTTGGAGTGCAGGGCGTTTTTGTCCACGGTATAGGGGGTGTCCAGCTCCACCAGCACAAGGTCCGCCGCGCAGCCGGGCAGCACCCGGCCGTGGCCGGCAAGGCCCAGGATGTCGGCGGGGGTGGTGCTCATCAGCTCCGCCAGCCGCGCCAGGGGCAGGCCGTTCTCCCTGCAAAGCTTTGTGTAGCAGACGCCGAATGCGGTCTCCAGCCCCACCATGCCCGCCGCGCCGGCGGCCTTTTCCTCGTCGGTGTGGGGGGCGTGGTCGGTGGCGATGGCGTCCACCACACCCAGGCGGATGGCCTCGATGAGGGCGGCCACGTCCTCGGCCTTGCGGATGGGCGGGTTCACCCGATAGTCAAGATCGGCGAACCACAGATGGTGGGGGGTGACCTCGCAGGTCACCGGCACCCCTTTCCATTTGGCCGCGCCGATGGCCTCCACCGCCTCCTTGGTGCTCACGTGGCAGATGTGCAGCCGGGCGCGGTAGTACTCGCACAGGTGCAGGTTGCGGATGGTCTCGATGTTCTCCGCCAGCCGGTAGTCCCAGGGGGAGATGTCCATGTCCTCGGCGTGGCTCATGATGACAAGGCCCCGCCGGGCGGCGATGGCGAAGGCCCGGGCCATCACCGCGCCGGACTGGACGCCCTTGCCGTCCTCGGTGATGAATTTCAGGTCCTCGGGCAGGGTCTTGAGGTGGTCCAGGGTATGGCCGTCGAAGTTTTCGGTGATGCTCACCGTTTGGTTCGCGCCGCACAGGCCCACCCGTTCGGCCTCGGACATCACCCGGTGGGCGATGTCCGCCGAGGAGCAGACGGGCTTTGTGTTGGGCATCAGGTTCACAAAGGCGTAGCCCCCCGCGGCGGCGGCGGCGGAGCCGGTGGCGATGTCCTCCTTGTGCTCGAAGCCGGGGGTGCGCCAGTGGCAGTGCAAATCCACAAAGGCGGGCAGCAGGGTGCGGCCGGCGCAGTCCAGCACCTCCTCGCCGGCGGCGGAAAGGTCCAGCCCCATGGCGGCGATGCGGCCGTCTTTCAGCAAAAGGTCCATCGGCTGGCCCGAGGCCAGGCGGGCGTTTTTCAGCAGCATGGGCGGTGCGCTCCTTTCGGCGGGCGGCCCCGCCGCCCGTTTGGGTAAAAAAAAACTTTTCCCCCGAAAAGGAAAAGTCAAGGCAAATGGGCGGAAAAGTCACCGGCGGACGAACCGAAGCACCCGGGCTGCGTAAAACGGTGGGTCATGGTCTGCCGGCCCCTTTCCTGCGTCTTAAATCATCTAATGTTAGCATACTTTTTACTGTGCGTCAAGCCCGCCCCCTTGCGCCGGGCGGGCGGATGGGGTACACTGTAAGCGTCCGCCCGAACGGCCCCTGCGCCGGGGCGGCGAAAGGAGTTTTTGCGATGAAACGAGCGATCCTGGCGCTGGTCTGCGCGGGGCTGCTGGCGGGCTGCGCCGGCCCGGCCTCCTCCGCGGCGCCGGCGGCCACCCCGGCCCCCACGCCCACGGCGGCTCCCACCGCCACGCCGGACCCGGAACAGCTCTGGGCGGACGCGGCGGCGGATTTCATGGCCTGGCTGCCCGCCCAGCCGGGCTTTGAGGGCTTTTCCTTTGCGGTGCAGGAGGGCTACCCCTATCTGCTGTGCGTCAACCGGGCGGCCAGCTGCGTGACGGTGTACGCCGACAACGGCGCGGGCAGCTATTCGACGCCCTACATGGCCATGGTGTGCAGCGGCGGGGCGGACACCCCCACCGGCAGCTTTTCCACCCCGGTGAGCTACCACTGGCGGCTGCTCTCGGGGCCCTGCTACGGCCAGTACGCCACCCGCATCGACGGGCCCTACCTCTTCCACAGCGTGCCCTACTACACCCAGCACAAGGACGACCTGGAATACGACGAGTTCAACAAGCTGGGCACCCCCGCCTCGCTGGGGTGCATCCGGCTGGCGGTGGTGGACGTGCGCTGGATCTTTGAGAACTGCCCCATCGGCACGCCGGTGGTGATCTACGACGACGCCGAAAACCCCGGCCCCATGGGCAAGCCGGAGACCCTGTACATCGACCCGGCGGACGAGACCCTGCGGGGCTGGGACCCCACCGACCCCGACCCGGCGAACCCCTGGGCGGACGTTTTTCTCGACGGCACCGCCATCCGCAGCGCCGCCGCCGCCGCCGACTGGGAGGCGTTCAAGGCCAGCGACGCCTTTACCGAAAACCTCACCCCCACCGACCTGCAGGGCTGGAGCCACGACAGCGCCATCGAGGGCACCCGGGGCTGAGCGCCCGGGTCCCGGCCGCCTTTTGCCGGAACAGCATTAAAGAAAGCGCCGCCCCCGGCAGGGGGCGGCGCGCTTTGTGTATGCCCTGCGGGCCGTCAGCCCGCCAGCTCTTCCATGGCCTCCCGGGCGGTGTCCGCGCTGAAGAGAAAACTGCCGCTGGCGCTGTACACCTCCACATGGCTGCCCACATACCGGATCTCGTACTCCATTGTCCGACTCCCGCCTTTCTCTGTTTCGGCTTTGGCCGGGGGCCTTTCCCCCTGCCCTCTGCTTACAGTATAGGCGAATATAGGTACGATAATCGGGATTTTAAGCGCCGCCGGGAAAATTTTCCGCCCCCGGCATTGCCGGGGGCGGCCCTGTTGCGGTTCCTTTCGCGCTCACTCGCTTTTGCGGTACGCCGCCTCGATCCGGGCCACGTACATGGTGTGGTAGTCCTTGTCCGGGTACCAGCGGCTGTCGGCGTCGCAGCCGGGTACAAAGCAGGCGGGGTCCAGCGGCTGGGCATACAGCGTTTTGCACACCAGCACCGTGTCCGCCTGCTCAAACGCGGGCGCGCCGTCAAAGTCCCGGGGGACAAAGCCCACCTTTGCGATCTTGTCCTCGTCCCGGCCGCTCACCTTGCCCAGCCAGGCCAGCGCCGGGCGGTGCTCCTCGGCGTAAAAGCTCAGGGTGAAGCGGCCGGCGGCCTCCACGAACTCCCTGGTGTACCGCTGGGGCCGGATAAAGACAAAGGCCACATCCTGGCCCCACAGCACCCCCAGGCCGCCCCAGCTGGCGGTCATGGTGTTCACCCGGCCCCCCTTTTCGGCGGTGATGAGCATCCACTGTTTGCCGATCATGGCAAAGGGCTCGGCTTGTAGGGCGGACAGTTCGATCTTCTCAAAGGGCATCCTGCATTCTTCTTTCTGTGGAGAGATTTTTTCGGCCGGCGCGGCATTTCCCGCCGGCGCGGCACTGGTCGTAGCAATACTGGATGATGGCGCCCCGCTTCACCAGGCCGATGAAGCTGTGCTTGTCGTCCAGCACCGGCACGAAGTTCTGGGTCATGGCGGCGGCCACCAGTTCGTCCATCTGGGTGTTCACCGTCACCGGCAGGTAGTCCCGCTTGCGGGGGATGTCCCGGATGGAGATGTCCTCCGCGTTTTCGATGCGGATGCCCTGGTTCTTGATGGCCCAGAGCAGGTCGCCCTCGGTCATGGTGCCCACATACTCCCCCTTGCGGTTGAGCATGGGGATGGAGGAATAGCGGTGATACTCCATCTTTTCCAGGGCCTGGCGCAGGGTGAAATCGTCGTAAAGAAAGGCAACGTCCTGTTTCGGGGTGAGAAAGAACAGGATGTTCACGCACAAAACCTCTTTTCCTGAAGCGCCGGAACGCTTCGTAATGCTTTTGTCATAATTATTATACCACGCCCCCCGCCGCCGAGTGTGAAAAAGTTGTAAACCCTTTGCGAAACCGGGGCCCGCCGGCCTTTCCCCTTTTAAAATATCCGTTTGTGTGGTACAATAGAACCCGCCTGGAACGAACATTTTAAAAAAAGGAGGAGGCCCCACATGAAGCTGCGCCTGCGCGCCGTCTGCCTGGCGCTGGCCGCCTGCCTTGCCCTTGGGGGCTGCGGCGGAAAAGCGCCCG
>DXAC01000087.1 GCA_019117205.1 Candidatus Allofournierella merdigallinarum | reverse complement strand
ATGCAGGCGCTGTCCTGCAACAGATCCGAGAGGGTCAGGGCCGAGTCCTCTTTGCCGGCGTCGATCGTTTCCTGCAGGGAAACGGTGGGCCCGGCCTTTTTTTCGCGGCGGAACTGCATCCGTATCTCATTTGCTATCCTCTCCCCAAGAGGTTTTAGCGGCAGAGTCAGACTGGGTTTCCGCGTCGCTTTCCTCGTACTCGATATCTGCAAAGGCTTTCAGGGAAGCCGGGTCCTCATCGGTGGCATCGCCGCCCGAGAGGACAGGGGCGTCGGGCTGATCCTCCACTGCGCCGAACAGGATGAGATGGGCATATTCTCCATCCCAAATCACCTTGCGCACCACTGTGCGGATGGCGGTACGTTTCTGCTCGACACTCATGTTATCGATGCTGCTCTGGAAGGTGACCAAGAGCTGGCGCATTATGTCGAACTCGGCGCTGCTGAGCTCGTGCTGGCTGGTCAGCCCTTCCAGCTCGGAGATGCGGGTGTCCAGGCTGGCCTGCTGTGCGTGCAGCTCCTCGATCCGCTTTTTGACATGGACCGCCGCATCGCTGTGGGCAAAGTCGGCCAGCGAGTCGATGAGCGCGTTGAGCTTGCGTTCCACCTCGGCCTGTTGGCTCCGTAAGTCTTCCAGCTGGCTGGCGTAGGCGTCGCGGCCGCCGGTGTAAAAACGCTTGCTCTTTTCCAGCTGCTGGATAAAGGTGCTGTTGTCGTCGGCCAGATGTTTGACCTGCTCGATCACAGCGGCGTCCAGCTGGTTGCCGCTGGCGTTCCGCCGGTTGCACAGAGCACGCTGGCTGTGCTCCTTTAATTTGCAGACGTAGGTGTAGACCGGTTTGCCCTCGGGGGTGAGGCGCTTGGAGAGCTTGGGGTACATCCGGTTGCCGCAGGCACACCAGAGCAGCCCGGTGAGCAGGGCCTCGTTGTTGCGGGGCTTGCGGTAGGCCTTGGACTTGTTGCGCTCCAGGGACTCCTGGATGTGCACCCAGGTCTTGCCGGGGATGAGCCCCGGGTGCTGCCCCACCGAGACGATCCACTGGCTGACCGGCAGATAGATGGTAGCCCGGCCTTTTTCCTGGTCGGTGCGGTTGTAGGCCAGGATGCCGTGTACCCCGTCGAAATCTTCCAGGCCGGAAAACAGCTCCGCTTGCCTGTCCGTGAAATATTGCCAGGCGTCCTGGTCGGCGATGAGGTAGACCGGATTTTGCAGAATGGTCTTGATGGAAAATCGGGTGAAGTGGCGCCCGGTTTTGGTCAGGATGCGGCGGCGTAGCAGTTCTGCCTCGGTGTTGGTGAGGGAATCGGTCTGAAGGTAGAGGTCATAGATGGTGCGGACGATGTCGGCTTCTTCGGGGATCAGTTTGAGCTTGCAGGCCCGTTTGCTTTTGCCGTCCACCGTTACCGTCTTGACCGCTTCGGAGGTGTAGCCGGTGGGGGTGGTGCCTCCCAGCCAGCGGCCGGTCTTGGCCAGCTCGTGCATATTGTCCCGGATGCGCTCGGCGATGGTCTCCCGTTCCAGCTGGCTGAACACCGAGGCAATGTACATCATGGCCCGGCCCATGGGGCTGGAGGTGTCGAAGCTCTCCCGGATCGAAACAAAGTCGATGCCGAGGCGGTTGAGCTCCTCGATCAGCCCCGAGAAGTCGCTGATGTTGCGGCTGATTCGGTCCAGTCGATAGACCACCACCGCCCGGAACTGCCGCTGCCGGGCGGCCTTCATCATCTGTTTGAAGCCGGGCCGGTTGAGGTTGCCGCCCGAGAAGCCCTCATCCTCATAGACCACGGCACTGTCGGCGCAGCTGTCGCCATAAGCGCTGCGGATATAGCTGCGGCACAGCTCCACCTGGTTGCCTACGCTCTCGCCCTTGCCGGTGAACCGGGACTTGCGGGAGTAGATGGCAATAACATCTTTGTTGGGGGTCTTTTGCATAAGAGCTCCTTTCCTTATAAGTGATATTCATGATTTTAGTATAACATAAAGTAACAACCGTGTAAACGGAAAATGAAAAATCGTAGGAAAGGTTTCGTCTCAATTTTCTGTCCGGGCAGTAAATCTTATTTCTTCATCTTTTTCTGCTGCATTTCGATACAAACAGCCGCCCGCTCGGCGATGTAAGCGGCGTCCCGCTGGGCGTAGAACGTCAGTGGCTCAGCCAGGGCATTTTGAAGATCGGCGGAGGTAAAATGCCACGCAAGCTGCGGGCCGTAAAGGGACTGTGCCGCATGGACCTGCCGTGTGAAAGTGGTACCCAGCGGGCGGGCCCGCAGCAGCCGGATGTGGGCCTTGGGGTCAATATCCAGCGGATAGTCCCGGATGTTAGAGAGCAGCCCGGCCCCGAAATCAAAGAGCGGACAGTAGTCGAATCCCTCGCCCCGGCGGAGGACAGCGATGTTGTTGAGGTGCCGGTCCTCGTTGCCGAACAGCATGTCCGCTTCGAACAACAGGGTCAGGTAGACGCCAAACCGCTGCAGGCCAGTGAGCCGAACGGTCTGTTCGGCCATCCAGCGCACCTTGCCGGTAAGGTTGGGCTGGCGGGCCACTGCTGCCTGCCAGTCGGGGCCGACTCCCTTGCAAAAAAGGTCAGCAAGGGTCAGGATACTCTCGCCTGGCTGCAAAAAATCGGGGCTGGAGCAGCCGTTTCGGACCCGCCGGTGGACCTCAAGCCGCTCCATCCGGTAAGGGACATACCGGAACCCCAGCACCTCCACATTGGTCTGCCTCAGCAGGGTGGAAATGACCGTCTCGGCCAGCCCCTCGTACCCGAACAGGTCCAGCTTGTACCAGCGGCCCTTTTCCCACCATTTTTCCTGATTGCCCTTCGACGAGGTCTCCGCGATGCGGTCCCCAGTGGTCAGCTTGATCGACATCATCAGCCCTCCAAAATCTTGATCCAGAAGTGATCCTCCGCCATCCGCCCTGCCGTTTTGCGGATGATCTCCAGCGGGTCGTAGTGGTCCAGCCCCAGTTCCGCCAGGTAGTGGGACAACCCGTCCCGCTGGCGCGGGATACAGCGGTTCTCCAAAAAGATGCGCAGGTCCTCCCAGCTGGGGGAGCGGTTGACACCGAAGGCGGTGGCAAGCGGGTCGTCTGTCAGGTTTTCAACGGCGAGCTGCCGGCTTGTCCGGTCGGCGCAGATCTTGGTGCAGAGGGTGTCCCCGTCGTAAAAATATAAGATCAAAAGGTCATGCCCGTGCTTTCGTGCCTGTGCGAGAAAGCCGTCGTAGCCGGCGGCTGCAGCCCGGCAGATCGTGATGCTCTCTCCATCAAACTGCAAAAGCACTTCCCGGTCAGCGCTGGTGACACCCAGCTGTTTGACCCATGCCGCAGGCAGGGTGACCCGGTAGTTCCTGCCCTCGGGTCCGGCGTTCCCGCCCGCCTTGTTGATGAGGATGCGCGCCTTGCGCTCCTGGATGCTCATGGATATCACCTCTGCATGTATTATATCTATTGGACACCAATAAATCAACAACTTTGCTCTCTGAATTTGATTTATTTGCGTACTTATGGAATTGTCCCGGAGAACAGAACCTCCGGGACGCATTGTTTTAACGGTCTGCTTCGGCAGGTCTTTTGGATTGATAGGTCCCCCTGGTGGTGTCGATCACGGCTTGCAGCAGGTCCAGCTTTTGTTTGAGGGGGCAGTCCAGCTTGTTGATGGCCGAAACCACGGCATCGGCGTGGACATCGGCCAGGCGCTGCGCCAGCTCCTGTTTGCCCTGCTTGGTCTGGGGATAGTGTACAATGATTTTGATGGGGGGCGTTTTCCTCACCGGGTCACCTCCTGGTATGTCTGTTTGTTGCAATTTATTGTGGAATGCCTGTCTGATATGACGGTTCAGCGTCATCTTGCGCCATGGTCTGGAGGTAATGGACCCCTTCTTCGGCCAGACGGCGGATGCCTGTCTGGCAGGCAGAACGATGATCCGGGTTGTGCGCTAGACAGGTGTTCCAACGGGATATCATGAGATGAAGGGCATCTTCCAACTCTGCCAGAATATCGCTTTGTTCAAGGGGGCCAGCGGGCTGTTCCATCTTGGCGGATATTTCTTCGATGGCCTTGTACTGGGCGGCCGCGGCGCCTTTGGGAGTGCAGCGCACGGGCTTGTCCGGTTTTGGCTGATAAAGCTGCTGGACCAGAGCGGGCCGTTCCTCCTGCGGAGCTTTGGCAATGGCAGAAATGGCTTTGTCGGTGGTTTTGAGCTTGCCGGAGAGGATGGCCTGCCGCGTTCCGGGAACAGCTTCCTCTGCGACGTCCACACTTTTGGCAAAGGTTTCTGCACGGAGCA
>DXAC01000007.1 GCA_019117205.1 Candidatus Allofournierella merdigallinarum | reverse complement strand
GATCCACCGCACCGCGAAATCCACCAGCTCCCGCTGCCGCATCAGGCGGATCGTCCCGTTGCCCAGGGCCGCCTTGCGCACGGGACACGCCTGCTCAAAAGCCGCGCCGATCTCGTTAAAATCCTCCCCGCCCACAAAGAGGGTCTCGTATCGCTTCCACACCCGCCGACCGTTTTCCATCACCGCGCTGTGTTCAACACAGGTGTGCTTGCCGGGAAATTCGGCCCGCGCGTCCGCCAGGTGCAGCGAGGTGTTTTTGTCGTATCCCACCCCCAGCAGCAGGACCAGCCCGTCCAGCTGGTACAGCTTTCCGATGGGCGAGCCGTCCCCGAAATTGTTGGAAAGGTCATGGCCGGCGGTGAGGTATCCCGCGTGCTTTCCCCAGGCGGCCACAGAGCGGGCCGGGTGGTCACTGCGCAATGCGCCGGGCCATCTGCGGAACATCTCCGCTACCGCCCCCATCGTGTTGGTGGGGGTGATATCCTTGTCGTACGCCGGCCAGTTTTCCCGGATCAGCGACCACCAGCTTTCCGGCTCCTCCCAGTGGACGCCGGAAGCCGGGTCCAGGTTTTTCCAGGACTGGGCGGGCATCATGATCGTGCCCTCGCTGCCCACGGCCTCCGTCAGTGCCTCGATCACCACCTGCGCCCCGCCGCAGACAAAGCCCAGGCTGCGCAGCGAGGTGTGCACCATGATCGCCTGCCCCTTGCGGACCCCGACTTCCGACAAGGCCACGAGGATATCCTGCTTCAACACGATCTTTCGTTCCATGGAAACCTCCTGTCGGGGTCGGGCTTTTTGGGAGGCCCGCCCCGGGTTTGTTTTCATTAGATCGCATTTGCGCGGCGGCCAAAAGAGCGGGCGGGCCTCTTTTGCAAACAGCAGGCGGGCCCCGCGCCTTTGGGTCGCCGCCCCGGCTTTTCAGGCACTTTTCCTTTTGGTCGCGGCGATGCCTTGACAAACGGGCGGGCACTCCATATAATTACCAATGGTAACTATATGGAAAGGAGACTCACCGTGGACATCCAAACGATCAAAGCCCTGCTGGACGCGTGCTATCAGGCCAAACGGATCCGGGAGCTTCTCCCCCCGCTGCCCGAGGGGGTCACGCCCAACTACATCCATTTTCTGGATATCATTGAAACGCTGCAGCGGCAGGGTGTGGAGGTGAGGGTATCCGACATCAGCGACGCCCTGCGCATCCCACGCCCGGGGGTCACCCGTACGGTGAAAGAGATGGAGCGCAAGGGTTATCTTTGCAAGAGCGCCTCCCCGCGGGACGGGCGGGTCACCTGCGTCTCGGTGACGCCGGCGGGGGAAAGGCTGTCCCGGCGGTACAACGAGCTGTATTTTGAGCGCCTGGCGCCCATTTTGTCGGATATTTCCCCGGAGGACGCCCGATGCACCATCGAGACCATCCGGCGGTTTTACAGGGTCATGTGCGAAAGGAGAATTTCAGTTGATTAAGGAAGCGGCGGATTTTACCCAGGGAAGCATCCTGAATAAGCTGGTCCGTTTCATGGTCCCCATTCTGGGGGCCCTGGTCCTGCAGGCCGCCTACGGGGCGGTGGACCTGCTGGTGGTGGGGAGGTTCGGCTCCACCTCCGGCCTGTCGGCGGTGTCCACGGGAAGCCAGGTCTTGAACCTGGCCACCTTTGTGGTGACGCAGCTGGCCACGGGCATCACCGTTTTGATCGCCCGGTATCTGGGCGAAAAAAGGCCCCAGCAGATCGCGGCGGTCCTGGGTGGGGCAAGCTGTGTGTTCGCCTTGATCTCGGTGGGGCTGTGCGTCCTGCTGGTGGGCTTTGCCCGGCCGATCTCACTGCTGATGCAGGCGCCGGCGGAATCCCTGGAGCTCACCGTGGCCTATGTGCGTATCTGCGGCGGCGGTATCTTTTTTATCGTGGCCTACAACCTGCTCTCGGCCATCTTCCGCGGCCTGGGCGACAGCAAGTCGCCCCTGCTGTTCGTGCTGGTGGCCTGTGTGGTGAACATCGTCGGCGACCTGGTGCTGGTGGCCGGGTTCGGGATGGACGCGGCGGGCGCGGCGCTGGCCACGGTCCTGGCGCAGGCGGTCAGCGTGGGGTGCGCCATTGGCCTGCTCTTGAAAAAGAAGCTGCCCTTTGCCATCCGGAAAAAGGATTTTTGCTTTAATCTCCAATGCCAGAAATTCCTGCAGATCGGGCTGCCGCTGGCTTTGCAGGAGTGCCTGACCCAGCTTTCTTTCCTGGCCCTTTGCGCCTTTGTGAACCGCCTGGGCCTGGAGGCCTCCTCCGGCTACGGCGTGGCCTGCAAGATCGTCAACTTCGCCATGCTGATCCCCAGCGCGCTGATGCAGTCCATGGCCTCCTTTGTCTCCCAGAACGTGGGGGCGGGCAAATGGAAGCGGGCGAAGCGCTCCATGTTCACAGGCATCGGCGTGGGCCTTGCGTTCGGCTGCGCGGTGTTTGTCCTTGTGCTGCTGAAAGGCGACCTGCTGGCGGGCTGCTTTTCCGCCGATGAGGCGGTGATCCAAAACGCCTTTGCCTATCTGAAAGGGTTTGCGCCGGAGACCATTCTCACCGCCGTTTTGTTCAGCATGATCGGCTACTTCAACGGCAACCAGAGGACCCTCTGGGTGATGACCCAGGGGCTGGTGCAAACGCTTCTTGTGCGCCTGCCCCTGGCGTACTACATGAGTATTCAGCCAAACGCCAGCCTGACCAAGATCGGCCTGGCCGCCCCGGCCTCCACGGCGGTGGACATTTTGCTGAACATCGGCTTTTACCTTTTTATGGAGCGGAACGCCTCCGGCGCTGCAGACGTCCCCGCGCGGTGAGGGGGCTGCGCCGCCGGCGGTTCATCCGAAAGGGGAAAGATCAGCGCTGAACGAAGCGACGGCCGGCAAAGGTGCCGGCCGCCGCAAGGGGGCGTCAGATGGCCTTACCGCCCGGCCGGGACGCCGGCCAGAAGCGGGGCGAGCTCGCCCAGGCTTGCCAGGTGGAAGCGGGCCCGGGGGTCGGCGCGGGCGTCGCCCAGCCCCGCGGCGGCAAAGCCGCCCGCCACGGCAGCGGAGATGCCGGCGAAGGCATCCTCTACCACCAGACAGCGCGCAGGGGGTAGCTCCAGCTTTTTCGCGGCCAGCAAAAACACCTCCGGGTCCGGCTTGGAGCGTGCGATCTCGGTGCCGTCCGCCACCGCGTCGAAAAAGTCCTCCAGGCCCAGCCGGCCCAGGATGCAGCGGGCGTTGCGGCTGGAGGAGCCCACCGCCAGCTTCAGGCCCATGGCCCGCAGGTCGTCCAGGGCCCGGCGGGTGTCCGCCGCGAGGTCGGCGGGGGAGAGCCCCGCCAGCAGCACCCGGTAGCGCCCGTTTTTCTTTTCCGCCAGCGCCTGCTTTTCGGCGGGGGAGAAAGCCCGAGGGGCCTTTTTCAGCAGGATGTCCAGGCTCTCCATCCGGCTCACCCCCCGCATCCGGCGGTTGTCCGCCTCGGTAAAAGGAATGTGCAGCTCCTGCGCCAGCGACTGCCAGGCCGCGAAGTGGAACCGGTCGGTGGAGCAGAGCACCCCGTCCAGATCGAAGATGACGCCCTTTATCTCCATCGTACCACCTCCGCCTTTTCCAGGCCCGGGGGCAGCTGCACCTGTTCGCCGCTCCAGCAGATGACAAGGGGCGGCGCGTCGGGGTCGGCGTACCAGGCGTACTCGCCCGCGTCGCCCGCCAGCACCAGCCGGGGCGGGGCGGACTTGTCCGGGTTTGTGCCCGCGCCCGGCGGCGCGCCGGCGGGCAGGTCCAGCACCAGGGCGCTGCCCGCCCGCAAAAACACCGGGAAAGTCAGCTCCGGGCCCGCCGTGACGGTCTGCCCGCCCGCAAAGCGCCGGCCGGTGAAAAGGGCGTACCAGTCGCCCTGGGGCAGCCAGAGGTCGCGTCCGGTCTGGTTTTCCTCCAGCAGGGGAGCCACCAGCAGGCTTTCCCCCAGCAAAAACTCGTCCCAGGCGGCGCGGGCCTGCTCGCTGTGGGGCCAGTGGTAGACCAGCGGCCGCAGCATCGGGCGGCTCTCGGCCGCCGCGCGGACGGCCTCGCCGTACAGGTAGGGCAAAAGCTCCATCCGCAGCCGGTGCCAAAAGGCCATTTCTTCGGCAAAGCCCGGCATGGCCCAGGCGCTTTCCATGTTCCAGGGGCTGCGCTCGTTGTTGCCCTGGCCGCCGGGCATCAGCTCCCGGAACTGGCCGCCGTCCGGCTCGGAGTGCCACTGCATGACGGGGCAGAAGCAGGCCAGCATGGTGGCCCGGCGGTAGAGGTCGGGGGTGGGCAGGGGCCCGGCGAAACCGGCGATGTCAAAGCCCCAGAAAGGGATGCCGGTGAGCGCCGCCGAAAGCCCCGCCCGCAAGGCGCCCGCCAGCTCGCAGTTCTGCGACTGCTGGTCCCCTGCCCAGTGGCAGGGGGTGGTGTGCTGGCCGGCCCAGCCGGCCCGGCTGAAGAGCACCCGGTCCGGCCCGATGAAATCGGAATAGGCCGCCGTGTATTGCTGGCAATAGCGGTTGCGCCCCTCGGCGCCGGTGGAGCCGTCGGCGAAAACCACCTCGTCGGAACAGATGAATTCGCCCCCGTCGGTCTTGAAGCCGTCCACGCCCCAGTCCAGCAGATACCGCCGGCGGGCAAACCACCGCTTCACCGTTTCCGGGTTGGAAAAGTCCGGCACCATCGACCCGGCGAACCAATGTCCCTCCGGGATGGTGTAGGGGGTGCCGTCGGCGTTGTGAACGCACAGGCCCAGCCGCTCCGCCTCCTCCCGGTCCCGGTCGTTCTGGGAGCAGGGGGGCTCCTCCGGCCCCTGCTTTTTGTACACCGGCACCTGCCAGAGCACAAACCGCACCCCGGCGTCGTGGAGCTTGCGGATCATGCCTTTCGGGTCGGGCCAGGGGCCGCCGGAAAGGTCGAATTCCCCGCCGGCGGGGCCCTCTTCCGGCAGCGGGGCGTAGCGCGCGCCGTTGAAAATGGAAAAGGTGGCCTCGTCGCTCCAGGCCTCCGCCACCAGCACCGTGGCGGGGCAGTGGTGGCGGCGCAGGTTTTCCAGCTGGGCCTCCACCGCCGCCTGACTGTTCCAGTGGTTGGCGGAGATCCAGGGCCCGAAAGCCCACTTCGGAGGCAGCTTTGCCGGGCCGAACAGGCCCATGTACTCCCGGATCATCTCCTCCGGCCGGCCGGAAAAGAGCACCCCCTCGCACCCGGCGGGCAGCAGGATGCGGATGGCCTCCTCCTCAAAGGCAAACTCGGTGACCCGGTGGGTGGCGGCGTAAAAGCCGAAGCCGGAGTCGGTCCAGAAAAAGGGGGCGGGGCAGTAGGTGTGCTCGCCCTGGAAACAGAACTTTTCCTCCACCCGGTTTTTTACCCGGCGGCCTTTCTGGTCCAGGCTGTCGTACTTTTCGCCCATGCCGTAGGCCCCGTTGTAGGCGAGGGCCACGGCCAGGCGGACTTCGTCGCCCCGGGTCTCCCAGGTCAGCCGGGCCGCGCCGGCGGGCAGCGGCCAGTCCAGGCTTCCGGCGCCGGCAAAAGATACTCGCTGCATCATCCCTTGACCCCTCCCGCCATCAGGCCGTGTTTGAAGTATTTCTGGGCGAAGATGTAGATGAGGATGATGGGGATCATGGAGATCAGGCTGCCCGCCATCATCACGTTGTATTCGGTGTCGTACTGGCCGTTCAGGGTGGACAGGGCGATGGGCAGCGTCATCTTGGCCTTGTCGGTGAGCATCAGCAGCGGCCAGAGGTAGTCGTTCCAGGAGTCCATGAAATTGGTCACCGCCAGGGTGGCCAGCGAGGGGGCGCACAGGGGCAGCATCACCTGCCGCCAGATGCGCCACACCCCCGCGCCGTCGATACGGGCGGCGTCCATGTAGTCCGGGGGGATGGTCCGCATCTGCTGCACCAGCAAAAACACCGCGAAAGGCCGGAAGATTGCCGGCAAAATGACGCTGCTGTAATGGTTGATCAGGCCGATCTGGTTCATCACCACGAACAGGGGGATCATGGTGACCTGGGTGGGGATCATCATGGTGGCGAGATACAGCCCCAGCAAAAGGCCCGAGCCCTTGAACGGGATCTTGGTGAACGCAAAAGCCGCCATGGAGGCGCTGACCAGGGTGAGCAGGGTGTAGCACACCGCGATGAACAGGCTGTTGCCGATGGTGCGAAGAAAGGGGAATCGCTCGAAAACGGTGAAGTAGGCGTCCAGGGTGGGCTCTTTCGGGATCCACTCGATGGGAATGGACATCAGCGCGCCCCGGCTTTTGAAAGAGGTGGAGATCATCCACACAAAGGGCACCAGGGCGATCACCGCCAGCAGCACCGCCACCGCGTAATAGGCCACCGTGCCGGAAAAACGCTTACGAGTCATAGTTCACCCACCTTTCCTGGCCTTTCATCTGCACGAAGGTGCAGAGCATGATGATGGCGAACAGGATCCAGGAGAACGCCGCCGCGTAGCCCATGCGGTAATAGCGGAAGCCGTATTTGTAGATGCGCTCCACCATCACCTGTGTGGCGCCGTTGGGGCCGCCGTCGGTCATGATCATGATCTGGGGGAACAGCTGGAAAGAGTTGATAAGGCTCACGATGAGCACATAGAAGATGGCCGGGGTCATCAGCGGCAGGGTGATGCGCCAGAACCTGGCCCAGGGGCCGGCCCCGTCCAGGGAGGCGGCCTCGTAATAGCCCTTGTCGATGCCGATCATGCCCGAGAGCAGGATCAGCCCGAAAAAGCCCATGTCTTTCCACACCGACACCAGCACGATGGCGGGCATGGCCCAGGCCTCGTCCAGCAGCCAGCCGGGGCCCTGGATGCCCACCAGCGCCAAAAGGTTATTCAGCGCGCCATACTGGGGCGAGAGCACCGATTTCCAGATCAGCGAGGCCGCCACCCAGGAGGTGAGCACCGGCACATAGTAGATCACCCGGAAAGCGGTGACCCCCCGGCGGCTCTGGCTGAGCAGGCTGGCCACCGCCAGCGAGGCGGCCAGCATACAGGGGATGTACAAAACGATGTAACGGCAGGTGTTGCCCAGCACCTGCCAGAACTCCTTGCTTGTCAGGATGGCCCGGAAATTGTCCAGTCCGACGAAGTGCTCCGCCAGCATACCGGGGGCCAGCAGCTCGTCCAGGCCGTTCCAGTCGGTGAGGCTGATGAAGCCGGAGATGACAAGCGGCACAAGGGAGAACACCAGCATACCGGCAAAGCTGGGCACAAGAAAGGGCAGCGCGGACCGCAGCCCGCCCGCCCGCAGCCGCCCGCGGGCTTTGGAGGGAACAGTCATCCCAAGGACCTCCTTTTCGGTGATGATCGGGGAAGAAAAAGGCGGGAGGGGCGCACGCGTCCCTCCCGCCCGAACGGAAAACTTATCCCAGGGTGATCTGTGCCTCGCACTCGGCCTGCGCCTCGTCCAGTGCCTGCTGGGCGGTCATGGAACCGGCGGCGGCCGCGGCCAGCTTCTGGCCGATGATGTCGCTCATCAGGGCGTAATCCTCAATGGTGGGAGGCAGCACCAGGTAGTCCAGGGAATCAAACACAGCCTGGCGGTTGTCCGGCGGGGTCTGGTCCAGATAGGTGGCCAGGGCGGCCTCGTCGTTGATGGCGGGCAGGTCCCAGCCGGAGTCGATGCGCAGCTGGGCGGCGGCGTCGCTGGAGCACAGCCAGGTGATCCAGGTGGCGGCGGCCTCCTTGTTGGGGCTGTCGGCGTTGATAACGCAGGCGTTGGAGAAGAAAGCGGTGGCCTTCTGGTCCGCGCCGGGCTCCACGGCGATGTCCCAGGCGAAGTCACAGCCCTCGGCAAAGCTGCTGAACGCCCAGATGCCGGTGGGGATCATGCCCAGCCGCCCGCTCATGAACAGGTCCCAGTCGCCCATGCCGCCCATCTGCACTTCGGTGGGCTGCACGTTGCTCTCCAGCACCCGGTCCACCATCATCTGAGCCGCTTTCACGTTTGCCTCGGAGTTGATGGTAAAGGCGGTGCCGTCCTCGTTGAGCAGGCTTCCGCCGTACTGGGCGGCCACCTTGTAGAACTCGTTGTAAGTAACCGGCTGGTAGTAGCCGAAGATGTCATCGCCCAAAGCGCGGATGGCCTCGGCGGCCGCCTGCACGTCCTCCTGGGTCCAGTCGGCGGTGGGGTAGTCCACCTGGGCCTGATCGAACAGGTCCTTGTTGTAGATCAGCACCACGTTGGAGAAGTTGCCCGGCAGGCCGTACTGTTTGCCGCCCACGTTAAAGGCGTTCAGGGCCGTCTCGTCGATGCGGCCAAGGTCCACGCCGGTGATCTCGGCCAGCACGCCCTTGTTGGCATAGGCGGAGAAGTTCTCGATGTTCAGCTCGTAGCAGTCGGGGGCGGTGCCGCCGGCCACCCGGGTCTGCATCTGGGTGAAGTAGTCGTCAAAGCCGATGGTCTCGATCTCCACGGTGATGTTGGGATACTCCTCGTGGAACGCCTCGTACATCTGCTGCAGCACTTCCTCCTTGCCGCCGGAGGCGTTGAAGTTGCAGTAGGTGATGGTCACCGGCTCGGCGGTGTCGCCGCCGCCGGACGGGGCCGCGGCGGACTGGGAGCCGGGCGTTGAGGCGGGGGTGCCGCCGCAGGCCGACAAAGCCAGCGCAATGGTCAGAAGGCCGGCTGTGAGCGCGAAAAGCTTTTTCTGTTTTTTCATTGTTTCTCCTCCTTGCCTGTGTTGCTTTTTCGGCCCTCCTCGCGTACAATAGAAAGTGCGGAAAGAGCCTTGCACGGGTTCTTGTCTGCATTTGGTTTGCGCGTGTTTTTGACCGGACCCGCGCAAACCATTTTTATTTTTCGCCGGGAGCGCCCCGGCGGCAAACCATAGCCGGAGCCTCAGCCCAGGCGGCGCACCGAGCCCCGCTCCACCAGCTGCAACGGCAGGATCTCCTCCTGCTTTGTCAGGTCGGGCTGGGCGATGTGCTTGAGCAGCAGCTCCACCGCCCGCTGCCCCTTGAGGGAGATCTGCTGGCGCACGGTGGTGAGGCCGGGGGTCAGGTATTGGGAGACCTCCAGGTCGTCAAAGCCGATCACCGAAACATCGTCCGGCACCCGCAGCCCCGCCTCGTAAAAGCCTTTCATGGCCCCGATGGCCAAAATGTCCGCCGCGGCCACCACCGCGGTCACCGGCAGGCGGCTTGCCACCAGCTTCCCCGCCAGCTCCACGCCGCTGGCGTAGTCGATCTGGCCCTCGAAGACGTATTCCTCCCGGAAAGGCACCCCGTACTCCGCCAGCGCTTTCTGATAGCCGGTGAGCCGCTTTTTCATCACGCCGTTCTCCTGGATGCACCCGGAGAAGAACGCCGCCTCCCGGTGGCCGCACTGCAATATATATTGGGTGGCCAGGTAGCTGCCGTAGGCGTCGTCGATGCGGATGTTGTGGTAGTAATAGTCGTTGCAGTAGCTGTCGATGAGCACGATGGGGATCTGGGACTTCTTCATCTGCTGGTAGAACTCGCTGGGGTACATGCCGATGACGATGATGCCATCCAGGTTCCGCTGCTTCGCCAGGGTCAGGTAGCTCTTGTTGGCGTCGGTGGCGGAGATGAGGATGTGATACCCCTGCTGGCGGGCGTGGTACTCGATGCTGCCCAGCACCTCGCTGTAAAAGCTGTTCTGGAACATCAGCCGGTCGCCCGGCTCGGTCTGGGGCACCACCACGCCGATGAGCTTGGAGTCCCGCATACTCAGCCCCCGGGCGTTCAGGTCCGGCACGTAGTCCAGCTGACGCACCGCCTCCAGCACCCGCTGACGGGTGTCCTCCGAAATGGTGCGCTTGCCGTTGAGCACATAGGAGACCGTGGCGGAGGAGACACCCGCGAGCTGCGCGACATCCTTTAATGTGGCCCGCATACAAGAACTCCTCCTTTCCCTGTTGTTCTACTGTCGTCTGATGGTTTAAGCGCTTAAATTCTTATCGCACCTTTATCATAGCGAATTGGCCACTGAATGTCAACAACTTTTTCGAAATTTTATAAAATCTATTGACTTTGTCCTGGATTATGGTACACTTTTCTCATCAAGAATAGTTTAAACGCTTAATCGATTTGGGGGCGTTTTGCATGGAAAAGTATCTTCCCACCGGCAATGAAGCGATCTCTGTGCCGCGGCTGAACGAGGCGGGCGCGGTGGAGGACGTCACCTTTTTACATATGGGCTGCAAGGGGCTCATCGACCTGCGGGGCGCCCGGGACGAGGCCCTGATGGCGCCCTTTGTGGAGGCGGACGGCCGCGCCGCGCCCCTGGAAGAGCTGCGCTGGCAGCGGCTGGGCTTCTGGGTGCCCCGCTTTTGCGGCAGGGCGGGCCCGCTCGAGGTGGAGGGCACCCTGCTGGCCCCCACGGGGGAGCGGGGCTTTGGCTATCGGCTGGTGCTGCATAACGCCGGCGGCCGGCCGTGCCAAGCGAGCTTTGGCCTTTCGGGCTGCTGGGCGGGGGCCTGGCACTGCGTCAACGAGGAAAAGCCCATTGATGGCCGGCGGGGCTGCTTTCACAGCGTCTGGAACGACGGCCCGGTGTTCGACATGACCTGCGGCACGCCGCTGTTCTCCTTCGCGCCCATGGCCGACGCGCTCTGCCATTGTGACTTTTGTCAGGAAGAAAAGGGCGTGCGCTACCGGCTGGCCCACGAGGCGCGCCTCGCCCCCGGCGAGAGCCGCGCCGTCACGGTGTGGTGGGGCTTTGGCTACGAGGAAGTTTCCGCCGCCACCAGCGCCAAGGAGATGCTGCGCCAGGGCTGGGAGGCCGAGCTGGCGCGCACCCTCGCCTGGCTGGCCGCCCGCGGCGCGGACCTGGGGGACAAGGCCCTGACCCGCTGGTACAACACCAACCTGTTTTTCTGCATCCATTTTTCCACCGGCGTCACGCTGGACACCGAGGAGCTGGTGCTGGTGACCAGCCGCAGCCCCCGGTATTACGTGAGCGCCGCCTATTGGGACCGGGACAGCCTGCTTTGGAGCTTCCCCGCCGTTTTGCAGGCGGACCCGGCGCTGGCAAAGCGGATGCTGGGCTATGTGTTCGGCCGCCAGCGGCGCAATCTGGGGGTACACTCCCGCTTCATCGACGGCACCGTGCTGGAGCCGGGCTTTGAGCTGGACGAGCTGATGGCCCCGGTGCTGGCGCTGGAGCGGTATGTGGACGCCACCGGCGACCGGGAGCTGCTCCGGCGGGAGGACGTGCGCGGCGGTATCGGGGAGATATTGGAAAAGCTGTCCGCCCGCCGCCATCCGGACACGGCCCTGTACGAGACCTTTTTGCAGCCCACCGACGACGAGCGGGTGTATCCCTATCTGACCTATGACAACGCCCTGGTCTGGCGGGCCCTGCGGGCCCTGGCCCGGCTCTGCCCGGAAAAGGCGGCCCTGGCCGGGGAGGCGGAGGCGGTGCGCCGGGCGGTGCGGGAGCATTGCGTGAAGACAAACGCGGCGGGCGAGCCCTATTTTGCCTGGAGCGTGGACCTGGAGGGAAACAGCGATGTATATGACGAGCCGCCGGGAAGTTTGCAGCTGCTGGCGGAGCTGGGCTTTTGCGAAGAGGACGACCCGGTGTGGCGCAACACCGTGGCAATGATCCGCGCGCCGGAATACCGGTACAGCTTTGCCGGCTGCCCCATCGCGGAGATCGGCTGCCCCCACGCGCCCCACCCCTGGCTGCTCAGCGTGGCCAACAGCCTGCTCTGCGGCAGGGGGGAGCAGAGCCTTTCCGTTTTGCGCAACGCGCCCATGGACAACGGCATCGCCTGCGAGAGCATCCACGAGGTCACCGGCGAGTGTACCACCGGCGAGGCCTTCGCCACCTGCGCGGGCTTTGTGTGCTACGCCCTGCGCCGGGCGATGAAAGGAGGCGAAGAGGATGCGTGAGGACGTTCATCTGGAGGGCTGGCGCATCCGGGCGGAGGGACCTTTCCAGGACGACTTTTTGGAGAGCGTCTTTTTCTGCGGCGGCGGCCGCATGGGGGTGCGGGGCTACGCCGCCGGCGACCCCTGCCCCCGCCCGGTGCAGCAGGGGCTGTTTCTGGCGGGCATGTTCGACGAGATCAAGCCCGGCATCACCGACATCATCCACCTGCCGACCCCTGTGTGGCATCACCTCACGGTGGCAGGGGCGGAACCCGCTCTTTGCGGCAGCGTGCGCCGCACCCTGGAGCTGGACAAGGGCCTGCTGCGGCTGGAATATCGTCTGGCAGCGGGGGCGGCGGCGCTTTTGGTCACAGAAGAGCGCTTCTTCGACCCCCAGCGCCCGGCGCTGCTGTGCCAGCGGCTCACGGTGGAGGCGGAGGCCCCGGTGTCCCTGCGGCTGGAGAGCGGCGTCTACGACGCCAGCTGCAACTGCCCTGTGCCGGACGATCAGGTGAAAGAGAACACCGAAACGGTGCGGCTCATGGAGGAGCTGGGACCCGTGTTTGGGGAAAAGAGCTTCACCGGCCGCTGGCGCAGCCGCGCCACCGGGCTGGAGCTGCGCCAGGAGCTGGCCTTTGCGGCCGAAAACGGCGCGGTGTGCGGCAGCTTTTGCCGCCCGGGGCAGGCGATGGGCCTGGTCATCGAGGCCGCGCCGGCCCCCGGCGCGCCGCTGGTGGTGGAAAAGACGGCGGCCCTGTTCACCAGCCGGGACAAAGACCCCCGCATCGCGCCCGCGCCCCCGGGCGCGGGCTGGGCGGAGCTGCTGGCGTCGGCCGGGCGGCACTGGGCCCGCCGGTGGCAGGTGATGGACGTGCAGGTGGAGGGGGACGAAAACGCCCAGACCGCCCTGCGCTACCTTGCCTATCAGCTCACCGCCAGCTGCAGCGGGGGCGACGACACGGTGAGCATCGGGGCGCGGGGGCTCACCCACGCCCGCTACAAGGGCTGCTATTTCTGGGACACCGACCTGTTCATGCTGCCTTTCTTCCTCTACACCGACCCGCCCGCCGCCCGCAGCCTGGCCCAGTACCGGGTGAACTGCCTGCCTCAGGCCCGGGCCCACGCGAAAAAGATGAACGGCGCGGGGGCCCGCTACCCCTGGATGGCCTCCTACGACGGCAGCGAGCAGTGCGAGAGCTGGGACATCGGCGCCAGCGAGGTACACATCACCGCCGACGTTGCCTACGCCCTGGACCAGTACCTGCGGGCCACCGGCGACGAGACCTTTGCCCCTGGCGCCCGGGAGGTCTTTGTGGAGACCGCCCGCTTCTGGCGCAGCCGCTACACCACCGAGCCGGGCACCGGGCGGGAGAACCTGCTGTTCTGCAAGGGGCCGGACGAATACTGCGGCATCACAAGCAACAACCTGTTCACCGGCGAGATGGTGCGCCATAACCTGGGCCTGGCCCTGGCGGCGGCGGAGGCCCTGCGCCGGGAGGCCCCGGAGCGCTACAAGGCCCTGGGCCTCTCGGAAGAAGAGGCCGAGAGCTGGCGGCGGCTGCGGGAGGCCATCCCCGTGCCCCGTGACCCGGCCACCGGCCGCCTGCGGGCGGACGGCACTTTCCACCTGCTGGAGCCGGTGGACCCGGCGGCGCTCAAAGCGGGGGACGAGGCCAGCTATCACAAGGTCTGCTTCGACCGGCTGCAGCGCTACCAGGTCATCAAGCAGGCGGACACCCTGCTGCTGATGACCCGCCTGCCGGACCGTTTCACCGGAGAAGAGAAGAAAAACGCCTGGGAGGACTTCGAGCCGAAGTGCCTCCACGATTCCACCCTGAGCTTTGCCAGCCACGCCCTGTTCGCCGCCCAAAACGGCTTCGACGAGGCCGCCTGGCGCTATTTTGAAAAAGCGCTCTATCTCGACCTGCGGGAGGTCATGGGCAACACCGGCAAGGAGGGCCTGCACATGGCGGGCCTGGGGGAGACCTGGCAGGCGGCGGTGTTCGGCTTCGCGGGCCTGCGCTTTGGCCCGGGCGGACCCGTCCTCTCGCCCCGGCTGCCTGCCGGCTGGAGGTCGATGCGCTTTCGGTTTTACTGGCGCGGAACGCTCTGGGAGGCCCTGGCGGACAAGGACGGCGGCAGGGTCGCCCCCTGCGACGCGCACGCCCCGGCACAGGTGCATCCCTGACAACAAGGCGGGGCCGGACATCCCCTTTGTCCGGCCCCGCCCTTTTGTGCGCCGCCCCTTTGGCCGGGGCTCTTGTCCCGGGGCAAAGAGTCTGGTATGATGAAAACGGTCGGCCAGTATCTGAAAAGGGAGGGTCTGCGGTATGCCGCCTGTCCACGTGATGATCAAGCCCGCCTCCGCGGGCTGCAATATGAGGTGCAGCTATTGCTTCTACGCCGACGAGGCGGCCAGCCGCCAGGTGGGGGCGCGGGGGATCATGTCGCCGGACACGGCGGCGCAGATCGTGAAAAAGGCGCTGGCCCATGCCCGGGGCAGCTGCTCGTTCATCTTCCAGGGCGGGGAGCCCACCCTGGCGGGCCTGGACTTCTTCCGGCACTTCGTGGAGCTGGTCAACGGGCAGCGCCCGCCCGATGTGGCGGTGTCCTACGCCTTTCAGACCAACGGCCTGCTCATCGACGAGGAATGGGCGCGCTTTTTCGCCGACAACCGCTTTCTGGTGGGGGTGTCGATGGACGGCACGGCGGAGGTCCACGACCGCCTGCGCCCGCTGGCCGGCGGCGGAGCCTCCCACGCGCTGGTGCTGGACCGGCTGCGGCTGCTGCGGCGGGCCGGGGTGGAGTGCAACGTTTTAACGGTGGTCACCCGGCAGCTGGCGAGGGATATCGCCCGCACCTACGATTTCTTTAAAGAGGAGGGGATCCTCTACCAGCAGTACATCCCCTGCATGGACCCGCTGGACGCGGCGCGGGGCGGGCAGGCGTACTCCCTGACGCCCCGGGAGTACGCGAAGTTCCTCCACCGGCTGTTCGTCTTGTGGAAAAAGGACCTGGACCGGGGCCTGTATGTGTCGGTGCGCCATTTCGACAACTGGCTGAGCATCCTGCTGGGCCGCCCGCCGGAGAGCTGCAACATGCTGGGCGTGTGCTCTGTGCAGTATGTGGTGGAGGCGGACGGCAGCGTCTATCCCTGCGACTTCTACTGCCTGGATCAGTGGGCCCTGGGCTCTGTTCTGCGAGAGGACTTCGACGCCTTTGACGCCCGCCGCAGGCAGCTGGGGTTCGTGGAGCGCAGCCTGCCGGTGCCCCCGGAGTGCGGGCGCTGCCCCTGGCGGGCGCTGTGCCGGAACGGCTGCCCCCGCGACCGGGTGCAGCAGCCCGGGCAGACCTGGGCGAAAAACTACTACTGCGATGCCTACCGGGAGTTTTTCTCGCTGCATTTCCGGGACCTGCAGCAGGCGGCCGGCCGGCTGGCGGGGCAAAACGGCGCTTTTCTCTAAGAGGCAAGGATCGGAAACAGGGGCCCGCGGGCGTCTCAGCGACGCCCGCGGGCCTTTTGCGCGGCCGGGCGCCAAAAAGGGCGCGCCCTTTCCAATATGCGGGCACGTTGAATAAAAACAGAAAAGCAAGTGTGTAAATTGTGCCATAATTGCACAGGAAAATGTCAAAAAATTGAAAAAAGCTGTCGGAAGAGTAAATTTCTCTTTTTTCCTTGCCATGGTAGAATTCAGTCAAGAAAAGCGGCGGCCGGCACGCCCCGCGAAAGGAAATGACACAAAGGAGGAGACCCAAATGAAAAAACTGATCGCACTTGCGCTGGCGCTGGTGATGGCGCTCTCGCTGGTCGCCTGCGGCGGTGGCACGTCCACCAGCCAGCCCGCTGCCAGCGGCGGCAGCCAGGCCGCCACCGAGGACCTGCCCGTTCTGAAAGTGGCTGTGATGCCGTTCCTGAACACGCTGCCCATCGTTTACATGATCGACAACGGCCTGGACGTGGCCAACGGGTTCAAGATCGAGACGGTCTATTTCGCCAACGGCACCGCCATGAACGAGGCGCTGGCCGCCGACCAGTGGGAGGTGGGCACCCTGAGCGCCGCCGCCGTGAACTCCCTGGCCATCTACGGCGCCTACTGCATCGCTGACATCGGCCATTCCGAGGGCGGCCTGTACACCCTGGTCAAGAGCGACTCGCCCATCGCCGCCGTGAAGGGCTCCAACCCCTCTTACCCGGACGTGTACGGCGACGCCGACAGCGTGCGCGGCGCGGTGATCGCCACCCAGACCGGCACCATCTCCCACCTGAACGTGAACAAGTGGCTGGAAGTGCTGGGCCTGACCCCCGACGACGTGGAGCTGGTGAGCATGGACTTCCCCTCCGCCTACCAGGCGCTGAAGACCGGCAACTGTGCCGTGGCCGCGCTGAACCCGCCCACCTCCTACACTGCGGAGAGCGAGGGCTATGTGGTCACCTCCAGCCTGACCTCCCTGGGCGTGCCCCAGTACGACAGCATCATCGTTTCCAATAAGGCGTTCAACGAGCGCCGCGACGTGCTGGTGAACTACACCAAGGCGTTCTTCCAGGCCTGTGACGCGCTGCAGGCCGATCCCGAGGGCACCGCCCAGCTGCTCTACGACTGGTACACCGAAAACGGCAGCGAGACCACCCTGGAGGCCTGCGCCACCGAGGTGGAGACCCGCCCGTTCGTGACCAGCGAGGAGGCCAAGGGCATCACCATCGGCGAGTCCGTTGAGGTCACCGGCGAGTTCTGGGTGTCCCAGGGCCTGCTGGAGGAGAGCAAGTACCCCGAGATCGCCACCCATGTGGACAACACCATCGTAAAGGAGGCCCTGGGCTTCTGAGCCCGCGGCCCGGCCGTATGACCTGAAAAGGCAGAGGGCGGCAAATGCCGGGAGTTCCCCTGCATTTGCCGCCCTCTTTTTCCCGAAAGGAGAGGAAATCCCTTGAACGAATACGCCATCAAGAAACGCAAGGAGCGCATCAAGTTCGGCATCGTGTCGGTGATCTCCCTGTGCGTGTTTTTCGGCGTGTGGTACCTGTGCACCGCGGTGCTGCACCTGAAGCCCGACTACGTGCTGCCCAGCCCCGTGCAGGTGGTAAAGGCGCTGATCTAGAAATTCACCGAGACCAACCCGGACGGCGCCACCCTGTTCGGCCACATCGCCGCCAGCCTGCAGGTGGCCCTGACGGGCTATCTGCTGGGGGCGCTGGTGGGGGTGCCCCTGGGCATCGCCATGGCCTGGTTCCACCGGGTAGACCTGTTCGTCACCCCGCTGTTTGACCTGATCCGCCCGGTGCCCACCATCGCCTGGATCCCGCTGATGATCCTCTGGTTCGGCATCGGCCTGGGGGCCAAGGCCGCCATCATCTTTGTGTCCGCCTTTGTGCCCTGCGTCATCAACGCCTACGCGGGCATCAAGCAGACAAAGCCGGTACACCTGTGGGTGTCCCAAACCTTTGGCGCCTCCCGCCGGGAGATGCTCTTCACGGTGGCCATCCCCACCGCGCTGCCGCTGATCTTCACCGGCCTGCGCATCTCCCTGGGCACCGCCTGGATGACCCTGTGCGCCGCCGAGATGCTGGCCTCCAACAAGGGCCTGGGCTACATGATCCAGCTCAACCGGAGCCTTGCCCGCGCCGACCTGATCGTGGTGGCCATGCTCACCATCGGCCTGATCGGCACCATCTTCACGGTGGGCCTGAACGCCCTGGAGAAAAAATTTGTCAAGGGAGGCCGGCGCGGATGAAAAAGAAACGGTTCGACCCGGAAAAAACAGTGTATGCCGTGGCCGCCATTGCCAGCTTCTTCATCCTGTGGTGGGTGCTCACCACCTTTACCCCGGTGAAAAACACCACCCCGGACCCCATCGCGGTGCTGAAGCTGCTGTTTGAGTCTTTCTACACCCCCATCGGCAGCCAGGTGATCACCGGCCATCTGCTGGTGAGCCTGCGCCGGGTGCTGGTGGGCTTTGGCGTCGCTACCGTGCTGGGCATCGTGCTGGGCATCGCCATGGGCACCTCCAAGTGGGCCTCGGCCATCTTCAAGCCCATCTTTGAGCTGCTGCGCCCCATCCCGCCCATCGCCTGGATCTCGCTGGTCATCCTGTTCTTCGGCATCGGCGAGACCTCCAAGTACATCCTGTGCGGCATCGGCGCGTTCACCAACGTCACCCTCAACGCCTACACCGGCGCCCAGAACGTAGACCCCGAGCTGGTGGGCTGCGCCCGGATGCTGGGCACCAGCGAGCGGGACATCTTCTTCCGCGTGGCGCTGCCCTCCTGCACGCCGCAGATCTTCGCCGGGATGCAGGTGGCGCTGTCCACCAGCTGGATGGCGGTGCTGGCCGCCGAGATGGTGGGCGCACAGGAAGGCTGCGGCTGGATGATCCAGCGGGGCAGCGACACGCTGAACATCACACTGGTCATGGTGGGCATGATCGTGATCGGCCTGGTGGGTATGCTCCTGGCTACCCTCATGCGCGCAATCGAGAGGAGGCTGTGCTCGTGGAACATCATGGAGGAGTAAGCAAGGGACCCATCATCTCGCTCAAACAGGTGAGCAAGACCTACCTGAGCGTACACAAGAGCAACGAGGTCGTGCGGGACGTGAGCCTGGACGTGCAGGAAAACGAGTTCGTGGTGCTGTTCGGGCCCGGCCAGTGCGGCAAGACCACCCTGATCAACCTGATCGCCGGGCTGCAGCTGCCCACCTCCGGCGAGGTGAGCGTGGACGGCAAGCCGGTCACCGCACCGGGCCCGGACCGGGGCGTGGTCTACCAGACCACCGCGCTGTTCCCGTTCTGCACGGTGATGGGAAACGTGGAATTCGGCCCCAAAAGCCGCGGCATCCCCAAGGACAAGCGGCGGGAGCGGGCCCAGTACTTCATCGACCTGGTGGGCCTCACCGGCTATGAAAAGAGCTTCCCGAACCGGCTGTCCGGCGGTATGCGCCAGCGGGTGGGCATCGCCCGCGCCTACGCCAACGACCCCAAGGTCATGCTGATGGACGAGCCTTTCGGCCACCTGGACGCCCAGACCCGCTACATGATGGAGGCGGAGCTGGAAAAGATCTGGCAAAAGGAAAAGCGCACCGTGGTGTTCGTCACCAACAACAGCGAGGAGGCCGTGTACCTGGCGGACCGGATCATCATCCTCACCAACACCCCCACGCGGATCAAACACGAGGTCACTGTGGATCTGCCCCGGCCCCGGGTGTATAGCGATCCGGCATTCCTGGAGATCCGCCGCCAGATCGAAGAGATCTGCGACGACACGCTGTAAGGAGGCCCAAGATGAGCAAAAACGATGAGATCCTGGTTAAAGTTTCCCACATGACGAAGAAATTCGGCGATCTGCTGGTGCTCAACGATATCTCTTTCAACGTGTGCAAGGGCGAGTTCCTCTGCGTGGTGGGCCCCACCGGCTGCGGCAAGACCACGTTCCTCAACTGCCTGACCAAGCTGGGGGTCTACCAGCTCACCAGCGGGGAGATCCTGATCAACGGCGAGCCGGTGGACCTGGCAAAACACAACGTTTCCTACATCTTCCAGGAGTACTCCGCGTTTCCCTGGCAGACGGTGGAGGAGAACGTGGCCTACGGCTTGAAGATCAAAAAGTGGCCCCAGGACAAGATGGAAAAACAGGTGAACGACATGCTGGAGATGGTGGGCCTCACCGAGTACCGCAACTACTATCCCAGCCAGCTGTCGGCCAGTATGCTCCAGCGGGTGAGCATCGCCCGCGCGTTCGCCACCCAGCCGGATCTGCTGCTGATGGACGAGCCCTACGGCCAGCTGGACAACTCCCTGCGCTACAAGCTGGAGGACGAGCTGGTCAAGCTGTGGCAGCACACCGGCACCACCGTCATCTTCATCACCCACAACATCGAGGAGGCGGTGTACCTCAGCGAGCGCATCCTGGTGCTCACCAACAAGCCCACCGGCATCAAAAAGGAGATCCAGAACGACCTGCCCCGCCCCCTACTCCACCATGTACGACCCGGACGCGCTGGCAAAGCCGGTGCGCCGGGAGGGCGAATTGGAGGACAAGCCGCCCCACTTCCGCCGCCACCGCACCGGGCACGGGTGCAGCAACGAGAAATACGATTACCGCCGGCTCACCGACCACCAGTGGGGCGAGGTCAAGGCCGCCTACTACGGCATGGTCTCCCTGGTGGACGAGAACGTGGGTCGGGTGCTGGCCGCCCTGAAAGAGCAGGGCCTGGAGGAAGACACCCTGGTGATGTTCACCAACGACCACGGCGAGATGCTGGGGGACCACGGCCTGCTGTTCAAGGGCCCGTTCCACTACGACTGCCTCATCAAGGCGCCCATGATCGTGAGCTGGCCGGGCGTGGTGCCCAAGGGCTCCCGCTACACCCAGATCACCGAGCACGTGGACATCCTGCCCACCCTGCTGGACCTGGCGGGGGTGCCCGCGCCCAACGGGGTGCAGGGCATGAGTATGGCCCCCATCCTGCGGGGCGACGCCGGCGCCGGCCGCGACTGCGCCCTTACCGAGTTCAACTGCTACGACTGGGGCCTGATGGCCAAGACCATCACCACCCGGGAGTACAAGCTCACCTATTACGCGGGCGAGAGGTTCGGCGAGCTGTTCGACAGGGTGAACGACCCGGACGAGTTTGTCAACCACTGGGACGACCCGGAGTACGCCCGGGTCAAGGAACAGCTGCTCCGCCGCCTGCTGGACCGGCTGATCCAAACCGAGGACACCCTGCCGCTGCGTATCGGCAAATACTGATCCGCGCCATGGGGCCGGGGCAGCGCCCCGGCCCCGCTTTCCGCCTTTGCGGCCATCTGATATAATGGTAAAAAAGAGCGAAAGCGCCCCGGCGAAAGGAGGCCGCGGCCATGGTGCGGCGCAGGCTGCAGGACACCGAGGGGGAGGACACCCACCGCGCCGAGCGCTTTCTGCTGCGGCTGGCCGCCGGCGAGCCCCGGGAGGAGCCGCTCTCCGAGAGCCTGGCCCGCCGCCAGGGCGCCCGCTGGAAAGACGGGCTGCTGTTCGCCGCCGACGCGTGGAGCAGGGGAGGCACGAACCTGGCCTGGGCCCGCAAGTTCGCCGCCGACATGGCGGGGGTGCGCTGCCTGGTGATGGCGCCCCTGGGGCATGAACACCTGCTGCTGGTGGGCAACCTGCAAAGCGAGGACAGCTACCTGGCCATGGTGGAGGCGTGGCAGAAATACGTGGAGTTCCAGCCCTTTGTGGTGGGGCTGAGCGACCTTTGCTACCGGCTGGCGGCGCTGCCCCAGGCGCTCAGCGTTGCCCAGGCGCGCTGCCGGCTGCACTTCTACCTGCCGGAGCAGCGGCTGATCTGGCGGGAGGCGGCGGGCAACACCCTCTCCTGCGGCGCCCGGAACCTGCGCACCGCCATCAGCCGGGAGCCGCTCCGGCAGAACTACGCCGAGGTGCTGGCGCTGAAAGACCGGGCGCTGGAGGAGATGCGCCGCGAGCGCCCCACAGACCTGGACACGGTCAAGCAGCTGGCCAGCGACCTGGTGGCCACGATGCTCCGCTTCACGCTGGAGGAGGCGGAGGAGGCGGACCGGAAGATCGAACAGGTGGACCGGGAGATCCGCATGTGCGAGGACTTTTCCCACCTGGAGCAGGCGGTGAACAGGGAGTTTTCCCCCCTGGCGGCCCGCCCGGACGCCGCCTACACCTGTTAGGAGCCGGTGCGGATGGCCATCGAGTATCTGGAGGAGCACTACCCGGAAAAGATCTCTCTGACCCTGGTGGCGGCGCGGCTCTCTTTCAGCCCGGAGCATTTCAGCCGGATGTTCGTGCGGGAAACGGGGGTCAACTTCAGCACGTTTTTGAACAATCTGCGGATGAAGCGGGCGCTGGAGCTGCTGGAAAAAACCGACAAGAAAGTCTACGAGATCGCCGAGGAGGTGGGCTTTTCCAGCGTGAGCTATTTCTCCACGGTCTTCAAAAAGAGCTTTGGGCAGACGCCCAACTACTACCAGCAGACCAGCCGCCGGGAGAGCTGACCGGCCCCCGCCGGCGGGAACTTTTCCGGCACAGAGAGCGGAAAAAAATAAGGCCCGCGGGCGTCTCAGCGACGCCCGCGGGCCTTTTGCGGCGCGAAAATCGTGTTCAGGGCCGCGGGCCGTAGTTCCGCGGGCCGTAGATGGCGGTGCCGATCCGCACGATGGTGGCTCCCTCCCGGATGGCGGCCTCGAAATCGCCGCTCATGCCCATGGAGAGAGTGTCCGGCAGCGCGCGGGCATAGCGCTTTTCCTGCAGCCGGGTGAGCAGCCGGCGCATATCCGCGAAGAAAGCCCGGGTCTCGTCGGCGCCGGCGCCGGCGGGGGGAATGGCCATCAGCCCCCGCAGCCGCAGGTGGGGCGCCGCCTCGGCGGCCTCCGCCAGCGGCCACAGTCCCTCGGGGCAGACACCGCTCTTGCTGGCCTCGCCGCCGATGTTCACCTCGATCAGGATGTCCTGGACCAGCCCCAGGCGGCCGGCGGCCGCCTCGATCTTTTGCAGCAGATGCTCGCTGTCCACGCTCTCGATCATGGCCGCCCGGCCCACCACCCGGTTCACCTTGTTGGTCTGCAGGTGGCCGATGAAGTGGCAGGGCTTGTGCAGGTAGGCGCCCGCGTCCGCCTTTTCCGTCAGCTCCTGCTCGTGGTTTTCCCCGAACAGGTCGATGTCCAGCCCGGCGCTGTACCGGACCTCCTCCACCGTGCGGGTCTTGCAGGCGGCGCACAGCAGCACCTGCCCCGGCGCGCGGCCGGCGGCGCGGGCGGCGTCGGCCATGCGGGCGCGGATGTCCGCCACCGCCCGGGCCATCCGTTCCGCCGCTTTTTGCTCTGTCATTGAAAAGACCTCTTTCCCACTGTCGGGCGCGGCAGCAAAAAGCCGCGCGCTGTGATCCCAGCATAACACCGCCCGGCGGGGATGTCAAACGCGCCGGCGCGGCGTCAGGACTCGATGTCGTAGGGCCAGGTGCTGATGCCGCCGAATTCGTACACATTGGCGTAGCCCAGGCCGGCCAGCCGGGAGGCGGCGGTGCGGCTCCGGTTGCCGCTGCGGCAGTAGACAAGCACCACAGCGTCCTTTTCGGGGATGACCGCAGCGGCGGTGTCCTCGTCGATGGTGCCCACCGGCAGCAGCACCGCGCCGGGGATGTGGCCGCCGTCGTACTCGTCCTGCTCCCGCACGTCCAGCACGACGACCTGCCCGTCGTCCATCATCTCTTTGGCCTGCTCCTGGCTGATCTGCCGGTAGCCGCCCTCCGCCCCGCCGCAGCCAGCCAGCAGCAGCGCCGAGAGCAACGCCGAAACGATCCGTTTCATCCGTATACCTCCCAAAAGCCCGGCCGGGGGCCGGGCGATCCTTTGTCTTAGTATTCCGTGGGGATGGGCCCCTCCGGGATGCGGTACAGCCGCCGGAACTCCTCCAGGTCCCGGGGGGTGCGGAGCAGCATCACCTCGATGAACCTGCCGGTTTGCAGCTCCCGGAAGCCTGCCGTTTTCTCGCCGGTGCAGATGCTGACGCGGATCACCGGGCGCATACGCGCCGGGTCGTAGCCGCGTGCCCCCGGCTCTTTGCGGAACAACATACCATGCGCCTCCTGTCTCTGCGCGGGCCGGGCGGCCCCGCGCCTTAATCATAGCCCGCCGCCGGCGGCCCTGTCAATGGCCGGCGCAAAAGGGGCTGGGCAAACGGCCGGCGGTGTGGTATACTGGAGCCAGTGAATAACGCCGCCGCCGGCGGCAGGTCAGGAGGTTATGAACATGAAAGGTTCCGCGTTCCGTTTGGCCGGCCTCGTTTTGGGCATCGCTGCCACCGTGGCCGGGGTGCTGGCCATCGTCTTCGCCGCCGTGGGCATGAGCAAGGCCCGTCAGTGCAAGCACTGCAAGCTGGGGGGCCATGTGAAATGATGGACACCGCCGCCATTCTCGCCCGCGTGGACCACACCCTGCTCAAGCCGGAGTCCACCTGGGCGGACATCCAAAAGCTCTGCGACGAGGCGATGGAGTACCACACCGCCTCGGTGTGCATCAACCCCTGTTTTGTGAAGCAGGCCGCCGAATACATGCAGGGCGCCGTGCCGGTGTGTACGGTGGTGGGCTTCCCCCTGGGGGCCACCGACACCGCCACCAAGGTGTTCGAGGCGAAGACCGCCATCGAAAACGGCGCGGCGGAGGTGGACATGGTCATCAACATCGGCCGGCTCAAGGCCGGGGACGTGGCCTTTGTCACCGACGAGATCGCCCGGCTGAAAAAGGCGGTGGGGGACCACGTGCTCAAGGTGATCATCGAGACCTGCCTGCTCACCGACGCCGAAAAGGAGACCATGTGCCAGGCGGTGATCGACGCCGGGGCGGACTTCATCAAGACCAGCACCGGCTTTTCCACCGCCGGGGCCACTTTCGCGGACATTGAGCTGTTCGCCCGCTGCTGCGCCGGCCGCTGCAAGATCAAGGCCGCCGGGGGCATCTCCACCCTGGACGACGCCGAGCGCTTCATCCGGCTGGGGGCCGACCGCCTGGGCACCAGCCGGGTGGTCAAGCTGGTCCAGGGCCTCTCCGCCGAGGGGTATTGACCCCCGCGCCGGCGGGACAAACGCAGACAATGGAAAAGGGACGCTCCCCCTGCCAGGGAGCGTCCCTCTCACTTTTTATACGGGCCCGCGGCGGCTCACTCGATCACCTGGACCACGTTGCCCTGCTTGTCGGTGATGCGGGCGGCCACCAGCAGCATGGCGCCAAAGGCGTCCCAGTCGGGCTTGTCGGTGTAGTAGGGCGCTTCGTTGTTCTCCGGCCAGGGGGCCAAGGGGGGCTCCTCCGGGGACGCGAGGGCCTCCAGCACCTCATCCCGCCAGACTTCCAGCGCCTGCTGCACGCCGACGGGGTCGATGCCCTCATCGGTCACCTGTTCGCCGTTCGTGTCGATTTTCCGGAATGTGTAGCCGTGGGCCTCCGCCCACTGCTGCACCGCGCATTTCCAGTTGTTCGCGTAGTACCGGGTCAGCGTCCCGGCGTAGACGTTCAGTCCCATGACACGCTCCTCCGCATGGCCGGCGCACAGCGCCTGTGATATCTATCAGTTTGCCTGTGTGCGCCGGGCTGGTCAATGGGCAGAGTGGCCAAAGGCGCGCCGGCGGCGTTGGAGAATATGCCGACGCTCATACGGGCCGGGCGCGCCCCATATCCTTGTAAAAAAGGGCAGGGGGCGTTTTTGTATGCTGTACGCGATGGCGGCCACCACGCTGGCGGGCCTTTCCACCGGCCTGGGCGGGCTTTTGGGGGTGCTGCGCCGGCCGGGGCGGCGGGGCATGGCCTTTTCACTGGGCTTCGGGGCGGGCGTGATGATCACGGTGAGCCTTGCGGATATGCTGCCGGAAGCCATGGAGCGCTACCGGGCGGCCTTTTCCCCGGCGGGCGCGGCGGGCGCGGCGGCCAGCCTGGCGGCGCTGGGCATGGCAGCGGCCCTGCTGCTGGGGCGGCTGGTGCCCGAGCCCCGGCTGTTCGCCGGCCGCGGCGAGGAGGCCCGGGTGCTCCACAGCGCCCTGGTCACCGCCCTGGCGCTGGTGGCCCACAACCTGCCCGAGGGGGTGCTCACCCTGTTTTCCGGCCTGGAGGACCCGGCGCTGGGCCTGCGGCTGGCGGTGGCGGTGGCGCTGCACAACCTGCCGGAGGGCCTTGCGGTGGCGCTGCCGGTGTACTACGCCACCCGCAGCCGGGCAAAAGGGGCGGCGGCGGCGCTGATCTCAGGCCTGGCGGAGCCGGCGGGGGCGCTGGCAGCGTTCGCGCTGCTGGGCGGGCGGCTCACCGCCGGCCTGGTCACCGGGCTGGTGGCGCTGGTGAGCGGTGTGATGTGCTGGGTGAGCGTGGCCGAGCTGCTGCCCACCGGCTTTTCCCTGGGCCGGCGGGGGGACACGGCGGCGGGCTTCGGGGCGGGGCTTTTGGCGATGACCCTTGGAATTGGCCTGCTTTCGTGATATAATAACCCCTGAATATGAAAAAAGGGGGTGGGGCTGGTGAAATGGGCGAAACGGGCCGTTGCGCTGGCGGCGTCGCTCTGCCTGCTGGCGGGCTGCGGGGCCAGCCCTGCCGGGGTGGAGGAGCTGCTGCGCGCCCCCCAGCTGGACGGCCAGCAGGACCAGGTGGAAAAGGCGCTGATCGCCTACCTGGGCGAGACGCCCCAGATGAAATACCCCACCACCGGCGAGCGCCTTTCCCCCTTTGTGTTCGACGACTGGGACGGCGACGGCGTCACCGACGCGGCCGCCCTGTATGTGAGCGCCGCCAAGGGCCAGAACGTCCATCTGGCGGTGCTGGAGATGGTGGACGGCGAGTGGACGGTCACCCAGGAGCGGGAGGGCCTTTCCACCTCGGTGGAGAGCCTGGAGACCGCCGCCTTGCGGGGGGCCCAGGGCACCCAGCTGCTGGTGGGCTACGCCGGCGCGTCGGGGGAGAAGTACCTGGCGGTGTACTCCTATCAAAACGAGACGCTGAACGAGGTGTTCCACCAGGCCTACTCCCAGTACGAACTGCGGGACATCTCCGGCAGCGGCGGCAGCGACCTGGTGATCATCGGCCCCGAGACCGGCAGCGGCCTGCAGCTGCAGATGCTCACCGCCCAGGACGGCCAGTTCGCCCCGGTGATGACCCCGGTGTCGGTGGGGGCACAGTTCACCACCTGCGACGGGCTGTATACCAGCCGGGGGGACGACGGCAGCTACTATCTGATCCTGGACGGCCAGACCGGCAGCGCCAACACCCTTGCCAGCATGATCCTCTACTACGACGCTCGGCTCCAGCAGCTGGTCACGTTCCACCCTATCACGGTGGAGGACCTGTTTGACGCCACCCAGCGGTATTCCACCCTGCTCAAGAGCCAGGACATCGACGACGACGGCGCGGTGGAGATCCCCACCCAACTGGACGGCGCGGGCCTGGACAACCTGGCGGTGAACCGGCTGAGCTTTGTGGCCTGGATGGACTACACCAGCGAGTACCAGCAGGAGAAGAGCTTCGGCGTGGCCGACCTGGAATACGGCTACTATCTGGAGTTGCCCGCGGCCTGGCGGGAGGACATCCTCATCACCGACGGCGACGAGACGGACAGCTGGCAGGTGCGCAGCGCCGACGGCGAGCAGCTGTATCTCACCGTGCGGGTGGCGGGCCCGGGGGCCCAGGGCAGCGGCTATGTCCTGCTGGGCAACATCGGCGCCCGCAAGGTGCAGGCCCGGCTGGGCCCGGCGGCGCAGCAGGTCTCCGTCACGTCCCTCACCCGGGGGTTCCGGGTGCTGTGAGCGCATACCACCACAGGCCGGCGGCCTGTTTCAAAGGAGGTCAAACCATGAGACGAGTTCTGGTAGTGGAAGACGAGGACAGTATCCGCGAGCTCATCGCCCTCAATCTGCGCATGGCGGGCTACGAGGTGCTGGAGGCGGGCAGCGCCGAGCGGGCGCTGGAGCTGCTGGGCAGCGAGGGCGGCTGCGAGGCCGCCGTGCTGGACGTGATGCTCCCCGGCATGAACGGCTTCTCCCTGTGCGAGGCCATCCGGCGGGACAACAACGCCATCGGCATCATCATCCTCAGCGCCAAGAGCATGGAGCAGGACAAGATCCGGGGCCTGTCCATCGGGGCGGACGACTATATGACCAAGCCTTTCAGCGTCTCCGAGCTGCTGGCCCGCATCGACGCGCTCTGCCGCCGGGTACAGCGCACCGGCGCCGCCGCCGAGACGGACGGCTCCCGGCTGGTCAGCGGCCAGTTCGTGCTGGACCAGAAGAGCCGGGTGCTCTACAAAAAGGGCGAGCCCATCGACCTGACCCAGGTGGAGTTCCAGATCATGGAGCTGTTCTTCCAGAACCCCGGCGCGGCCCTGGTGCGGGAGAAGATCCTGGAGGGCGTGTGGGGCGAGAACTACTTCGGCGACGTGAAGATCGTGGACGTGAACATCCGCCGCCTGCGGATGAAGATCGAGGACGAGCCCTCCAGCCCCAAGCACATCCTCACCGTCTGGGGCTACGGCTACCGCTGGAACGGCTGACGGCGCAAGGCCGTAAGGGGAGAGGAGGTCTGCCTTTGTGAACAGCATCACCCGGCGCTGGCTGCGGGGCAGCCTGCTGGTCACTCTTTTGCTGGTGGCCCTGGCGGAGGGGCTCTTTATCGCCTCCAGCTGGTCCGGCTACTACAACGAGGCGCGGCAGTCCATCCTCAGCCGCATCTCCAGCATCTCCGGCCAGCTGAACATCGTCACCGGCACCAACCCCGCCCTCACGGCGGCGGGGCGCAGCCAGCTGCTCCACCGGGCGGTGGAGCAGTTCGACGACAAGGACAAATTCGAGTTCATGCTGCTGGATTCCTCCGGCCAGCCGCTGATCACCTCCTCCGGCGCGCTGGTGCGCTACACCGAGGCCCCGGAGGACTTTCTGGAGGCGCTGGTCAGCACCACCGGCCAGGGGGAGCTGATCTACACCGACGCCTCCGGCCAGCGGGTGATGGCCATCACCGTGCTGGTGCCCTACGCCTGCGAGGAGGCCGCCGCCATGCGGATGCTCACCAACCTCTCGCTGGTGGACGAGCTGCTGGTGCGCCAGACGGCCATCGCCCTGGGCATCGGCGCGCTGATCCTGCTGTTCACCGTCTGGAGCGGGCTGTTCTTCGTGGGCAGCATCGTGCGGCCGGTGCGCCAGATCGAGGAGGCCGCCACCGCCATTGCCCGGGGCGATTTGTCGGTGCGCCTGCCGGACGCACCCTACAACGACGAGATCGGCCGGCTGTGCCGGCGGATCAACGAGATGGCGGAGGAGCTCAGCAAGACCGAGCGGCTGCAAAACGAGTTCATCAGCTCGGTGAGCCACGAGCTGCGTACCCCCCTTACCAGCATCCGGGGCTGGGTGGAGACCATCGCCGCCATCCGCGACCCGGAGGATGAGAACTATCGCAAGGGCCTTTCCATCATCGGCCGGGAGACCGAGCGGCTCTACGCCATGGTGGAGGAGCTGTTGAGCTTCTCCCGGCTGCAAAGCGGCGTCAAGCTGGAGTGCCAGCCCCTGGACCTGGTGGCGGAGGTCACCGACGCGGCCCTGTTCATGCAGCCCCGCATCGAGCAGGACGGGCTGCAGCTGGTCTACGAGGAGCCGGAGGTGCCTCTGCCCATCTGGGCGGACCCGGCCCGCCTGCGGCAGGTGTTCGTCAACGTGCTGGACAACGCGGTGAAGTACTCCAGCCCCGGCGGCGCCATCACCATCGACCTTTTGCAGGAGGGGGACAACGCCTACGTGGTCATCTCCGACCAGGGCAAGGGCATCCTGCCGGAGGATTTGGAAAACGTCAAGCTCAAGTTCTTCAAGGGCAAGGGCGCGGCCCGTGGCAGCGGCATCGGCCTTGCGGTGGTGGACGAGATCATGACCGCCCTGGACGGCGAGGCGAACATCGACTCCACCTTTGGCGTGGGCACCACCGTGACCCTGCGCCTGCCCCTGTACAAGCACGGGGCGGACAAATGATCGAAAGAAAGGAAGGCGCGGCGGGCCCCGGCGGCTCCGCGCACAACGGCCTATGGTATCCTGCCTCAGTTTAGGAATGTTGCTGGTGTGTCTGGCGCTGCTCGCCACCCGTCTGGCGCATATCTCTTTTGCCCAGACCCTGCCCCTTGTCCTCACCGCCGTTTCGCTGGTCACTTACCTGTTCGCCGGCGCGGGGGAAAAGGAATGGCTGCCCCTGTTCCTGCTGCCCGCGGCGGCGGCGCTGGCCTTTTTCGCCTTGCGCCGGGGCGGGGGACGCGGGCTGCGGTGGGAGCCCTCCTTTTTCGCCTTTGTGCTGGCCGTGGGGCTGGCGGCGGCGTTCAGCGGCCAGATCCAGCTCACCATCTTCGACGACATCGCCCACTGGGGCCTGTTCACCCGCCAGATCAGCGGTATCGACCAGTTCCCCGCGGCGGCCCAAAGCGCCTCCACGTTCAGCGACTATCCGCCGGGGCTGCAGATGCTCACGGCCTTTCTCCACCTGTTCGCCCCCCGGGTGACGGTGCGGGCCATGATCACCATCCAGATCGCCTGGTACGCCGCGCTTGCCCTGCCGCTGCTGGCGGACTTCGGCTGGCGCCGCCGCTGGTGGGCCGACCTGCTGCTGGTGGCGGGGGAGACGGCTTTTCTGTTGATCTTCCCGGCCTTTTACACCAAATATCACCAGATGAGCCTGGTGGTGGAGCCGGTGATGACCCTGCTGCTGGGCTGGGCCCTGCTCACCGCCTGGCGCAGCCCCCGGCCCGGCCTGTGGGACGTGGCGGCGGTCAGCGGCAGCCTGTGCCTGCTGGTGCTCTCCAAAAGCACCGGGCCGCTGTATGCCCTCACCGGTCTGGCGGCGGTGCTGGTGCTCTGGAGAGAGCCGCTGCGGGAGCTGCTGCGCCGGGGCAGCCTCGCCGCCCGGCTGACGGCGGCGGCCGCTGTGGCCGCCATTCCCGCCGCCTGGGCCAGCTGGCAGGTGCTGTGCCTGCTCAAGGGCACCAGCTCCTACTTCACCCGGGACGTGGCGGCGGGCGCCTTTGGCCCCGCCAACCTGCTGGAGTTCTTCACCGGCGGCGGCCAGGCGGGGGAGGTCATTCCCCACTATCTGCAATTCTTCTGCTTTGAGCCGCTGAACCGCACCGGCGGGCTGTCCGCCCTGGGGGCGCTGGCGCTGTTCTGGCTGGCGGCCGCGGTGCTCATGCGGCTGGAGCCGGGGCGCAAAAAGGCGCTGGCGCTGGCCGGCGGCGGCATGACGGCGGTGTTTCTGGCCTACGCGGTGATGCTCTGCTATTCCTATCTGTACCTCTTCGACGCGGACGAGGCCGCCCAGCTGGCGGCCTACCACCGGTACATCGCACCGCTGCCCATCGCCATGGTCTACCTGGCGGCGGGGGCGCTGGCGCCCTTTGCCGGCCGCCTGCGCCGGCCCCGGGCCCGGGCGCTGGCGGCGGTGTGCGCCGGGCTGGCGCTGGTGTTCGGGGTGAACTGGACGGCGGCCACCGAGCTGGTGCCCGGCCGCTTTCTGGCCCACCGTGCCCTGGACCCGGAGGAGGCCAACTGGGCCCGGGAGCAAACTGCGATGCAGCCGCTGTTCGACGGCTTTGTGCCGGAGATGTACCGGGCCGACGCGTTCACCCTGGTGCTCACCGAGGGGCCCCAGTGGAGCCACGACTGCCGGCTGTACAAGTTCGAGCTGGCCCCGGGCAGCACCCTTGCCCTGAACCCGGTGGAGTTTGGCGACGCCCTGGCCGACCGGTACGCCCAGTGGGCCGCCGGCGGCGGGGAAGACCAGTACCTCCTGTGCAGCTGGAACGGCCAGAGCGTGGCGGACGCCCTCGCCCTTGCCGACGCCGACGGCGCGCCGGTGCGGGCCAACTGCCTGTACGCCCTGGAGGCGGACGGCACACTGACCTTTATCAAAGAGCTTGCCGTCCCGGCCCTGTGACCGGGCAAACGCGCGGCAGGCGCGGGCCCGCGGGCCCAAAAGGAGAACGAATGGAAAAACCAAAGGAATGTTTCAAGACCAGCGTGGGCGGCCAGGCCCTGATGGAGGGCATCATGATGCGCGGCCCCGAGAAGATCTGCGTGGCGGTGCGTAAGCCGGACGGCGGCATCGACCTGTTGGAGGAGCCGGTGCGTCACCACCGCTGGCAGAAGATCCCCCTGGTGCGGGGGGCGGCGGCGATGATCGAAAACCTGGTGCTGGGCTACCGGTACCTGATGCACTCCGCCGAGATCAGTATGCCCGAGGAGGCCGAGGCCGAGCCCGGCCGGCTGGAGAAATGGCTGAACGAGCACACCGGCCCCGCCTTTCAGAGCTTCGTCATGGCGCTGGCCGCCGTCTGCGGCGGGCTGCTGGCCATCGTGCTCTTTATGATCCTGCCCACCGCCATCGTGGGCTTTGTCGACCGCTTTGTGCCCCTGGGCTGGGGCAAGGTGCTGCTGGAGGGGGTGCTCAAGATCGCCCTGTTCGTGGGCTACCTGTTCCTGTGCACCCGCATGAAAGAGATCCACCGGGTGTTCGAGTACCACGGCGCCGAGCACAAGACCATCGCCTGCTATGAGGCGGGCCAGGAGCTCACCGTGGAGAACATCCGCCATCACCGGCGCTTCCACCCCCGGTGCGGGACCAGCTTCATGATCCTGGTGCTCATCGTCAGCATCCTGCTGTTCAGTATGCTGCCCTGGAACAGCACCGGCCTGCGGGTGGTGCTGAAACTGCTGCTGCTGCCGGCGGTGATGGGGATCAGCTACGAGCTCATCAAGCTGGCGGGCCGTTACGACAACCTGTTCACCCGCATCATCAGCGCCCCGGGGCTGTGGCTCCAGCGGCTCACCACCTTTGAGCCGGACGACTCGATGATCGAGGTGGCCATCGCCGCCGTCACCCCCGTGTTGCCCGACCACCCGGACAAGGCCAAATGGTGAGGGCACGGGCGGCCTTTGAGGCGCTGCGCCGCCGGCTGGAGGCGGCCGGCGTGGAGGACGCGGCCTTTGACGCGGCGCTTCTGGTGGAAACGCAGGCGGGGGAAAACTGGCGCTGGCAGGACCCGGCGCTGGACGCCGCGGCCCTGGTCCGGCTGGAGGCGCTCACCGCCCGCCGCGCCGCGCGGGAGCCGCTGCAATACATCCTGGGCCGCTGGCCCTTTCTGGATTTTGAACTGGCCGTGGGGCCCGGGGTGCTCTGCCCCCGGGCGGACACCGAGCTGCTGGTGGAGCAGGGCGCGAAGCTGCTGGCGGGCAAATCCAGCCCGGCGGTGCTGGACCTGTGCGCCGGCAGCGGCTGCGTGGGGCTGGGCGTCAAGCGGCTGTACCCCGGCGCCCGGGTCACCTGCCTGGAAAAAAGCCCGGAGGCCTTTGCCTGGCTGGCGAAAAACGCCGCGTCCGCCCTGCCCGGCTTCGACGGGGCCCGCCCCGCCGTGGCCTGCGTGGCGGGGGACGTGTTCGGCTACCAGCGGCAGCTGGCCGCCGGCAGCCTGGACCTGATCCTCTCCAACCCCCCCTATGTCACCGACGGGGAGATGGAGCGGCTTGCCCCCGAGGTGCGCCGGGAGCCGGCGCTGGCCCTGCGGGCCGGGCAGCAGGGCCTGGCCTTTTACGAGCACATCGCCCCGGCCTACCGGCCGGCCCTGCGCCCCGGCGGCTGGCTGGCGGTGGAGATCGGCTGGCGCCAGGGGGCGGCGGTGGAGGAGATCTTCCGCACGGCGGGCTACCGGAACGTGGCCCGGCGGCAAGATCTGGAGGGCCGGGACCGGGTAGTCCTGGGCCAGGCCTCGGAAAAAGAGCGTTAAAAAGGACATTATATCTCCACTTTACAACTAATGGTTGTAAAACAGTGGGGCGTCGTGTATAATAAGCACAGATTTTACAACAAGCGCCCGGCGGGGCGGGGGAGAGGCCCCCGGCTGGAAACGGGCGTGGAACGTAAGGAGTTTGGAGCGATATGGCAGAGAAGAAGGCGGCAATGACCTCCCCCGAGAAAAAGGCGGCGGCGGACAAAAAGGACGCGCTGGAAACGGCGCTGGCCCAGATCGAAAAGCAGTTCGGCAAGGGCGCGGTGATGAAGCTGGGGGCCAATGTGGCCATGAAAGTGGACGCCATCAGCACCGGCAGCCTTTCGCTGGACATCGCCCTGGGCGTGGGCGGCGTGCCCCGCGGGCGCGTGGTGGAGGTCTACGGCCCCGAGTCCAGCGGCAAGACCACCCTGGCGCTGCATGTGCTGGCCGAGGCCCAAAAGCAGGGGGGCGAGGTGGCTTTCATCGACGTGGAGCACGCTTTGGACCCGGTGTATGCCGCGGCCCTGGGGGTGGACATCGACAGCCTGCTGGTGAGCCAGCCGGACACCGGCGAGCAGGCTCTGGAGATCTGCGAGGCCCTGGTGCGCAGCGGCGCCATCGACGCCATCGTCATCGACTCGGTGGCGGCCATGGTGCCCCGCGCCGAGATCGAGGGCGAGATGGGCGATTCCCACGTGGGCCTGCAGGCCCGCCTGATGAGCCAGGCCCTGCGCAAGCTCACCGGTGTCATCGGCAAGACCAACACGGTGGCCATCTTCATCAACCAGCTGCGGGAAAAGGTGGGCGTGGTCTACGGCAACCCGGAGGTCACCGCCGGCGGCCGGGCGCTGAAGTACTATTCCAGCGTCCGCATCGACGTGCGCCGCATCGAGGGCCTCAAGGACGCCTCCGGCCAGTTCATCGGCAACCGCACCCGGGCCAAAGTGGTCAAAAACAAGGTGGCGCCCCCGTTCCGGGAGGCGGAGTTCGACATCATGTTCGGCGAGGGCATCAGCAAGGTGGGCGAGGTGCTGGACCTGGGCGCCAAACTGGGCGTGGTGCAGAAGAGCGGCGCCTGGTTCAACTACGGGGAGACCCGCCTTGGCCAGGGGCGCGACAACGCCAAGAACTACCTCAAGGAGAATCCGGCCGTCATGGCCGAGATCGAGGCGCTGGTGCGGGCCAACGCCGACAAGCTGCTGGCCGCCGGCAAAAAACCGGTAAAGGGCGGCATCACCCTGGCCGCTCCCGCGGCTCCCACCGCAAAGGGCGGCGACGAGGACCTGGACATCATGGTGGAGGACTAAGGCCGCCCCATGGAGATCACCCGCATCAGCCAGACCAAAAAGGGGCGCTTCGCCCTGTTTTCCGGCGAGGAGTTCCTCTTCAGCCTGGACCCAGAGACCTTTTTCACCCAGCGGCTGGCGGAGGGGGACGACCTCGCCGCCGACGAGCTGGAGCAGCTGCGCCAGAAAAGCGACCTGCGAAAGGCAAAGGACAAGGCGCTGGCCTTTCTGGCCGCCCGGGAGCACGCGGCGGGGGAGCTGTACCAGAAGCTCTGCCGCGACTTTGACGAGCACACCGCCGCCGCGGCCCTGGCAAGGATGGACGAGCTGGGCCTTTTGAACGACGAGGCGTTCGCCCGCCGGGCCGCCGCCTGGCTGCTGGGCAAAAACAAGTCCCGCAGCGAGATATTGCGCTGGATGGACGGGCGGGGCATCGACCGGTCGCTGGCCGGCCGGGTGCTGGAAGAAGTGTATGCAGAACGGCAGGCGGACGCGCCGGAGGGCTTCGGCCCGGACGGTGCGGCCGCCCTGCGCCTTGTGGAAAAGCAGTACGCGGCGAAGCTGGCGGCGGGAAAAAAGGAAAACGTGCTGGCGGCGCTGGCCCGCCGGGGCTTTTCCGCCGCCGACGCCCGCCAGGCGGTGGCGCGCTGGCAACAGGAACACCCCGCCGACGAGCCCGGGGAGCTTTGAGCTTTCCCGGCCTACAAAACACAAAGGAGAACGCATTTGAAGATCGCCATCATTTCCCTGGGCTGCCCCAAGAACCAGGTGGACGCGGACGTGTTCTGCCACAGCCTGATCAAGGCCGGCCACACCACCACCGCCGACCCGGCCGAGGCGGACGCCGTCATCGTGAACACCTGCGGCTTTATCGAAAGCGCCAAGACCGAGGCCATTGAAAACATCCTGGACGCCTGCGCCCTCAAGGAGAAAAAGCCGGGGCTCAAGGTGGTGGTCACCGGCTGCCTGGCCGAGCGCTACCGCCAGGAGATCCGCAAGGAGATCCCGGAGGTGGACGCGGTGGTGGGCATCGGCAGCAACGCCGCCCTGCCCGCCATTCTGGAGCGCCTTGCCGCCCCGGATGCCGTTCCCCAGGAGGCCTTTGGCCCCAAGACCGACCTGGCCCTGGGGGGCAAGCGGGTCATCAGCACCCCCGCCCACTACGCCTACTTAAAGATCGCCGAGGGCTGCAACAACCGCTGCCACTACTGTGCCATCCCCCTCATCCGGGGCCCGCTGCGCAGCCGCCCCCTGGACGACTGCCTGGCCGAGGCCCACTGGCTGGCCGGCGAGGGGGTGAAAGAGCTGGTGGTGGTGGCCCAGGACCCCACCGCTTACGGGGAGGACTGGGGCGAAAACAGCATCTGCCAGCTGCTGGACGGCCTCAACGCCATCGGGGGCATCCGCTGGATCCGCATCCTCTACGCCTACCCGGAGCGCATCACCGACCAGTTCATCGCGGCCATGGTCCGCAACGAAAAGGTGGTGCGGTATCTGGACCTGCCCATCCAGCACTGCAACTCCCGCATCCTCAAGGCCATGAACCGCCGGGGCGACCGGCAGGTGGTGGAAAGCGCCATCCGCCGGCTGCGGGCGGCCATGCCGGACATCACCCTGCGCACCACCCTCATCGCCGGCTACCCCGGCGAGACCGGGGCGGAGTTCGACGAGCTGTGCGAATTTGTCAAGACGACCCGCTTCGAGCGGCTGGGCTGTTTTGCCTTCAGCCCCGAGGAGGACACGGTGGCCGCCCGGCTGCCCGGCCAGCTGCCCCAGGAGGAAAAGCAGCGCCGGGCGGACGTGATCATGGACCTGCAGGGGCGCATCAGCGCCGCCCTTTTGGAAGAAAAAGTGGGCACCGTGCAGACGGTGGTCTGCGACGGGGTGGACGAGGAGAGCGGCCTGTATCTCTGCCGCTCGGCCGCCGACGCGCCGGAGATCGACGGCAACGTCTGTGTGGCCAGCGACGAGCCCCTGTACCCGGGGGAGTTCTACCGGGTGAAGATCGAGGAGAGCGACATGTACGACCTGTTCGGCTATGTCGTGGAGGAGGACGAGGATGAACCTGCCCAATAAACTCACCCTTTTGCGCATTTTGCTGGTGCCGGTGTTCATGGTGCTGGCCGGCATGGGCCAGTACGGCACCTCCGGCTACCGGCCCGGCTGGTATCTGGCGGCGGGGGTGGTGTTTGCCCTGGCCAGCTTCACCGATTTTCTGGACGGGTATCTGGCCCGCAGGTGGAAGATGGTCACCGACTTCGGCAAATTCGCCGACCCCCTTGCCGACAAGCTGCTCACCACCGTGGCCTTTCTGTATATGATGCGGGACGGCGTTTGCAGCCTGTGGGTGGTGGCGCTGATCCTGGCGCGGGAGTTCGCGGTGTCCGGCGTGCGGATGCTGGCGGCCTCCTCCCACACCGTCATCGCCGCCAACTGGTGGGGCAAGGTGAAAACGGTGCTGCAGATGCTCACCATCCTGTTCTACTTCTTCGCCGCGGCCCTGGCCGGGCCCGCCGACGTCATGGCGGTGGAGCTCATCAGCGGCGTTTTGTGCTGGCTGGTGGCCGCCGTCACCGTCATCAGCGGCGGCATCTATCTTTGGCAGAACCGGGCCTGCTTTACCCAGGCCCGCTGAACACCGGGCGCCCCGGGCGAGTCGTTCGCCCGGGGCGCCTGTGCTGTGCGGCGGGTAAAAAGTTTCGCCGGGATGTTAAAAACCGGCAAAAAAACCGGCAGTGTGCTAAAACTATGGTGAATACCCAAGGAATATTCAACAACCATGTTAAAAGTGTACAAAACCGGAAAAAACAAATTTGCTTTTTTAGCAGTATATGACAGAAAGCCCTTGAAATACAGCGCAAAAATGAGTAAGATTATAAATGAAAGTGAGGCGTTATGCCCACAGGGAGGGAGCAGAGTGAAAAAGGAACATAATCAGGCCGATCTGCCCATATACCTGTTCAAGCAGGGCAACAACTTTGAAGCCTACCGCTTCTTTGGTGCCCATTTTGACAGGCAGGGCGGGGAGGAAGGCGTGGTATTCCGCGTCTGGGCCCCTCACGCAAAGGCGCTGAGCGTGGTGGGCGACTTCAACAGCTGGGTGCCCGGGGCGCATCCCATGCAAAAGGTGGACGACGAGGCCATCTGGGAGGCGTTCATTCCCGGCATCCAGGAGTACGAGGTGTACAAGTATTGCGTCACCACCCCCCAGGATGAGCTGGTGTTCAAGGCGGACCCCTACGCGTTCCACGCGGAGACCCGGCCCTCCAACGGCAGCAAGGTCTTCCGGCTGGAGGGCTACGGCTGGAACGACGCCGCCTGGGAGGAACAGCAGCGCCAGCGGGACCCGGTGAACGGGCCCATGAACATCTACGAGCTCCACGCCGGCAGCTGGAAGCTCAAGGAGAGCGGCGAGCCCTACAACTACTCCGAGCTGGCGGATGAGCTGGTACCGTACTTAAAAGAGATGGGCTACACTCACGTGGAGCTGCTGCCCATCACCGAATACCCCTACGACGGCAGCTGGGGCTACCAGGTCACCGGCTACTTCGCCCCCACCAGCCGCTACGGCACCCCTCACGATTTCATGAATTTTGTGGACAAGTGCCACCAGGGCGGCATCGGCGTTATCATGGACTGGGTGCCCGCCCACTTCCCCAAGGACGCTTTCGGGCTGTATATGTTCGACGGCGCGCCCTGCTACGAGGACCCCAACCCCCGCCGGGGCGAGCACAAGGAATGGGGCACCATGGTCTTCAACTTCGGTATGCCGGAGGTGGAGAGCTTCCTGGTGTCCAGCGCGCTGTACTGGGTGGAGCAGTACCATGTGGACGGCCTGCGGGTGGACGCGGTGGCCAGTATGCTGTACCTGGATTACAACCGGCGGGACGGCGAGTGGGAGCAGAACTGCTACGGCGGCAAGGAGAACCTGGAGGCCATCGCCTTTCTGCGCAAGCTGAACAGCACCGTGCTGGGCCGCTACCCCCACAAGATGATGATCGCCGAGGAGTCCACCGCCTGGCCCATGGTGTCCAAGCCTGCGGCGGACGGCGGCCTTGGCTTCAACTTCAAGTGGAACATGGGCTGGATGAACGACATGCTCAGCTACATGAGCACCGACCCGCTCTTCCGCGCCGGCAACCACAACAAGGTCACGTTCAGCTTCTTCTACGCGTTCAGCGAGAACTTTGTCTTGCCCATCAGCCACGACGAGGTGGTCCACGGCAAGTGCAGCCTCATCAACAAGATGCCCGGCGACTACGAGGCGAAATTCGCCAACCTGCGTACGTTCTACGGCTACATGATGGCTCACCCGGGCAAAAAGCTGCTGTTCATGGGACAGGAGTTCGGCCAGTTCATCGAGTGGAACGAGGCCAAAGCCCTGGACTGGATGCTTACCGAGTACGACCGTCACAGCCAGCTCAGCCGCTATGTGAAAGATTTGAACCATCTGTATCTCGCCCAGCCGGCTTTCTGGCAGGTGGATTACAGCTGGGAGGGCTTCCAGTGGATCGTGCCGGACGACAACGCCCAGTCGGTAATCGCGTTCCTGCGCAAGGACGCGGCGGGCAACGCGGTGATGGTGGTCTGCAATTTCAACCCGGTGCTCCGGGAGGACTACCAGATGGGCGTGCCGGTGGCGGGGTATTACCGGGAGCTGCTGTCCAGCGACGATGCGGCCTACGGCGGCAGCGGCTTCCACAACAAGACCCTGCGCAGCCGCAAAAAGCCCATGCACGGCTTCGACCAGAGCATCTCGGTGACGCTGCCCCCGCTGAGCACCATCTACTTCACGGTGCCCGCCCCCGCCCCCGAAAAGACGGCGGAGAAAAAGGCGGCGAAAAAAGCGGACAAAAAGCCCGCGGCCAAAAAGGCACCCGCAAAGAAAAAGGCCTGAGGCGTTTGGAAGCACACAAGGACTAACGGCGGCCCAAAGCCGCCGATAAGGGGAGATTTGGTATGAAAGAATGTATCGCTATGCTCTTGGCCGGCGGGCAGGGCTCACGCCTGTACGCCCTTACCCAGCGGCTGGCCAAACCGGCAGTTCCGTTCGGCGGGAAATATCGTATCATCGATTTTCCGCTGTCCAACTGCGTCAACTCCGGCATCGACACCGTGGGCATCCTGACCCAGTACCAGCCGCTGGTGCTCAATGAGTACATCGGCAACGGCCAGCCCTGGGATCTGGACCGCCTGTACGGCGGCGTCCATGTGCTGCCCCCCTACCAGACGGCCACCGGCTCCGACTGGTACAAGGGCACCGCCAATGCCATCTACCAGAACATCAACTTCATCGACCGGTACGAGCCCAAATATGTGGTCATCCTCTCCGGCGACCACATCTACAAGATGGACTACTCCAAGATGCTGGACTTCCACAAGGCGAAGAATGCCGACTGCACCATCGCCGTGATGGAGGTGCCCTGGGAGGAGGCCAGCCGCTTCGGCATCATGACCGCCGACGCCGAGGGCACCATCACCAAGTTCGAGGAGAAACCCAAGGAGCCCAAGAGCAACCTGGCCTCTATGGGCATCTATGTGTTCTCCTGGGACAAGCTCCGCAAGTTCCTCATCGAGGACGAGGCCAACCCCGCCTCCGACAACGACTTTGGCAAGAACATCATCCCCAACATGCTGGCCGGCAAGGAAAAGATGGTGGCCTATCCTTTCGAGGGCTACTGGAAAGACGTGGGCACCATCGACAGCCTGTGGGAGGCCAACATGGACCTGCTGAACCCCAAGATGCCGCTGGATGTCTGGAGCGACGAGTGGAAGATCTACTCCCGCAACTCCGGTATGCCCGGCCAGTGGGTGGGTGAAAAGGCCGAGATCGACAACTCCATGATCACCGAGGGCTGCAAGGTGGAGGGCAAGCTGGTACAGAGCGTGCTCTTCGCCGGCGTCAAGGTGGGCGCGGGCGCCGTGGTGGAGGACTCCATCATCATGCCTGGCGCCGTGATCGAGCCGGGCGCCAAGGTGCGCTATTCCATCATCGCCGAAAACGTCACCGTCAAGGCCGGCGCGGTGGTGGGCGAGCGCCCCGAGGACATGGAAAACCTGGAGGGCTGGGGCGTCGCCGTCGTGGGCGAGGGCGTCACCATCGGCCAGAACGCCAAGGTGGGCCCCAAGGCCATGGTGGTCAAAGACGTAAAGGATGGTGAGGAGCAATGGTAAAATCCAACACCGATGCCCTGGGCATCATTTTCCCCAACGCGTACGATAACCTGGTCCCCGAAATGGTGACCGAGCGGGCCATGGCGTCCATCCCCTTTGGCGGGCGCTACCGGCTGATCGACTTTGTGCTGTCCAGCTTCGCCAACGCGGGCATCAGCAACATCTCCATCATCGTCAAGCAGAACTATCACTCCCTGATGGACCATCTGGGCGCCGGCCGTGAGTGGGACCTCACCCGCAAGCGGGGCGGCCTCAACCTGGTGCCTCCCTACGCCGAGGCCAATGTGAAGATGTACCGGGGCCGCGTGGAGGCCCTGGCCAGCATCGTGGATTTTCTGGAGGACCAGAAAGAGGAATACGTGGTGATGAGCGACGCCAACATCGCGTTCAACTTCGATGTGAACAAGCTCATCGAGGCCCATGTGGCCAGCGGCGCCGACGTCACCGTGATGTACGAAAAACGGGAGATCCCCGCCGGCCTCAAGGACGACAACTACACCCTGCGGGTGCAGGACGGCCGGGTCACCGAGCTGCTCTCCAACGACTACCGCCCCGGCGTGCAGAACCTGTCCATGAACGTGTATGTGATCCAGCGCGAGGCGCTGATCACCATGGTGAAAGACGCCTCCATCCGCGGCCTGGTCTACTTTGAAAAGGACATCCTGGCCCGCAACCTGGAGCTGCTGAACGTCCAGGGCTACCTGTACGAGGGCTACACCGCCCGCATCGCCGACTCCCGCACCTACTTCGAGGAGAACATGCGGCTGCTGGATCCCGCCAACCTGGACGCTCTGTTCCCCGCCGACCTGCCGGTGTACACCAAGGTACACGACAACGCCCCCACCCGCTACGCCATGGACAGCAAGGTGAAGAACAGCGTGGTGGCCGACGGCTGCATCATCGAGGGCGAAGTGGAGAACTGCGTGCTCTTCCGGGGCGTCAAGGTGAAGAAGGGCGCCAAGGTGAAAAACTGCGTGCTCATGCAGAACACCGTGGTGGAGCCCGGCGCCAGCGTGGAGTATGTGGTCACCGACAAAAACGTGAAGATCACCACCGACAAGTCCCTGTCCGGCAGCGACACTTTCCCCGTTTACGTGGCAAAGGGCCGCACCGTATAACGCCAACCGGGGGCGCAAGCTCCCTGACTCTCTCCCCAGGGGCGGGGGCCCTGTACAGGGCCCCCGCCCCTCCCCATCATATAAGGAGGACCCTATGAACGTTTTATTCTGCGCGAGCGAGGCCAACCCCTGGGCGGCGTCCGGCGGCCTGGGCGACGTGGCCGGCAGCCTGCCCAAGGCGCTGGTGCAAAACGGGGTGGACTGCCGGGTGGTCATGCCGCTCTACGGCGAGCTGAAGTACCGGGACCAGCTGGAGTACGTCACCAACTTCAGCGTGCCGGTGGGTTGGCGCAGCCAGTACTGCGGCCTGTTCACCGCCCAGCGCGACGGCGTGACTTTCTACTTCCTGGACAACGAGTACTACTTCAAGCGGGCGGGCCTCTACGGCTTTTATGACGACGGCGAGCGCTACGCCTTTTTCAGCCGGGCGGTGCTGGAGATGCTGTTCTACACCGACTTCACCCCCGACGTGATCAACGCCAACGACTGGCAGACCGCCCTGGTGCCGGTGTACCTGAACCTGTACTACCGGCATCTGGACAAGTACAGCCACATCAAAACGGTGTTCACCATCCACAACATCCAGTACCAGGGCAAGTACGGCCTGGACATCCTGGAGGACACCTGCGGCATCGGCAAGCGGGACGCCCATCTGGTGGAGTACGACGGCTGCGCCAACTTCATGAAAGGCGCCATTGAGACCAGCGACAAGGTGAGCACCGTGAGCCCCACCTACGCCGGCGAGATCCTGGACCCCTGGTTCAGCCACGGGCTGGACGGCCTGCTGCGGCAAAAGCAGTATAAGCTGTGCGGCATTTTGAACGGCATCGACGTGGACAGCTACAACCCTGAGACCGACCCCAACATCCCCGCCCACTACAACGCCGACACCTTTGCCGAAGGCAAGGCCGTCTGCAAGCGGCAGCTTCGGGAGCAGTTCGGCCTGGAGCAGGACGACAGCCCGGTGATGGCCATGGTCACCCGCCTGGTGGGCCACAAGGGCGTGGACCTGGTGCGGGACGTGGCCGAGGGCCTCATCGACCAGGGCATCCAGCTGGTGATCCTGGGCAACGGCGAGCACGCCTACGAGGCGTTTTTCAACGACCTGGCGGCCCGCCACCCCGGCCGGGTGGGGGTGTACATCGGCTTTGTGCCCCCGCTGGCCCGGCAGATCTACGCCGGCGCGGACATCTTCCTGATGCCCTCCAAGTCGGAGCCCTGCGGCCTGGCCCAGATGGTGGCCTGCCGCTACGGCACCATCCCCGTGGTGCGGGAGACCGGCGGCCTGAAAGACTCCATCCACGACTCCGGCGACGGCTGGGGCAACGGCTTCACCTTTGCCCAGTACAGCGCCCACGACCTGTACGAGGCCTGCTGGCGGGCCAAGGAGGGTTACTGGCAGAAAGACGGCTGGCCGGTGCTGGTGCGCCGGGCCATGTGCTGCGACTTCAGCTGGAACGTCTCCGCCCACGCCTACATCGACATGTACCATCAGGTGATGAGCCTCTGGTAAACACCAAACCGGCAAGGCCGGGCCGCCCGAAAGGCGGCCCGGCCTTTCAGCCTGTAGAAAAACCTGCTTTGGCGATCAGGCCAGAGCAGGTTTTCTGTTTGAAAACAAGAAGACAGGAGGAAAAAGCAGTGAAATGTCAGGCGCATTTTCGCGCAATCTGGACCGTTTGCCGCCATCCGGTGCCGGATGGCGGCCATTCCATTTCCAGGTGGCCAGCTTTTTCAGATTCATGGCAGCAAATTTAAGCTTCACCCAGTTTGTCACCTGGGCCAAGCCTCTGTACTGGGTGTAACGCATGCCGTGCTTTTCTTTCGCATCGGCAAATACACGCTCGATCTTCTCTTTTCGCAGCCGGTACAGTTCTTTGTACACCGGCATATACCGGACATGCTCCGCCATCTCCACATAGTCCTGCCAGATATGGCGCATCACCGTTTTCTCGCACCTGGAGCTTTCGGTACATATCCCTCTGGCAGGACAGCTTTTGCAAAGATAAGCCCGGCTTTTGTATTCCCGGTAGCCCTCCCGGTTTGTGGTGGAATAATGCAGCGCACGGTACTCCGGGCAGATCACATCATCAAAGTACTCGTCATACACATACATCCACCAGGGATGGCCGTTCTCTTTGGTCTTGGGACGGGTATAGCAAGTGGAAAGAACGCGGCCGCTCCCGAAGATCCTTTTGCA
>DXAC01000086.1 GCA_019117205.1 Candidatus Allofournierella merdigallinarum | reverse complement strand
TGCCTTGCGGTGCCCGCCGTGACCCTGTGGGAAAGCGCCGTTCCCGCCCTGGCGGTGGTGCCGCTTATGATCGCCGAACTGGCCTGGAGCTACGGGCTGCAGGCGGCGGTGGTGCGGGCCGAGCAGCGCCTTGCGCCGGAAAAGCGGGGCAACGTGTTCGATCTGCGCTTTCAAAAGGACTGGTACGCCAGCTGCGACGAGGCCGAGCGCCAGCGCATCGGCGAGTGCGGCTACCACACCTACATCACCATGACCAGCATCTATCCTTTCGCCCTGCTGGTGGCGTTGCTGGCGGTGATGTACGGCGGCGCCAATGTGCTGTGGGCGGTGCTGCTGGGCGGGCTGTGGCTCACCCAGACCCTCACCTATCTTCTGCGGGCCTACAAGCTGGAACACGGCAAGGCCAAAACCGAATGAACCGGGAGGAAACAAACGATGGAATGGACCAAAACAGAAAAAAAGCAGCTTGCCATCTTCTTCGCGGTGGCGTTCGGCGTGCCCTATCTCATGGGCTTTCCCATGGCGCTGGTGCTGCGGGCGGGCGGCGACACCACCACCTTTGCCACCGCCCAGATGTTCTACCCCGCCGCCGGTGTGATGCTGGCGCTGCTGGCCACCCGGCGGGATGACAAGATGCTGCCCCGCCTGTTCTACGGGGCCTACCTGGCCCTCACCGGGCTGATGCTGGTGCTGAGCATGGCGCTGTCCTTTACCGGGCTGGGCCCCGAGCTGTCCGGCGGCATCCTCACCGGGGTGCTGATGGTGGGCACCCTGCTGTGCTGGATCCTCTATTTTGCAGACGGCAAAGCCCGCCGCACCGTGGGCGGCCTGCGGCTGACCGGCGCCGGCGGCAAAGGGGTGGTGACCACGGTGCTGGTGTTCCTGGCGCTCTATCTGGGCCGGTACGCCATCCTGATCCTTATCTCCAGGCTGGCCGACCCCACCATCACCCTGGCCCAGATGGGCTTTTCCACCGATCCCGTTTACAGCCTGGCGGTGCTCATCACCCTGCCGTTGAGCTTCGCGCTGGCGTTCACCCCGTTTTTCGGCGAGGAGTACGGCTGGCGGGCCTTTTTGCAGCCCCTTTTGCAAAAGCGGTTCGGGGCAAAGCGGGGCGTGGTGCTGCTGGGCGTGCTGTGGGGCTTTTGGCACCTGCCGCTGAACGTCTTCTATTACAGCCCCGCCACCTGGCTGCAAAGCCTTGCCAACCAGATCGTGCTCTGCGTGTGCCTGGCGGCCTTTTTCGGCTACGCCCAGCACAAGACCCGCACCGTGTGGGTGCCGGTGACGCTCCACTTTTTGAACAACAATCTGATCGCCGTTTTTGCCGGCAGCACCGCGGTGATCTCCGGCCAGGTGCTGGGCTGGGGAGAGGTGCTGGTCAGCGGCGTGCTGCTGGCGATCCTCTATCTGCCCAGCCTGGCCAGCCGCTACTGGCGCAGACCGCTGCCCTGCCTGCCGCTGGAAGTTCCCGCCTCCCCCGCCGCGCCGGACGCGCCGGTGCCGCCGCAGGACGCCGGGGCAAAGCAGCCGCCCCTGTACGGGCCTTTGAACTGACCGCAAAAAAGCAGCGCCCCCGCCGGGGGCGCTGCTTTTTTGTTTTATTCGCCGTCCTTGAGGAGGAAAGCGTCCCGGTCGGGGCCCACCGAGATATAGCGGATGGGCCGGCCCACCGCCTGCTCGATGTAGCGCACGTAGTTTTTCGCCGCCTCGGGCAGGTCGGCCCAGCGCCGGCAGCCGCCGATGGGGCAGCGCCAGCCGGGCAGCGTCTTCACCACCGGCTTTGCCTCCTCCAGGGCGGTGCCCATGGGGAAGCGTCCGGTCTCTTTGCCGTCCACCAGGTACTTCTCCACCACCGGGATCTCCTCCATGTAGTCCAGCACGTCCAGCAAGGTCAGGGCCAGCTCGTCCGCCCCCTGGCAGGCGGCGCCGTAGCGGCTGGCCACCACGTCAAAGGGGCCCACCCGCCGGGGCCGGCCGGTGGCCGCGCCGTACTCGTGGCCCGCCTCCCGCAGCAGGTGTTTTTCCTCCTCGCTCATGGCCAGCTCGGCGGCAAAGGGGCCCTCGCCCACACAGGAGGAGTAGGCTTTCATGATGCCGATGCTCTTGTCCAGCTTGTGGCCGGGCAGCCCCGCGCCGATGGGGGCGTAGGCCCCGATCACATTGGAGGAACTGGTGTAGGGGTAGATGCCGAAGTCGATGTCCCGCAGCGCCCCCAGCTGGGCCTCGAACAGGATCTTTTTGCCCGCGTCGTCGGCGGCGGCCAGGTACTCGCCGGTGTCGCAGACGTAGTCCCGGAACACCTCGCCGTACTTTTCGCACCAGGCCCAGGTCTCGTCCAGGTCGATGGGCCGCGCGCCGTAGACCCGCTCCAGCGTCAGGTTCTTCCACTCCACGATGGTGGCCAGATGCCGCTTGCGGCCCTCGTCCAGGCGGAGCAGGTCCCCCATCCGCAGGGTCTTTTTCATGAACTTGTCGCCGTAGGCGTAGGCGATGCCCCGCCGGGTGGAGCCGAACTGGCTGCCGCTGGCGGAAAGCCGGTCCTCCTCCAGGCCGTCCTCCGCCACGTGCCAGGGCATACAGACGGTGGACCGGTCGCTGATCTTCAGGTTTTCGGGGCCGATCTCCACGCCCTTTTGCCGCAGGGCGGCGATCTCCTTTTCCAGATGGGCCGGGTCGATGACCATGCCGCCGCCCATCACGCACACCACCCCCGGCCGCAGGATGCCGGAGGGCAGCAGGTTCAAAACGAACTTACCCCGCTCGTTCTTCACGGTGTGCCCCGCGTTGTTGCCTCCCTGGTAGCGGGCTACGATGTCGTAGTCCCGGCTGAGCAGGTCCACCATGCGGCCCTTGCCCTCGTCGCCCCAGTTCACCCCGGTGATCGCAGTCAACATATGCCTTTCCCCTTTTCCCCTTTTTCTTTTAGTTTGCCCGCAAAAAAAGATACAGCGGCCCGGATCGTGAGATCCGGCCACCGCTGTACGCCCTTTTTCACGCTGTTAAGAATACCACCCCGCGCCCCGGATGTCAACCGCTTTGGGAGCAGAACCTTTCCCCGGGCCCCTCAGCCCTTGCAAAATTGTTCCATGCCGTCCAGGTCGGTGACGATGAAGTACTTGCCCTCCCGCACCAGCAGGCCCTGGTCCATAAACATATTAAACACGTTTCCCACCGTGACCCGGCTGGCGTTGACGATGCCGGCGATGTCCTGCTGGGTGAAGTGGATGGAGATGCACACCCCTTTTTCATGCTCCTTGCCGTACTGGTGGCAGAGATTGAGCAGCTGGCTGGCGATGCGGTGGGTGGCCTGCTTGAAGGAGAGGTCCAGGATCTGGCGGAAAAACACGTCCTTTTTGCGGCACAAAAGGGAGATGACCCGCCGGTTGAGCTGCCAGTCCCGCTGCATACAGGCCAGCAGCTCACCCACCGGCACCCGCCAGAGCACACTGTCCACGATGGCCACCGCCGAAAACTGGTGTCGGGTATCGTTCAGGCAGGAGGACTCCCCCACCATGCTGCCGGTCTCGGCGATGTACAGCTGCTTTTCCGCCCCGTCCTCCTGGTAGGAGGTGATCCGCAGCCGGCCGGACTTGACGATGAACACCGCGTCCGCCTCGTCGTCCTGATGGAACAGGATGGATTTCTTGCGGCACTGCATCGTCGGGCGCTTTTCCGTCAGGGGCGCCCAGCCCTCCAGATCCATTGTGATCCAGGGAGAGTTTTCATGATCGCTGTATTCAAACATAGTCCTCGACCTGCCTTTCTCTCCACAGCGACAAAGGGTTGTTTAGCGAATACTTAATGATACCCGACTTGCAAGAGAAAAGTCAAGACAAGCATTTTACATATCCGTCAGGAAATTTTTTTGAAAGTATTAGACAAAATTCGTTCAAAAATGTTAAATGCTTTATAGTTTTTCACAGTTTATTCCACTATGATAGGGGTGTGATCAAGACAAGGAGGGAAAAACAAGGTGAACGTTGAAAAAAAGCTGGAAGAACTTGGATATACGCTTCCCACGGTGCCCGCGCCGGTGGCGGCCTACGTGCCCGGCGTGCTGGACGGCACGCTGGTGTACACCAGCGGCCAGCTGCCCACCCAAAACGGCGTGCTGTGCAAGGGCAAGCTGGGGGCGGACACCACGGTGGAGCAGGGCTACGAGGCCGCACGCACCGCCGTGCTCAACTGTCTGGCGGTGGTCAAGAGCCTGGCCGGCAGCCTGGACCGTGTGGAGAAAGTGGTCAAGGTGGTGGGGTTCGTGAACAGCGCCCCCGACTTTGAAGCCCAGCCCAAGGTGGTCAACGGCGCCTCGGAGCTGCTGGGCCAGCTCTTTGGGGACGCGGGCGTCCACGCCCGCAGCGCGGTGGGCGTGAGCAGCCTGCCGCTGGGCGCCTGCTGTGAGGTGGAGCTGATCGTTCGTCTGAAGCCTTGAAGCGCAAGGCCGAAAATACATCAATGAGGATTGCAGGAGGTAATGTTACAATGAGTTACGATTGGGAAAAACTGAGAAAAGAAGAGTGGCCCGTTCTGGAGACCATGACCTTCCTGGACGCCGCCTGTGTCAGCTTTGCGCCCCAGCGCACCGTTCGCGCCGTTAAGGAGTTCGCCGACATGACCGCCCGCCAGGACGAGGCCAACTCCAGCGCCCACCACATCGCGCTGGACGACAAGCGCCACAAGGCCTACGTGGAGGCCGCCAAGCTGCTGAACGCCGACCCGGAGGAGATCGCCCTGGTGGAGAGCACCTCCCACGGCCTGAACATCGCCGCCCAGGGCATCGAGCTCAACGACGGCGACAACATCGTGACCACCAACCTGGAGTTCATCCAGGTGGCGCTGCCCTGGTGCGTCATCCGCAAGGAGAAGAACATCGACATCCGCGTCTGCAAGCCCGCGGATGAGCGCTTCACCGCCGCCGCCTTTGAGCCCCTGGTGGACGAGAAGACCCGCGTGCTGGTGATGTCCACCCTGGAGTGGTGCAACGGCTGGCAGAGCGACATGAAAGAGATCGGCGACTTCTGCAAAGAGCGCGGCATCTACCTGGTGGTGGACGCGGTGCAGCAGCTGGGCGTGACCAAGATCGACACCAAGGCCTGCCACATCGACATCCTCACCGCCGGCGGCCACAAGTGGCTGAACTCCCCCTACGGCACCGGTGTGCTGTATGTGAACAAGGAGACCCTGCCCAAGCTGAAACAGAGCTACGCCGGCTACCTGAACACCACCGTTCCCGAGGGCGGCTGGGGCGCCTACTGGGAGAATCCCGCCGCGCCCTCTGTGCACGACTGGACCTTCCCCATGACCGCCCGTCGCTTTGAGATCGGCGGCACCTCCAACTACACCGGCGCCATCGCCCTGGGTGAGAGCCTGGGCCTGGTGAACGAGATCGGCATCGAGAACATCGAAGCCCATGTGCGCGAGCTGGCCAGCTACTGCATGGACCGCATCGAAGAGATCGGCGGCACCCTGATCACCCATCGGGATCCCGGCCATTTCGGCGGCATCGTCATCGCCCGCCTGTACGACGACCTGGACACCGACCGCATGATCCTGAAGAAGCTCCATGCCCGCAAGATCTTCATCGCCCAGCGCTTCACCGACTACGTGGGCGGCTTCCGGATCTCCTGCCAGTACTTCAACAACAAGCAGGATATCGACAACATGATCGCCGGTATGCAGGATCTCATCAAGGAGATCGGCCGCGCTCCCGACTACAAGGGCTAAGCGCAACCTGGCGGCTGACAGGCACTGAGTTTTCCATCATGCATTTCAGCCCTGCATAAGCGCAGCGCAGATGCTTCGGGGCGACGCCCCGGAGCATCTGCTTTCTTTTTTGCGCCCTTTTTTCCTCCGCCGGGCGCAGCGGAGCGGGAAAAAGCCCGCCCACACCCTGGCAGGTTTTGCCCATTGCGGATCGGGGCGGCCTGCTTTTTCCCTGCCGGCCAGCCGGCGGGATCGGACGAAAGGGCGCAATGATCCCATTACAAGAGGCGGGTACCTATGTTCACTGCGTCTGAAAAAGACACGCGGATCCAATTCCACGGCGGTATGTTCGGTCTGCTCGTTCCGTTCATCGTCCTGTTTGCGGGCATCATTCTTCTGTCTGTCAGCGGCCAGGCGCTGCCCATGGCGTTCTGGGCGCCCACCCTGGCCGCGGTGCTGGTGGCGCTGATCATGGCCAAAAAGCCTACCCAGTGCGCCGATCTGCTGATCCAGGGTATGTCCTCCGAGATGGTCTCCATTATGCTGATGGCCTGGTTCCTGGCGGGCATCGTGGCCCAGCTGATGAAAGAGACCGGCCTGATCGAGGGCCTGATCTGGCTGAGCATCAACATCAACCTGAGCGGGCGCTTCTTCCCGCTGATCGCCTTTATCTGCGGCAGCCTGCTGTCCACCGCCACCGGCACGGCCCTGGGCACCGTCATCGCCCTGGCGCCCATCCTGTACCCGGTGGGCGTGGCGCTGGGCGCCAACCCGCCGGTGATGGCGGCGGCCATCGTCAGCGCCGCCTACTTCGGCGATAACATCGCCCCTGTGTCCGACACCACCATCGCCTCCGCCTACACCTAGGGCGTGGACGTGTCCGCCGTGGTGCGCTCCCGCCTGAAATACGCCTTTGCCGCCGCGGCCATCGCGGCGGTGGGCTTCTTCATCTTCGGCGCCGGCGGTTCCGGCGACGGCGACCTGTCCTTTGTGGGCGAGCTCTCCCCCAAGGGCCTCCTCATGCTGGCGGTGCCGGCGCTGCTCATCATCCTGATGTACCGGGGCGTGCACCTGATCGTGGCCCTGATGGGCGCGGGCAGCGTGGGCATCGCGCTGGGCCTGGTCACCGGCCTGCTGCCCTTTGAGCGGTTGCTGGTGGTGGACATGGACAACTTCGTGGTGAGCGGCGTGCTGGTGGAGGGCATCCAGAGCCTCATCGACATCGCCATCTTCGCCATGCTGCTCATGGGCCTGGTGAACCTGCTGGACAAGGGCGGCTTCTTCGAGTGGCTCATCAACGCCTGCGCCAGCTACACCAAGGACGCCCGCTCCTCCGAGCTGATGGTGGCCCTGATCGACATCATCCTCTGCCTGCTCACCGTGGCCAACAGCGTGGCCATCGTGATGGAGGGCCCCATCGCCAAGAAGCTGCTGGTGGAAAAGCACCACATCGCCCCGGACCGCAGCGCCAACATCCTGGACGCCGTGTCCTGCGCCGGCATGTGCCTGATCCCCTACGGCTTCGCCCCGCTGCTCACCTTTATGTTCGCGGGCGGCTCCGGCGCGCCGGTGAACTTCTCGGTGAACGAGATGGTCCTGTACTCTTTCCACGGCTGGGGCCTGGCTGTGGTGATGCTGTTCAGCATGATCACCGGCTGGGGCCGCACGTTCTCCACCCCCGCCGCCGGGGAAAGCGCCCAGGCATGACCCTTCCCACGCAGACACCCCCTGTCGGCCCCGCCGGCGGGGGGCTCCGGGGATGTCCGCGCGGCCCACGCCGGGCATCCCCCCCTCCGGGCCGGGCGTCGCGCCCGGCCCTGTTTTTATGAAAGGAGCTGTGTTGTATGTTCCCCACCGGTCACCCTTTTTACGGCCAGGATGTGGGTATCCTGGTGTTTTCCACCGTGACGCCCCGCGCCCCCGGCGACGCGGGCAACGCCGCCAGCTTCTCCTACCCCGTGCGGTATGAGGTGGTCCAGGGGGGCTTTGCCGACCTGGTGGAGGGCGGGCCCGTCATCAAGGCGAACCTGCTGGCCGCCGGCCAAAACCTGGTAAACGCGGGCATCAAGGCCATCGTGGGCGACTGCGGCATGATGAGCCTGTACCAGGACTGCCTGGGCGCCGAGCTGGGTATCCCCTTTGCCGGCTCCTCCCTGTGTCAGATCCCCACCATCTGGCAGCTCATCGGCCGCAGCGGCAGCATCGGCATCATCACCGGCCACTCCGGCCTGCTGAAAGAGACCCACCTGCGCGCCTCCGGCTGGACCGACGACATCCGCCTGTCCATCCAGGGGATGCAGGACGAGGCCCATTTTGACGAGATCGTCATCCGGGGCGGCCTGGCGCTGGACGTGGACCGTATGCGCGCCGACGTGCTGCGCGCCGCCGAAAAGCTGCGGGCCAAAACGCCGGACCTGCGGGCGGTGATCTTCGAGTGCAGCAACCTGGCCACCTACTCGGCGGACCTGGCCCAGGCGCTGGGGGTGCCGGTGTTTGACACCCTTTCCGCCGCCAACCTGCTGGCCTACGCCGTGCGCCCGCCGCGGTATCTGTAAGGGGGCGCGGCCATGAAAGACTGGATCGACCTGCGAAGCGACACCGTGACCCTGCCCACCCCGGCCATGCGCCGGGCCATGGCCGAGGCGGAGGTGGGGGACGACGTCTATGAGGACGACCCCACCGTGAACGCCCTGCAGCGGCGGGCCGCCGCGCTGATGGGCAAGGAGGCCGCCCTGTTCGTGGCCAGCGGCACCATGGGCAACCAGGTGGCCGTGATGACCCACACCCACCGGGGGGACGAGATGATTGCCTCCTCCCACTGCCACATCGTCCACTACGAGTGCGGCTCGCCGGCCCGGCTGTCCGGGGTGTGCTACGCCCTGGTGGACCGGCCGGATGGCCTGGTCACCGCCGGGGACATCCGGCGGCTGGCCCGCCCGGAGGGCGACCCCCACTTCCCCCGCACCGGCCTGGTGTGCCTGGAGAACGCTTTGTGCAGCGGCGAGGTGGCTCCGCTGGAAGTGCTCCGGGACGCCTATGACGAGGCCCGCGCCCGGGGCATCCCGGTGCATCTGGACGGCGCGCGCATCTTCAACGCCGCCTTGGCCCTGGGGGTACAGGCCCGCCAGATCGCCGCCTGCGCCGACTCGGTGATGTTCTGCATCTCCAAGGGGCTGTGCGCCCCGGTGGGCTCTCTTTTGTGCGGCAGCAAGGACTTCATCCGCCGGGCCCGGGCCAACCGCAAGGCCCTGGGCGGCGGGATGCGCCAGGCGGGCGTTCTGGCCGCCTGCGGCCTGGTGGCGCTGGACGAGATGCTCCCCCGCCTTGGCGAGGACCACGAAAACGCCCGCTACCTGGCCGGCCAGCTGAACACCATCCCCGGCCTGTATGCCGAGCTTGCCAGGGTACGCATCAATATGGTATTCTGGAAAACAGACCTGCCCCGCTTCAACAGCGACGCCTTTGTGGCGTTCATGGCCGCGCGGGGGATCAAGGTGTACGGCATCCTGACCGACGAATACCGCTTTGTCACCCACCACGGCGTGGGCCGCGCCGAGATCGACCAGGTCATCGCGGCCCTGCGGGAGTACGCCGCGTCGGTGGCCTGAACGACGCACCCGGGAGGACACACCATGAACTTTACATTTTACCGCTTCAGCGAGCTGGACACCCAGACGCTGTACGAGATCCTGGCCCACCGCATGGAGGTCTTCGTGCTGGGCCAGGGCAACATCTACCGTGACCTGGACGGCTTCGACCAGAAAGCCCTCCATCTGCTGGCCCGCACCGACGAGGGCGAGCTGGTGGGCTACGTGCGCCTTTTGCCCGCCGAGGTACATTACGACGGCCACGACCACAACTGCTTCGGCCGCCTCTCGGTGAAAGAGAGCGCCCGGGGCCGGGGTCTGGGGGCCGAGCTGGTGCGCCGCGCCTGCCGCCGGCTGGCCCGGGACTCGGGCGATCCGGTGGTGGAGATCTCCGCCATGTCCTATCTGGAGGAGTTCTACAAGGCCCTTGGCTTCGAGCGCATCTCCGATGAATACGCCATCGCCGGCGTGCCCCATGTGAACATGCTGCTTCGGGGCTGAGCCGGCCGCGCCGGGCATTTTCGCCGGCGCGCGGCGGAGATCACGCGGGTTTTCCTGCTTTGATCCTGCCGCGCGCCGGCGCTTTTTCCCTTGTTGCACTTTCAACAATTTTTCCGTAAAACGTAAAAAAATGTATAACAATTTGCATTTTTTTCTGGAGAATTCCTGTAAAATCAAAGCCATAAGGGTACCCGAAACACTTTTCAGCGAAGCATCCCCCACGGCGGCCGGCAAGGCCGCGGGGAGGTTTGTTTCTCTGCGGCCCAAGCCCCGTCCGCACCATGGCAGCAAGCCTTTTTCCGCCCGGCCGCCCGCCTTTTCGCGGCGGCGGACAGCGCGCCGGACGGGCCGGGGGCCTTGAAAAAATCGCTTTTGGGAGGGATAATAATGAGCAATCAGGCCGAAACCAAAAAACTGGGCATGATGACACGCTTTTTGAACGCCGTCGAGCGTGTCGGCAACAAGATGTGCGACCCCGTTACCCTGTTTGTGTGCATCTGCGTCATCATCGTAGTATGCTCCGCCATTTTCAGCGGCGCCACGGTGCAAAACCCCGCCACCGGCGAGGACATCACCATCACCAGCCTTGCCACCTTCGACAACTTTGTGTGGATGCTCTCCAGCTTCACCAGCAACGTGGCCAACTTCCCCACCCTGATCCTCGGCCTTGTGGTCGTGCTGGGCGTTGGGCTGTTTGAATCCACGGGCCTTGCCTCCGCGCTGATGCGCGTGTCGGTTATGAAGGCCCCCAAGGCGCTGATCGTGCCGCTGCTGCTTCTGATCAGCGTCAACTCCAACATCGCGGGCGACGCGGGCTTCCTGGTCATGCCCATGATCGGCGCGCTGGTGTTTATGTCCATCGGTGAAAACCCCATCGCCGGCATGGCGCTGTGTTATGCCGGTGTGGCGGGCGGCTTTTCCGCCAACTTCCTGGTCGGCTCCACCGACGCGCTGCTGATCGGCTACACCGGCCCCGCCGCGCAGATCATCGACCCCAACTACCAGGCCAACATCATGTGCAACTGGTACTTCATGGCCGCCTCCGCGGTGTTCCTGACCATCGTGGGCACCGTTGTGCATCACTTCTTTGTGAAGCCCCGCGTGGGCGCTTACCACGGCGAGCTTGAGCAGCACAGCACCACCCTGACCCCCGAAGAGAGCAAAGGCCTGAAAGTGGCCGGCATCGCGCTGCTGGTGCTGGTGGCCGTGCTGGTCGCCGCGTGCATCCCCGCCGATTCCCCCATGCGCGACGAGACCGGCGATCTGCTGGGATATTCCGGCGGCCTGATCTCCGGCATCGTGCCCATCATCATGCTGGTGTTCTTCGTGCCCAGCGTGGCCTACGGTTTTGCCACCGGCAAATACAAAAACGACAAAGACCTGGTCAAAGGCCTGACCAGCGCCGTGGGCAGCATGGCCGGCTATGTGACCTTCTGCATTGTGGCCGCCCAGATGATCGCCTACTTCAACAAGAGCAACATCGGCAGCTTCATCGCGATCTCCGGCGCCAACTTCCTGAGCAGCATCGGCCTGACCGGCATCCCCCTGATGATCCTGTTCATCCTGCTGGTCTGCCTGGTCAACCTGCTGGTCGCTTCCGCCAGCGCAAAATGGGCCTTCCTGGCCCCGGTGTTCGTGCCCATGTTCATGCTGCTGGGCTACGACCCCTCGTTCACCCAGGTGCTGTACCGCATCGGCGACTCCATCACCAACCCCATCACCCCCATGTTCGCATACTTTGCAATGCTGGTGGGCACGGCTGAAAAGTACGACAAGAAGGCCGGCATCGGCAGCCTGATGAGCTGCCTGCTGCCCTATTCTCTGGCGTTCTTCGTGATGTGGACCCTCTTCATTATCGTCTGGATCACCCTCGGCATTCCCCTCGGGCCCGGCGGCGCGGTATATCTTGCCTGACGGGGCGTACGTTCATTCTGTTTGTTCGATAAGAAATGGCACCTTTCGGCGCGCTCGGAGGGTGCCATTTCAAAATCGGGCCAAGTGCAAAGGAGGCGCATGATGCGCACAAGGATCGACGATCTCATTTTATACGACGGCAAAGGCGGGCGGCAGGAAGCCGCTTGCGTTCTGTTCGATGAAAAGGGCATCGTGGCCGCGGGCCGTGGCCTGAAAGACGCCCAGGCCGAAACCGTGATCGACGGCAAAGGCCTGACCTGCACCCCCGGCTGGGTGCAGGGCCACACCCACATCGCCGTGGACGGCCTGCCCAACATGCAGGCCCAGGTGGCCCGGGACGACACCGAGGCGGCCGTGATGGCCAGCGCCGCCCGCAACAGCCTGCGCTGCCTGAAAAGCGGCCTGGTGGCGGCCCGGGACATGGGCACCAACTTCGACGTGTCCATCAAGCTGCGGGACGCCATCAACGCCGGCAAGCTGCTGGGGCCCCGGATCTACGCCAGCGGCCGGGTGATCTGCATGACCGGCGGCCACGGCTACTATTTCGGCATCGAGGTGGACGGGCCGGACGAGGCCCGCAAGGCCGCCCGCGCCCAGATCAAGCGGGGGGCGGACCTGATCAAGATCATGGCCACCGGCGGCGGCCAGTCCAAGGGGATGAAAGCCGGCGTGCCCCAGCTGGGCTACGACGAGATCCGCGCCATCGTGGAGGAGGCCCACCACGCGGGCATCCCCACCGCCGCCCACGCCCAAGGCAAGGAGGGCGTGATGAACTGCCTGCGGGCCGGGGTGGACAGCATCGAGCACGGCGTTACCCTGGACGAGGAGCAGATCGAGCTGATGCTCAAACAGGGCACCTACTTCTGCCCCACCCTGATGGCCCTGTGGTATGTCATCGAAAAGGGCGAGGCCTCCGGCATCCCTCCCTATGTGGTGGAAAAGTGCAAGATCCAGGCCATCACCCACTTCGACGGCTTCACCGCCGCCTGCAAGGCGGGGGTCAAGGTGATCGCCGGCACCGACGCGGGCACACCTTTCAACTACCAGGACGACATTGCCAGCGAGTTCATCAAGATGCACGAGCTGGGCATGAGCGTGAAAGACGTGATCGTCTCGGCCACCTACACTCCCGCCGAGGCCATGGGCGTGGCCGACCGCACCGGCAGCATCGAGCCGGGCAAGTGGGCGGACCTGACCCTGTTCGAGGGCGACCCGGAGGCGGACATGGAGGCGTTCCGCCGGGTGCGGGCGGTATACAAGGGCGGTCTGCCGGTGTACCGCAGGGAAAACGGCAGGGACTGGTTCCTGCCGGTAGTGTGAAATGAGGTGAAATACAATGGTTACCATCTTACAGCACGGCAAACTCATCGACGGCCTGGCCGACCGGCCGGTGGAGGACGGTATGCTGATCTTCGAGGGCAGCAAGATCCTCTACGCGGGGCCGTTCTGCCCCGAGGCGGCAGCAAAGTACCCCGGCGTCCAGGCGCTGGATGTGCGTGACAAGACCATCATGCCCGGCCTGATCGACGCCCATGTGCATCTGACCATGTACGGCAAGCCCTCCAGCGTGATGGACTTTTTGATGGACAGCGCCACCTACACCGCCCTGAAAGCGGCGGACTGCGCCAAAAAGCTGCTCTACGCCGGCTTTACCACCGTTCGCAGCATGGGCGACAAGGCCTCGGCGGACTACGCCGTCAAGCGGGCCATCAACGAGGGCATGATCCAGGGCCCCCGCCTGCTCACCAGCGGCAAGGCCATCTCCATCACCGGCGGCCACGGCGACTTCGTGCCCGGCGACGTGGAGCTGGACTCCATCGGCGAGACCTGCGACGGGGTGGACCAGGTGCGCCGCGCCGCCCGCGACCGGCTGAAAAACGGCGCGGACAACATCAAGCTGATGGCCACCGGCGGCGGCAACTCCCCCGGGCCGGGCACCGTGTCCCAGCTCACCGAGGAGGAGATGCGGGTCGCCGTGGAGGAGGCCGCCAACCGCAACGCCCTGACCGCCGCCCACGCCATTGGGGCGGACGGCATCAAGCGGGCCCTGCGGGCGGGGGTACGCACCATCGAGCACGCCAGCTTCCTGGACGACGAGGGCATCGAGCTGCTGCTGAAAGGCGACCACTACCTGGTGCCCACCCTGTGCGCGTTCCGCACCATCAAATACGGGCCGGAGGGCGGCGTGCCGGACTATGTGCTGGAGAAGATCCACTACTTCGCCACCGCCCACTACGCGGGGCTGGAAAAAGCCTACAAGGCGGGCGTGAAGATCGTCTGCGGCACCGACACCGGCACCCCGTTCAACTGCCACGGCGACGGCGCCGAGGAGCTGGAGATGTACACAAAGCTCTGCATGACCCCCATGGAGGCCATCAAGACCGCCACCAGCATGGCGGCCCAGGCCCTGCGCCAGCCGGACATCGGCGTGTTGGCCGCCGGCAAGACCGCCGACCTTTTGGTGGTGGACGGCGACGTGCTGGCCAACATCGCCCTGCTCCAGGACAAGAGCAAGCTGGCCATCTACCACAACGGCCTGGCCGTGAACAACACCTGACACATCATCCTCTCTTCGTTCTCTCACTCCATTCTCTCTCGGGAAGAGGCCGGGCAGGCGACGCCTGCCCGGCCTCTTCATATCCCCCGCCTCCGGCGCATATACATCCCTTGTGAAAACATCACGGGGAGTGACGCTGTGTGAAAGGCAACATCGACGAGCGAGCCGTGCGGCTGGCGCTCTACATCACCGAGAACCGCGCCACCGTGCGCGCCGCCGCGGCGGTCTTCGGGGTGAGCAAGTCCACGGTCCACAAGGACGTGACCGGCCGCCTGAAGCGGCTGGACCCCCAGCTGTGCCGCCAGGTGCAGGCGGTGCTGGGGGCCAACAAGGCCGAGCGGCACCTGCGGGGCGGCGCCGCCACCCGGCGGAAGTATTCCCGGCAGTGAAAGGAAAAAGCGCGGTGCGCCGTGCCCTTTGAAAGGGCGCGACGCACCGCGCTTTTTGTTACATAACAGGGCCGCTTACTCGAACTCCCGGGCCGCCCGGGCCAGCAGCGCCGGGATGGGCAGCTTCTGGGGGCAGGCCTTTTCGCACTGGCCGCACCCGATGCAGGCGGAGGCCGGCGCGCCCGGCAGGGCGGCGTAGACGGCGGCCGCCTGGGGCTTTTGCTCCAGCCGGTCGTTCAGGGCAGCCAGCCGCCGGGGAATGGCGATGCCCTTGGGGCAGCCGGCGGTGCAGTAGGAGCAGCCGGTACACTGCACCAGCTGGTGGGCCAGCAGCTTGCGGCGCAGCGCCGGCAGCGCCTGGCGCTCGGCGTCGGTAAGGGGGGCGGGGCGGCTCATCACGGCGATGTTCTCCCGCAGCTGTTCGGGGCTGCTCATGCCCGAGAGCACCATTTTTACCCCCTCGTGCTCCGCAGCGAAGCGCAGCGCAAAGGCCGCCGGGCTGTCCGTCGTCACCGCCGCCAGCTCCGCCGCAGCGTCCGCCGGCAGGCTGGCCAGCCGGCCGCCTTTCACCGGCTCCATCACCACCACCGGCGTGTCGTGGCGGCGGCAGACCTCGTAGCAGGCGCGGCTCTGCACCTGGGGGTCGTCGTAGTCCAGGTAGTTGAACTGCAGCTGGACAAAGTCCAGGTCCGGATACTCGGTGAGGATGCGCTCCAGCACCTCGGCGGTGTCGTGGAAAGAGATGCCCACCCGGCGCACCCGGCCCTGTTCCCGCAGGCGGAACGCCGTCTCGTAGGCCCGGCAGCTCTTGTAAAACTCAAAGCGGCCGGCGCTTTGGGCGTGCATCAGGTACATATCAAAGTAGTCCACCCCGCAGATGTCCAGCTGGCGCTGGAACAGGGGCAGGATGTCCGCCTCCTTTTCAAAAAAGGGCGGCGAGAGCTTGTTGGCCAGAATATAGCTCTGGCGGGGGTGGCGGCTGGTCAGCGCCGCCCGGATGGCCTGCTCGCTTTTGCCGTCGTGGTAGCCGTGGGCGGTGTCGAAATAGCGGAACCCCGCCGCCAGAAACTCGTCCACCATGCCGCAGACAGTGGGAATGTCCACCTCGCCCCCCTGCATGGGCAGCCGCATGAACCCAAACCCAAGTTTTTTGTCCGGTGCGCCAAACACGCTGCACATCCTCCTTTTCGCCCGGCCGCGCCGGCCGGCGGCGTATACTTTTATTATACTCCCCCCGCCGCCCGTTGGCAATCGGGGCGCCTTTGTGATACAATCACTGTGAGCGGGGCAAAAGCGCCCTATACTATAGGTAAAAAGAGCGGGCAGGGAGGCGCGTTTCTATGAGTGAGAAGATCCTGGACTGCGCGGTGGTGGGCGGCGGCCCCGCCGGGCTGTCGGCGGCCATCAACCTGCACCAGCGGGGCAAGACCGTGCGGGTGCTGGGGGCGGCGCCGGGCCTTTTGGCCAAGGCCGAGCGGGTGGACAACTACCTGGGCCTGCCGGGCCTTTCCGGCAGCGAGATGCTGGCGGCCTTTACCGGCCACGCCAAAGCCCTGGGCATCGAGGCCGAGCCGGGTCGGGTGGCCAACATCATGCCCATGGACGAGCGGCTCATGCTCAACTTTGACGGGGACATCCTGGAGGCCCGGGCGGTGATCCTGGCCGGCGGCGTGGCCAAGGCAAAGCCGGTGGCGGGCGAAAGCGAGTTTTTGGGCCGGGGCGTCTCCTACTGCGCCACCTGCGACGGGATGCTCTACCGGGGCCGCCAGGTGGCGGTGTGGGGCCTTTCCCCCGAGGCGGCGGGCGAGGCGAACTTCCTGGCCTCCATCGGCTGCAAGGTGCGCTTTGTCTCCCCCAGGCGCCCGCCGGAGCTGGACAGCGCCATCGAACACATCCCCGGCGCAGTGCAGGCGGTGGGCGGCGGCGACACGGTGGAATGGGTGCGGGTGGCCGGCGAAGAGCTGGCGGTGCAGGGGGTGTTCGTCCTCCGCAGCGCTATCGCCCCCGACACCCTGCTGCCCGGCCTTGCCATTCAGGACGGCTTCGTGCAGGTGGACCGGCGCATGGCCACCAACATCCCCGGCGTGTTTGCCGCCGGCGACATCACCGGCGCGCCGCTGCAGGTGGCGAAAGCGGTGGGCGAGGGCCTCATCGCCGGGCTTTCCGCCGCGGAATATCTGGACAAGGCGTAAGCGCACAAAAGGGGCCGCCCCCATGGGGGCGGCTCCTTTTTCGGCGCTTTTTACATCAGGCTGCGGTAGAGGGCGGCGATCCCCTCCACGCTGGTCTCCCGGGGGTTGCCGGGGCGGCAGGCGTCCGCGTAGGCGGACTCGGAGAGGAACTGCACGTCCTCCTCTTTCACGATGGCTTTCAGGTCGGCGGGGATGCCCACGTCCTGGCTCAGCTGCTTCACGGCGGCGCAGGCGGCCTTGCGGGCCTCGTCCAGGGTCATGGCGTCCACGCCCTCCACGCCCATGGCCTTGGCGATGTCCCGGTATTTCTCGCCGGTGGCGGGGGCGTTGTACTCCATGATGGTGGGCAGCAGGATGGCGTTGGCCACGCCGTGGGGGGTGTCATACACCGCGCCCAGGCTGTGGGCCATGGAGTGCACGATGCCCAGGCCCACGTTGGAGAAGCCCTGGCCGGCGATGTACTGGGCCAGCGCCATGCCCTCGCGGCCCGCCTCCTCGCCGGCCACCGCGCCCCGCAGGTGCTTCGCGATGAGCTCGATGGCCTTGAGATGGAACATGTCGGTCATCTCCCAGGCGGCCTTGGTGATGTAGCCCTCGATGGCGTGGGTCAGCGCGTCCATGCCGGTGGCGGCGGTGAGCCCCTTGGGCATGGTGGCCATCATGTCCGGGTCCACCACGGCCACCTCGGGGATGTCGTTGGTGTCCACACAGACGAACTTGCGCTTTTTCTCCACGTCGGTGATGACGTAGTTGATGGTCACCTCGGCGGCGGTGCCGGCGGTGGTGGGCACGGCGATGGTGAATACCGCGTGCTGCTTGGTGGGGGCCACCCCCTCCAGACTGCGGACGTCGGCAAACTCCGGGTTGTTGATGATGATGCCGATGGCCTTGGCAGTGTCCATGGAGGAGCCGCCGCCGATGGTCACGATGCAGTCCGCCCCGCTGGCCTTGTAGGCGGCCACGCCGTTCTGCACGTTCTCAATGGTGGGGTTGGGCTTGATGTCGCTGTACACCTCGTAGGCGAAGCCAGCCGCGTCCAGCAGGGCGGTGACCTTTTGGGTAACGCCGAACTTGACCAGGTCCGGGTCGGAGCAGACGAACGCCTTTTTGTAGCCGCGGGCGGTGAGCTCCGGCAGGATGTTCTCGATGGCGCCCTTGCCATGGTAGGAAATGGTGTTCAGAACGATGCGGTTGGCCATTGGTATCCTCTCCTTTTCAGGTCACACAAAACGGTTTCGCGGGGGAAATCTCCCCCGTCTGTTACAAGTATAACAATCTATCCCGCGGCGGGCAAGGGAGCGTTTCGCATGAAAAACGAAAAAATTTTTTGGCAGGTTTGCAATAATTCCCCCCGCCGCGGTGTTTATACTGTGCCGGCGGGGAACACTAACCCCGAACCGGCCGCATATTTCGTTAAAATTAAGGAGTCATACACATGAAAAAACTCGCTTTGACCCTCGCGCTCATCATGGCCGCCGCCGCCTTTGCCGGCTGCTCTTCCGCCCCCTCTTCTTCGGCGCCTTCCTCTGCGCCCAGCTCTGCCCCGGCCTCCGAGCCCGCTTCCGAGCCGGCCTCCGAGCCCGCCGGCGAGGTGAGCCTTGCCTCTGGCAGCCTGGAGGAGATCATGGACGCGGTGCTGGCCAGCGTGCCCGAGGACCAGCTGCCCGCGCTGATGCCCGCCGACCTGAACGGCGGCGAGAAATACGCCCCGCTCACCGAGGAAAACTCCGAATACAACCTGGGCGTGACCCGCGACCGCTATGCCGAGGGCATCGCCGCCGAGGCTGCCATGAGCTCTGTGGCCCACTCCGTCTGCCTGGTGCGCGCCAACAGCGCCGAGGAGGCCGAGCAGCTGGCCGCCGACATCGAGGCGGGCGCCGACCCCCGCAAGTGGATCTGCGTGGAGGCCGAAAGCAAGATCGTGGACTGGTCCGGCGACGTGGTCATCCTCATCATGACCGGCGCCGACAACGCCGACAAGATCCATGCGGCCTTCACCGCGCTGGCTGAGTAAGCCGTGAAGCGCAAGCTTGTGATCGCAGCTGCGGGGCTTTGCCTCGCGGCTGCCGTTGTGGCGGCGCTGGCGATGGCGGGGCTGTTTGCCAAGGGCGAACCGCAGGAGGGCGACAAGGTCTACACCGCGGGCGGCCACTGGGCCGAAGATCTGGGCGAGGCCGACCTGGAAAGCGCCGCCCGCTTTGCCGAAAAGCTAAAAACCCTCAAGACGGACCTGCTCACCGACGGCAACCGGGCCTTTTACGCCATCGTGCCGGACAAGGGCTTCTATCTGCCGGGCGAGACGGCCACCGACTACCAGACCCTGTTCGCCGCGGCGGACGAGGGCCTGGCGGGCAGCGGCATCGAAAAGATCGACCTGACCGGGGCCCTTTCCCTGGAGGACTACTACTTCACCGACAGCCACTGGCGGCAGGAGCGTCTGGGCGGGGTGGTGGACGCGCTGGGCGCCGCCCTGGGCTTTTCGGCGGATCTCTCCGCCTTTGACCCCATGGAGCGGCAGGGCTTCATCGGCGCCTACGGCAAGTACGGGGCCGACCAGCCGGAGACGCTGACCTGGCTGGTGAGCGAGGCCACCGTGGCCGCGGCGGCGGACAACTACCAGTATCCGGACGCCACCGCCGTCTACGACCTGGAGCGCCTGGACTCGGACGTGCCCTACGATGTGTTTTTGAGCGGGGCCACCCCCCTTGTCACCGTGACCAGCCCCCTGGCCGACACCGACCGGGCGCTGGTGATCTTCCGGGACTCCTACGCCAGCAGCCTTGCGCCCCTTTTGCTGGAGCACTACCGCACCATCACCCTGGTGGACATCCGGTATATGGCCAGCGGCCTGGTGCCCCAGTATGTGGAGTTCACAGACCAGGACGTGCTGTTCTTGTACAGCACCTTTGTGGTGGACCAAAGCGCCATGCTGCGGTGATCCCGCCTGTGCGATTTGTTCAGTTCGGCGTTTCGTCCCCCGGAAAAAGGGGACAAAACGCCGAACTTTTTTTGCCGGGGCTTGCAATCCCCCGCCCGCTGTGCAATACTGGGGATATGCAAAAAACAGGCGGTGTTTTACATGAGCGCGTTCACACAAGCTACGATCCTTTTCAGCGGCGGGCGTAAGGCCTGCCGCTTTTTACTTTATCATGGCACTGTTTTGCAGTGCCGGGAAAGGGGGCCTGCGGCATGAAAGGGCCCTTTCTGCCCACCCGGGCGAAAAATCTGCTGCTGGTGCTGGCGGGCAATGCCCTGTACGCGGTGGCGGTGGATATGTTCGTGCTGCCCTGCGGCCTGATCACCGGCGGCACCACCGGCCTTGCCCTGGCTGCCCGCTACTGGTTCGACGTGCCGGTGGCCGGGTTCGTGCTGGTGTCCAACATCATCATGTTCGCGGTGGGGGCGCTGGCCATGGGCCGGTGGTTCGCCTTCAACACCGCCCTGTCCACCTTCTGCTATCCCCTCTTCCTGGACCTGTTCGGCCGCATCCCGGGCATTGGCGACTTCACCCGCGACCCCATGCTGGCCACCCTCTTCGCCGGGGTGCTCATCGGGGCGGCCATCGGGCTGGTCATCGGCGCGGGGGCGTCCAGCGGTGGCATGGACATCCCCCCCATCGTGCTGAACAAGTACTTCGGCCTGCCGGTGGGGGCGGTGATGTACCTGCTGGACTTCGCCATCCTCATCGCCCAGATGGTATTCGCCGACAAGGAACAGGTGCTCTACGGCATCCTGCTGGTGCTGCTGTACACCGTCATCCTGGAAAAGGTGGCGGTGCTGGGCCACGCCAAGATCCAGGTGAAGATCCTCAGCGAGAAGAACGAGGAGATCCGCCGCATCATCCTGCGGGTGCTGGACCGGGGCTGCACCGTGCTCCACGCCCAGACCGGCTACGCCCGCGCCGAGCGGGACATGCTGCTCACGGTGGTCACCAACCGGGAGCTGGCCCGGCTCAACCATCTGGTGCTGGAGACCGACCCCCAGGCCTTTATCGTGATCAGCGCGGTGAGCGAGGTCCACGGCCGGGGCTTCACCCTGCAAAAGATCTATAAATAAGAGGCCCTGTATGCCTCTTGCAAGGCGGTGTTACGCGTGAGAGTGGAAAATGACCTGGGGCGCGACCCCATCCGGCGGCTGGTGCTGCGGATCGCCCTGCCCAGTATGCTGGCCCAGTTCGTCAGCGTTTTGTACAGCGTGGTGGACCGGATGTACATCGGCAACATCCCCGGCGTGGGCGAGCTGGCCCTGGCGGGGGCGGGGGTGTGCGGCCCCATCGTGACCATGATCGGCGCGGCGGCCTTTCTGGTGGGGGTGGGCGGCTCGCCGCTGATGAGCGTGCGGATGGGCGCGGGCGACCTGCCCGCCGCCCGGCGCATCCTGGCCAACTGCTTTCTGCTGCTGTGCGCCCTGGCCGCCGGGCTGATGGCCCTGGCCTATCTCACCCGCCGGGAGGCGCTGCTGCTCTTCGGGGCCAGCGGAGCCAGCCTGCCCTATGCCCAAAGCTATTACACCGTGTACCTGGCGGGCACCCCGTTCGCCCTGCTGGCCACCGGCATGAACCAGTTCATCATCTGCCAGGGCTACGCCAAAAAGGGGATGTTCTCGGTGCTGCTGGGGGCGGTGACCAACATCCTGCTGGACCCGGTGTTCATCTTTTTGCTGGACCTGGGGGTGGCGGGGGCCGCCCTGGCCACCGTGCTCAGCCAGCTGGTGAGCTGCGTCTTCGTGCTGGCCTTTCTGTTCGGGCCCACGCCCCCGGTGCCCATCTCCTTTGGCGGCTACGACCCGCGGGTGATGGGCCGGGTGCTGGCCACCGGCTTCACCCCCTTTGTCATCATCGCCTTTGACAACCTGATGATCATTGCCCTCAACGCCCTGCTGCAAAAATACGGCGGCACGGCCCAGGGCGACCATCTGGTGGCGGCGGCCACCATCGCCCAGAGCTTCATGCTGGTGGTCACCATGCCACTGGGCGGCATCACCGGCGGCACCGGGGCCATTCTGGGCTACAACTACGGCGCGGGCCAGCCCCGGCGCATCCTCCAGGCCCAGAAGACCATCCTGCTGCTGGGCATCGGCTACACCGCCCTTTTGTTCCTGCTGGGCCAGGCGGCCCCCGGCCCCTTTGTGGCCATCTTCACCCGGGACAGCCAGGTGGCCCCGCTGGCGGTGCAGGCCATCCGCATCTGCACCCTGGGCATCGTGCCGCTGGCGGTGCAGTACACCATCGTGGACGGCTTCACCGGCATGGGCATGATGCAGTATTCCCTGCCCCTCTCCTTTTTCCGCAAGGCCATCTACTTCATTCCGCTGTTTCTGCTGCCCGCCGGCTTCGGGGCCATGGCCGCCTTTGCCGCCGAGCCCATCTCCGACTTCGTGGCCCCGGTGGTGTCCGCCGCCGTCTACTGGCGCCGCATCCGCCATGTGGTGGGCCTCAGGCCGAAAAAAACGCCGTGACCCCGCTTTTTTTGCTCTTGACAGGGCGGACGTTCGTGCAAGTTCCGCCGGAAAATGCAACAATTCTACCCCCGTTTTTTCGCCAAAATTTCGTGTAATGCTCTAATTTTGCCATTTCGTCCGCAAATTTTGTATTTTCGGGTTGTACTTTTTCCCGTCCTTTCATATAATAAGGGATAGTGAAACTTTGGAAGGGAGCGTGCGCTATGACTTTTTGCCGCACCGAAGACCTGTTCGACCTCTCCCACACCCTGGCCGCCCCCCTGTTCGAGGGCAAGGAATGGCCCTGGCAGGTGCTGGACGGGTTGAAAGACTTTATTTTGCAGCTGGGCGAGAACCTGCCCGCCGGCGAGTACGACCAGCCCCGGCCGGGGGTGTGGGTGGCCAAGACCGCCCAGGTGGCCCCCACCGCCTTTCTGGGCGCGCCCTGCATCATCGGCCCGGGGGCCGAGGTGCGTCACTGCGCCTTTATCCGGGGCAGCGCCCTGGTGGGGGCGGGCGCCGTGGTGGGCAACAGCGTGGAGCTGAAAAACTGCATCTTGTTCGACGGGGCCCAGGCGCCCCACTTCAACTACATCGGCGACTCCATTCTGGGCGTCAAGGCCCATCTGGGTGCCGGCGCGGTGACCAGCAACCTGAAAAGCGACAAGAGCCTGGTGGTGGTGAAAAACGGCGAAGAGCAGATCCCCACCGGCCGCAAAAAGCTGGGGGCGCTGGTGGGCGACGGGGCCGAGGTGGGCTGCAACAGCGTGCTCTGCCCCGGGTCCGTGCTGGGTCGGGGCTGCCAGGTGTATCCCACCAGCTGCGTGCGGGGCACCGTGCCCGCCGGACACATCTACAAGGGGCCGGGCAAACTGGCCAAACGGGTATGACCCGCTGAAAGGAGTTTTTGCAGATGGGCAGATTATTCGGTACCGACGGGGTGCGTGGCATCGCCGGCGAGGACATGACCTGTGAGCTCGCCATGAACATCGGCCGCGCGGCGGCCACCGTGCTCACCTACGGGCGGCGGCGCCGCCCGCTGGTGGTGCTGGGCAAGGATACCCGCATCTCCAGCGACATGCTGGGCGCGGCGCTGGCCGCAGGGCTGTGCAGCGTGGGGGCGGACGTGATCGACCTGGGGGTGGTGCCCACCCCCGCCGTGGCCTACCTGGTGATGAAGTACAAGGCGGACGCGGGCGTGATGATCAGCGCCAGCCACAACCCCTATCCCTTTAACGGCATCAAGATCTTCGGCGGCGAGGGCTTCAAGCTGCCGGACGAGCTGGAGGACCAGATCGAGACTTTGATCGAGCGGGGGGGCTTCGCCCTGGCCACCGGCGACGGCCTGGGCCAGATCAGCCACTCGGCCACCGCCGTGCGGGACTATGTGGAGCACCTGAAAAGCACCATCCCCACCTCGCTGGAAGGCATGAAGATCGTGGTGGACTGCGCCAACGGCTCCGCCTCGGCCACCGCCGGCGAGCTGTTCCGCCAGCTGGGGGCGGACGTCACCATCCTCTCCGCCGCGCCGGACGGGGTGAACATCAACGAGAACTGCGGCTCCACCCACCTGGAAGCCCTGTGCGAGGCGGTGCGCGCCACGCCGGGGGCGGTGGCGGGGGTGGCCTTTGACGGCGACGCCGACCGGTGCCTGTTCGTGGACGAAACGGGCGAGGTGGTGGACGGCGACTTCATCATGGCCATCTGCGGGCTGGACATGCGGGAGCGGGGCAAGCTGCGCCGGAGCACCATCGTGGGCACCGTGCTCACCAACCTGGGCTTCGCCCGCTTCTGCGAGCAAAACGGGATGCACTTTGCCGCCACCAAGGTGGGCGACCGGTATGTGCTGGAGGAGATGGAGCAGGAGGGCTACACCCTGGGCGGCGAGCAGAGCGGCCACATCATCTTCCGGGACTACGCCACCACCGGCGACGGCCAGCTCACCGCCTTGCAGCTGCTCTGCCTGCTCAAGCGCTGCGAAAAGCCCCTGTCCGAGCTGGCAAAGGTGATGACCCGCCTGCCCCAGGTGATGGAGAACGTCAAGGTGAGCGCCGCCGGCAAGCTGGAGTTCTACAACAACGACGCCATCAAGGCCGCTATCCGGGACAAGAAAGAGCAGCTGGGCGACGACGGCCGGGTGCTGGTGCGGGTCAGCGGCACCGAGCCGCTGATCCGGGTGATGGTGGAGGGCCAGGATGAGGAGGAGATCCGCGCCATCGCCCTGGAGCTGGCGGAGCTGGTGCGGGACGAGCTGGCCTGAGCGCCCCTTGCCTTTTGCCGCGCCGCTGTGGTATAATGCCCTTAAACCACCACAGGGTGCCCGGCCAGCCGCCGGGAGAATAGACAAACAGGTGAAATTCCTGTGCGGGACCGCCGCCGTAACGGCACCAGCCCCGGCCCATCGACGCCACTGCCCTTTCGGGGCGGGAAGGCGGGCCGGCAGGCGATGACGCCGAAGCCGGAAGACCTGCCCTGTGCGCGCACACTGTCGGGGCGGGCCCCGGCGGGAACGCACAGCCGCGAACGGATTTAAGCGCGGCCGGCGGATACCGGCTTCGGGCAGCGCCATGCCCGGGCCGCGTTTGCCATTTTGCGCCCCTCGCCCCTCCCCTGCGGGAGGGGCGTTTTTTTGTCCCGTGCGCCGGTGGGCTTTTCCGGGGGCCGGTGCGCTTCCCGATCCATTTCAAACAAAGGAGTTAAGACCCATGAAAGCACAGAACAAAAAACTTCTCATCGGCCTGGCCGCCCTGGTCGTTTTGGCGGCGGTGATGGTGGGCTGCTGGCTGGCCTTTGGCCCCAAGGCGGCGGACGCCGGCCAGAAAGAGATCACCTTTGCGGTGATCTACGCCGACCAGACCCGGGACGATTTCACCATTTCCACCGACGCGGAGTTCCTGCGGGGCGCGCTGGAGCAGGAGGGCCTCATCACCGGCGAGGAGTCGGAGTACGGTCTGTTCGTCACCGCGGTGAACGGCGTGGCCGCCGACGACGCCAACCAGGAGTGGTGGTGCTTCACCAAGGGGGGCGAGACGCTGATGACCGGCGTGGACTCCACCCCCATCGCCGACGGGGACCAGTTTGAAGCCACCCTGACCGTGGGCTACTGAGATGAGTGCCACCCGCCGCATTGTCACCGCCGCGCTGCTGGCCGCCCTGCTCATGGTGAGCAAGTTCGCCCTGGACGGCCTGCCCAACATCGAGCTGGTGAGCCTTTTGTTGATCCTGTACACACTGGAATGGCCGGGCCTGGCGCTGCCCGCCCTGTACACCTATGTGTTTTTGTACGGGCTGATGAACGGCTTCGGGCTGTGGTGGCTGGGCCAGCTGTATATCTGGCTGCCGCTGGTGGCCGCCGCCCGGCTGCTGCGCCGGTGGGACCACGCCCTTTTGTGGGCGGTGGTCAGCGGCGCCTTTGGCCTGTGCTACGGGGCGCTGTACGCGGTGAGCTACGCCGCCATGAACGGCCCCGCCGCCGGCGTGGCCTGGTGGATCACCGGCATCCCCTTTGACCTGCTCCACGGCGGCGGCAACTTTGTGGTGGCGCTGGCGCTCTACCGCCCCCTGCGGGCCGGCTTTTCCGCCATTCGGAAACGGGCCGGCCTGTGACCCCACACACCCAAAACGCCCCCGACGCGAAAAAACGCGTCGGGGGCGTTCTTTTGTTTTTTCGCGGCGGGCCTCACACCGGCTCGTCCTCGAATTCCAGCCGCTTTTGCAGGTAGATCTTGCTGGCGACCGCCCGGGTGGCGTGGGCCACCAGCTGGGCGTCGTCCGCCGCCACCGGGATGGGCGGCTGGCCGGTGGCCGCCTGCTCCAGCGCCGCCTCCAGCTGGTCGCAGAAGAAGTCGTAGGCCCGCTGCAGCTCGCACTCCTGGGCCTGCATCCGAATCATCCTGGCCACCTCCGGGATGCTGAACACCTGCTTCAGGGCGCAGATCACCAGCAGCTGGGCCACGTGGGTGCGGCCGTATTTCTTGCTCACCGGCGGCTCCATCACCCGCAGCTTCACATAGTTGTTCACCATGGCCTTGGTCAGGGTCTTTTCCTCCCCCGGCGGGCACAGCGGCGCAAAGACCTCGTTCAAGTAGCCGGTGACCTGGTCCATGTACAGCGCGATGCCGGGCAGCTGCTCCCACCGGGGGCAGTGGAACCGGAGCATCTGGGCCGCCTGTTCGCTGTTTTGAAAGCCCTGTTTCATAGTGCAAGGCTCCTTTCTGTTGGTTTTTGATACTATTTGTTTTATCATACCACATCCGCCGGCGGATGAAAAGGGGGGCGCGGGGCTTGACGGCGGCGTTTCCTATGCTATGATAGATAAGGTTTTGAATAAGGGGGACAAGCGGATGAACTGGAAAGATACCTTGCGGCGCAAATGGGAACTGGGCCTGATGCCCTACACCCGCACCTTTTCGATGTGGCTGGTATGCGCCTCCATCGCGGGGGTGGCCTGCGGGGCGGTGGGCGCCGCCTTTTTCCATCTGGTGAGCTGGGCCACCCGGATGCGCCAGGCGGATCCCTGGCTTTTGTATTTCCTGCCGGTGGGCGGCCTGGTGATCGTATTTGTCTACCGCCTGTGCCGCATGGGCACCGAGCGGGGCACCAACGCGGTGCTGGAAAGCGCCCAACAGGGCAAACGGGCGCCGCTGCGGCTGACGCCGCTGATCATCATGGCCACCTTTATCACCCATCTTTTGGGGGGCAGCGCGGGCCGTGAGGGCGCGGCGCTGCAGATTGGCGGCAGCATGGGCGGCTGGCTGGGGGAAAAGCTCCGGCTGGACCAGAAAAACCAGCGCATCATGGTGCTGGCGGGCATGAGCGCGGTGTTCGCCGCCCTGTTCGGCACCCCGCTCACCGCCGCGGTGTTCAGTGTGGAGGTGATCTGCGTGGGGGTGGTCTACCACGCGGCCCTGCTGCCCTGCGCGCTGGCCAGCCTTGTATCCTACGGCACGGCGGTGGCACTGGGCACGGTGCCCGAGCGGTTCGCGGTGCACGGGGCGGCCGCCCTGGGCTTTGACAACGCCTGGCGGGCGCTGCTGCTGGGGGTGGGATGCGCGGTGGTGGGCATCCTGTTCTGCGCGGTGATGCACCTGTCCAGCCACCTGTACCAGACAAAGCTGAAAAACCAGTACCTGCGGATCCTGGTGGGCAGCGGGCTGATCATCCTGTTCACCCTGGCGGTGGGCAGCCGGGCCTACAACGGCGCGGGCATGGACGTGGTGGAAAAGGCCATCTGCGAGGGGGAGCTGGTGCATCCGGCGGCCTTTCTCCTCAAGCTGGCTCTCACCGCCATCACCCTGGGATGCGGCTTCCGGGGCGGCGAGATCGTGCCCACCTTTTTCGTGGGCTCCACTTTCGGCTGCCTGGTGGGGCCGCTGCTGGGGCTGGACCCGGGCCTGGCCGCGGCGCTGGCGCTGGTGGCCACGTTCTGCGCGGTGACCAACTGCCCCTTTGCCAGCATCCTGTTGGGGGTGGAGCTGTTCGGCGCCGAGCCGCTGCTGCTGTATCTGCTGGTCTGCGCGGTGAGCTACCTGCTCAGCGGCAATTACAGTCTCTATTCCAGCCAGATGACCCTGGGCCCCAAGCTGGCCAATCCCCCGCCGGAAAAGCCGGTGGAGTCCTACTGCCACTGAACGCACAAAAAGAGCCCTCCCGCGGGAGGGCTCTTTTTTCTGTGTGTACGGGCCAGGCTCCCCGCCGCAGCGGGGGCAGTACTTCGCCGCTGTGTGCAAATAGCGCCTGCAATGGGGCGGCGGCAGAAGATGAGCGGGAAACCCGGCAAAACAAGGGGGTATTCACGCACAGATACAACAATATCTCCCTTTTAAAAAGCAGCCGCGGGAAAAACCGCAGCGCGGTAAGCGCCCGCCCATCCGATGTGAAGAGCTGTTTTCAGCTTCACGGCGCGCTTCCCCTTTTACAGCACGGCGGGCTCCAGCGTTTGCAGGATGTGGTCTTTCACCTGTTCCTTGGGCATCTCCAGCGCCACCGAGAGCTCCTCATAGAGGAACTCCTCCGCCCGCTTCATGAACTGCTGGTCGGTCTTGCCCAGCTTTTTGCCCTTTTGGGCGGCCGCCTGGCCTTTCAGATACACCGCCTTGATGATCTTCACCAGCGACTCACACTGGTAGGTGTGCAAAAGGCCTCGGTAGTGCTCCGCCAGCGCCCGCTGGTCCAGCCCGGCGCAGTTTTCCGGCTCGATGTCCGGCATACGCTGGATCAGGTCCCGGGCCTCCTCGCCGGTGATCACCGGGCGCATGTACACCTGGGTGTCCACCGGGATGAACACCCGGCCGCTGCCGAACAGCGGCGTCAGGGTGTAGTACAGCGCCTGGCCGCCGCCGCCCACCTGGGGCTTCAGGGATACCTCCTCCACCCTGCAGATCCCCGCGCCTCCGTAAACGATCATCTCCCCGGGCTGGTACATACGCATCCTCCATCTTTCGCCGGGCGCTTGCGCGCCGTTTCCGCTGCTGTTCTTCCTCGTCCTTGCTCTTTCGCCTGGGGCGCGGGCAGGGTGCGCCGCGCCGATACTATATAAATATTATAGCACGTTTAAAGCCGCCGGGTAAGGAAAAAATCCCCTTTCCGGCGGCTTTTTCGCAAAAAAGGCCCGCGCCGGCCGGCGCGGGCTGCGAAATACGGTATTTTGCCTGTTGCAAGGGCGCCGGGTTCACGGCTGGGTCTCGCCCGGGTGGTTTTTCCGCCAGGCCAGGAAGCTGTCCAGGATCACGGCGGCGCTCACCGCGTCCAGCTTGCCCTTGCGCTTTTTGCCAAAGCTGCCCGCCTCGGAAAGCTGCGCCGCGGCGGTGATGGTGGTGCGCCGCTCGTCCCACAAAACGATGGGCAGGTTCGCCCCAAGCTCCACCAGGACGGCCAGCTTGCGGGTCTTTTCGGCCCGGGCGCCCTCGGTGCCGTCCATGTTTTTGGGCAGGCCGATGACGATCATCCCCACCCCGTACTCCCGGCTGGCGTAGATGATCTTCTCCGCCACCTTGGCCATGCTCTTCTCCTCGATCTGGCCAACGGGGCTGGCCAGGAACTCTGTGCGGTCGCAGACGGCAAGGCCCGTGCGGGCGTCGCCGTAGTCCACTGCCATGATCTTCATCTGCTCGGCTCCTCTCCTGATGTTTTGCCGCCCTCACTGCCGGGCCAGGTAGGCCCGCAGGGCGGGCAGGCAGGCCTTGCCGTCCGCCCGGCCCAGGTCGTAGACCTGCTGGAGCTTGTCCGGGTCGGTCTCGATGCGGCCGATGGGCGTTTTGGCCGATGGGCGGATCACAAAGGCCCGCCCCTCTTTTTGCCAGCGCTCCAGCTTTTCCAGCGCCCGGTTGTAGTCGGCGTGGCGGGCGGCCAGCCGCCGGGCCAGGGCGGGGTATTTGACCCCCAGCAGCCGCACCATGGCCGGGTTCATGGGGGTCTTCCGGTACGCCGCCTCCCTGGTGAGCACCACGATCAGCTTGTCGCAGCCCCGGGCGGCCATCCATTCATAGGGGATGCTGTCCGAAACGCCGCCGTCCAGATACCGCCGCCCGCCCAGCTCCACCGGCCGGGAGACAAAGGGCATGGAGCCGGAGGCCCGCAGCACATCCATCTGGTCAAAGACGCTCTTCACCTGCATATACCGCGCCTCGCCGGTGTCCACGTCGGTGACCACCGCGAAAAAGGGCACGCCGCTTTTTTGAAAGGCCTCGTCGTCGAACGGGTCCAGCCTGCGGGGCACCAGGTCATAGGCGTAGGAAGTGCTGAACAGGTTGCCCTCTTTCAGCAAAGGCCGCAGGCCCATGTAGTTCCTGTCGCCGTTGAAGCGCTTGTTGTAGCGCACCGCCCGCCCCGCCTGGCCGGAGAGATAGTTCACCCCGAACAGCGCCCCGGCGGAGACGCCCACCACCTCGTCGGCTTTCACGCCGGCGGCGAGGAAGACGTCCAGCACGCCGGCGGTGAACATGCCCCGCATGGCGCCGCCCTCCAGCACAAGCCCGGTCTTCATGGTCCTTTCGCCTCTTTCCGTTTTGCATGGAAAGGGCGTCCCAATGGCTCAGGACGCCCTTTTGCGGTTTAGTAAAGCTTCGCGCCCGCGGGGATGTGGTCGTCCACCATGAGCAGGTGGAGCTTCTCCTCCCCCGCTTCCTGGTGAACGGCGCTGATGAGCATACCGCAGGAGTCGATGCCCATCATCTTGCGGGGAGGCAGGTTGACGATGGCGATGGCCGTTTTGCCCACCAGCTCCTCCGGCTGGTAGTATTCGTGGATGCCGCTGAGGATGACCCGGTCGGTGCCGGTGCCGTCGTCCAGCAGGAAGCGGAGCAGCTTCTTGCTCTTGGGCACCGCCGTGCACTCCTTGATCTTCACCGCCCGGAAGTCGGACCTGGAGAAGGTCTCAAAGTCCACAAAATCGGCGAACAGCGGCTCGACCTCCACCTTGGAGAAGTCGATGGGCTCACTGGCCGCCGCGGCGGGCGCGGGGCGCTGGGCGGCCGCCTTGCGGGCGGCCTGGGGCTTGTCGATGGGCTTCATCGTGGGGAAGAGGATCACGTCCCGGATGGAGGTGCTGCCGGTGAGCAACATGACGCACCGGTCGATGCCCATGCCCATGCCGCCCGTGGGGGGCATACCGTACTCCATGGCGGTGAGGAAATCCTCGTCCATCATCTCGGTCTCCTCGTCGCCCCGCTCCCGCTGCTCCACCTGCTTTTCAAAGCGCTGGCGCTGGTCGATGGGGTCGTTGAGCTCCGAGTAGGCGTTGGCCAGCTCGCTGCGGCAGATGAACAGCTCGAACCGCTCGGTGAGGCGGGGGTCCGCCGGGCTGCGCTTGGTCAGGGGCGACACTTCCACCGGGTACATGGTGATAAAGGTGGGCTGCACCAGCTTTTCCTCCACCTTTTGGTCAAAGCAGGCATACAGGGCGTTGCCCCAGGTCTTCTCGGCGGCGTCCGCCAGCTCCACCCCGATGGCTTTCGCGGCGGCAACGGCTTCGGCGTCGTCCGAAATGGCGGCAAAGTCCACCCCGGCGTACTCCCGCACCGCGTCCACCATGGTCAGCCGGCGCCAGCCGGGGGTCAGGTCGATGTCCTCCCCCTGCCACTGCACCTGGTAGGTGCCCAGGATCTCCTTGGCCGCGCCGGAGAGGATGCCCTCGGCGATGTCCATCATGGTGTGGAAGTCGGCGTAGGCCTCGTACAGCTCCACGGTGGTGAACTCCGGGTTGTGCTTGGGGTCCATGCCCTCGTTGCGGAAGATGCGCCCGATCTCGTACACCCGGTCGATGCCGCCGATGATCAGCCGCTTCAAGGGCAGCTCGGTGGCGATGCGCAGGTACATATCAATGTCCAGGGTGTTGTGGTGGGTGATGAAAGGCCGGGCCGCCGCGCCGCCGGCGATGGTGTTCAGCACAGGGGTCTCCACCTCCATGTAGTCCCGCTCGTCCAGATAGCGGCGCATGAAGCGGATGAACCGGCTGCGCACCTCAAAGGCGCGGCGTACCCCGGGGTTGACGATCAGGTCCACATACCGCTGACGGTAGCGGGTCTCCTGGTCTTTCAGGCCGTGGAACTTCTCCGGCAGGGGCAAAAGGCTCTTGGAGAGCAGCACCACTTCGGTGACATGCACGCTGATCTCGCCCATCTTGGTGCGGAACACATAGCCCCGCACCCCCACGATGTCGCCGATGTCAAACTTTTTGAACTCCTGGTAGCTCTCGACGCCCACGTCGTCCCGCTTGACATACATCTGGATGTTGCCGGTGGTGTCCCGCAGGTCGGCAAAGCTGGCCTTGCCCATCAGCCGCTTGCTCATCATCCGCCCGGCCATGCACACCTGACGGTGATCTTCGGGGGCGGCGTCCTCCGGCAGGTCCCGGAAGCTGGCCTTGATCTCGGCGGCAAAGTCCGCCTGGGGCCATTTGGTGATCTGGAACGGGTCCTTGCCCGCCTGCTGCAGCTCCGCCAGCTTCTGGCGGCGGATGGCCACCAGCTCGCTGTATTCCTGCTGGGTCATCTCCCCGGCCTCGGCCGGAGTCTGGTTCGTCTGTGCCATGTGTTCCTCTCCTTTGTGGTAAAACGGCCGCCGGGCGGCCCTTGCTTGCAGTAACGACTATTATAGCACAAAAACAGGTGCCGTGGCACCTGTTTTTGTGGAAAATCTTTGTTTTTTTGCGGCATTTTGGGGCCTCAGATGGCCGCCCGGGTGATCTCCAGCACCTTGAACGCCACGGTGGCGCCGCCGGGCAGGGTGATCTCGGCGGTCTCCCCCGCCTTTTTGCCCAGCAGGCCCGCGCCCACCGGGCTCTCGTCGCTGATCTTGCCGTTCATCGGGTCCGCCTCGGTGGAGCCGGTGATGTCGTACTCCTCCACCTCGCCGTCCTCGTCCTCGATCTTCACATGGGTGCCCACCGCCACATGTTCCAGGCTCAGCTCGTCGTTGTCGATGACGCGGGCGTGTTTGAGCATCCTCTCCAGCTGGGCGATGCGGCTCTCGATGAAGCCCTGCTCGTTCTTCGCCTCGTCGTACTCGCTGTTCTCGGACAAATCGCCGAAGCCGCGGGCCACCTTGATCTTCTCCGCCACGTCCTTGCGGCGAACGGTCTTCAGTTCCTCCAGCTCGCTCTCCAGCGCGGCCAGGCCGGCCCGGGTAATGACGATCTCTTTCATGCTCATTTCTATATGCTCCCTACCGTTGATGTTCGCGCACCGGCGCGGGGTCATTCCCTGATTGGAATGGGACGCCCTGGCAACAGGGCGTCCTAATTGTAGAAGTATATCCGGTTTCACATTCCGTGTCAATATTGGTTGCCAGTTTTCAGCCATTTCGCCAAAAACTGTCTTTGATTTTTGACGCGGGCAAAAACGACCCGCCGCCAGCTCTGCGCCACCAGTGGGTCGTTTTGCCTTTGCCTGTTCCAGTATATGCGGCCGCCGGGGCCTGTATGCCCCGGCGGCCGCCTGCGTTTTTATTCCTCTTCCTCGGCGCCGTTGCCCAGCTTCTTCGCCTCTTCGATGACCTTGCCCTCCAGGTTCGAGGGCAGGGGCTCGTAGCGGACGAACTCCAGGGTGAAGTGTCCGCGGCCCTGGGTGAGCTGCCGCATAAAGGTGGTGAAGTCCTGCATCTCGGCCAGGGGCACCTCCGCCTCCACCGTCTGCAGGCCGTCCTCGTCCGGGCTCATGCCCAGCACCCGGCCCCGGCGCTTGGTCACATCGCCCATGATGTCGCCGGTGTTGTCGCCGGGCACGTGGGCGCGCAGGGTGCCAAAGGGCTCCAGGATCACCGGGCCGGCCTCCGGCAGGGCCGCCTTGTAGGCCAGCTTGGCCGCCATGATAAAGGCCATTTCGCTGGAGTCCACCGGATGGTAGCTGCCGTCCAGCAGGGTGGCTTTCAGGCCCACCACCGGGTAGCCGGCCAGCACGCCGTGCTTCGAGGCCTGGCGCAGGCCCTTTTCCACCGCGGGGAAGTAGTTCTTGGGCACGCTGCCGCCGAACACTTTCTCCTCAAACACCAGCTCCTCGCTGTCGCAGGGCTCGAACTCGATCCACACGTCGCCGAACTGGCCGTGGCCGCCGGTCTGCTTTTTGTGCCGGCCCTGGGCCTTGCACTTTTTGCGGACGGACTCACGGTAGGCCACACGGGGGGCGGTGAGCTCCACGTCCACGCCGAACTTGGCCTTGAGCTTGGCCACCACCACGTCCAGATGCTGCTCGCCCAGGCCGGCCACGATCTGCTGGCCGGTCTCCGCGTCCACCCGGTAGGCCAGGGTGCGGTCCTCCTCCATCAGGCGGGCCAGGGCGGTGCCGATCTTACCCTCGTCCCCTTTCTTGGTGACCCGGATGGCCATGGACAGGGTGGCGTTGGGGAAGACGGCGGCGGGCAGCGCCGCCACCCGGGCGGCCTCGCACAGGGTGTCGCCCGTCTGGGCGCCGGACAGCTTGGTCACCGCGCCGATATCGCCGGCGCCGATGGCGTCCACGTCGGTCTGCTTTTTGCCCCGGATGCTCAGCAGCTTGCCGAAGCGCTCGGGCTCGCCGGTGCGGGCGTTCACCAGGGCGGTGTCGCCGGTGAGGGTGCCGGCGAACACCTTTACGTAGCTCAGCTTGCCCACAAAGGGATCGGCCACCGTGCGGAACACATAGGCCGCCACCGGGGCCGCCGGGTCGCAGGTCAGCTCCACCTCGTCGCCGGCGGCGGTGCGGGCCACGGGGGGCTTCACCTCGGCGGGGCTGGGCAGCAAAACTTTCAGGTTGTACAGCAGCATATCCAGCGCCTGCAGGTTCACGGCGCTGCCGCAGAACACGGGGGTGATCATGCCGCTCTTGCAGCCCTTGGCCAGGCCCTCCACGATCTCCTCGGTGGTAAAGGGCTCGCCGGAGAAGAACTTCTCCATCAGCGCGTCGTCGGTCTCGGCCACGGCCTCGCTCATGGCCTCCACCAGGCCGTCCAGCCGGTGACCCAGCTCGGGCAGCGGCACCTGGATCTGCTTGCCGCCCTCGTACTTAAAGGCTTTCTGGCTGAACAGGTTCACATAGAGCATGGTGCCGTCCTCCTGGCGGGCGGGCACCACGCAGGGGCACACGGAGGGGCCGAACTTGGTCTTGAGCTCCTCCAGGATCTTGTAGAAGTTGGCGTTCTCCAGGTCCATCTTGCTGACGAACACCACCCGGCTGCGGCCCATCTTCTCAGCCAGGCGATAGGCTTTCTCCGCGCCAACGGTCACACCCGAACGGGCCGAAACGGCGATCAGCACGCTGCCGGCGGCCTGCACGCCCTCGTACTGGCCCAGCTCAAAGTCGAACAGGCCGGGGGCGTCCAGGAAGTTGAGCTTGACGCCCTCGTACTCCACGGGCACCAGCGCCAGGTTCAGCGACGCGCGGCGCTTGGACTCCTCGGGGTCAAAATCGCTCACGGTGTTGCCGTCCTCCACCCGGCCCATGCGCTCCAGCGCGCCGGTGGAATAGAGCAGCGCCTCCACCAGGGTGGTCTTGCCGCAGCCGGCGTGGCCGGCCACCAGGATGTTGCGGATGTTTGTGTTGGCGTAGTTCATAATTCAAAAAACCTCTCTTCTACCGCCCTGATTGGTTCAATGTGGTGCAGCGGTAGCAACCTATAAAAAATTTTAACACAGAACGAGCGTTTTTTAAAGAACCATTCCGATGAAAACACGGGTGCGAGCTGCACAAAATCCGCTTGCAGCTTTGTGGATTTTGCCTATTGACGCGCCGCGCGCCGGGGCGAAGCGGGACAAAAAAAGCCCGCCGGGGCGCGCCCCGGCGGGATCCGGTCAGTATTTCTTGAGCAGCGGCATACACAGGGTGAGCACCGCCCAGGCGGCCTGGTAGAGCAGCAGGGCCGGCAGGCCCAGCGCCCCGATGCCGCCGGTGAACGCCATGACCAGCGCCAGCAGGCAGCTCACGGCCACGCCGGCCGCCTGCACCAGGCTGGCCACCCGCTCGCCCCAGGCGGCGCCGGCGGCGGCCCGCAGGCCGCCGGTGAACGAGGCCAGGCTGCCCAGATGGATCATGCAGCCCTCGCTGTCCCGTGCGGGGGCGGTGACGGGGGCGAGCAGCCGGCGCTCGGCGCCGGTGAGCACTTTCACGCTGCCGGCGGGCAGGCCGTAGAGGGCGGCCAGCCCCTCGCCGGTGAGGTCGAAGTCGTCGCTCTGCACCAGCAGGGACACCCCCTGCCGCCGCAGGTCGTCCAGCGCCTGCGCCACCTGGGGATTGGCCTTGTAGCTCACCAGGAACATGGCGAACAGCCGGCCGCTCACCGCCAGGTACACCGGCAGCCGCTTGCCCTTGGTGTAGCGCTGCTCATAGTCCAGGCTGGGGATCTCCAGGCCCTGCTGCTGCATGAAAGCCCGGGTGCCCAGGATCACCCGGTTGTTGTTCACCCAGGCGGTGAAGCCGTAGCCGGGCAGGTTTTCCAGGTTCTCCACCGGGAAGAGCATCTCGGTCTTGCCCTGGATGATCTTCATGAACACATCCCGCATGGTGTCGCAGCCCTCGATGAGCACCGAGGCCGCGTAGAGGATGGCCAGGTCGATGCGCTGCTTTTCAAAGGTCTTGATGCCGTGCAGCCGCACGCTGGCGCCGGGCACCAGGTCTTTGGCGCCCACCAGCGCCACGTTGGCCCGGCCCAGCTGGGCGGCGGCGTCCGCCCCCGGCACCACCGCCCCCACCTGGGCGGCGCTTTTCTGGGCCAGCAGGGCGGGGATGGCGCTGAGCAGGGTGGCGGCCAGCGGCGCGCCCAGGCACAGCGCCCCCGCCAGGGCGGTGACGGCCGCGGCGGGGCCCTGGGCGGTAAACAGGCAGATCAGGGCGGCCACCAGCCCCCCGCCCGCCAGCAGCCAGCCGAGCTTTTGGGCCAGGCTGTCGCTGGGGCGCCGGGAGAAGCTGTGGCGCAAAAATCCCTTGACCAGTTCGGCGGGGCGGTTCACCAGCACGCAGGGGGCAGGCTCGCCCAGGCCCTGGGTGAGCCGGGCGGCCAGCTCCTCGTCCTCCAGCAGCAGGGCGGCGGTGTGCACGCCCGGCGCGCTGGCCGACTGGAAGTTGCGGACCACCACCCCCTGCATCACGAAGCGGCCCAGGGCGTTGAGGCAGAGCAGCAGCGCCGCCGGGGCGGCGAAGAGGGTGAGCTTTTCCGCGTCGAACTTTTCCGCCCCCGCCAGCTGCACCACCAGCTGGAGGGCGGCCCCCACGGCCGCCAGGGCGGGGATGGTGTCGGCGCTGGGCGCGGCCCAGATGCCGGGGATGCCGCTGGCGAACACCCGCCAGTTCACCGCGCACACCGCCGCCAGCAGGATGAGCTGGGCGGCCAGGTAGGCGGCGGGGGCGAGGGCCGGGTCCACCGGGCCCACCGGGGGCAGCAGACCGCCGCCGGTGGCAAGGCCCAGGTACAGCAGCGCCAGCGCCGCCACGGCGCTGACCGCCGCCCGCAGGCCCAGCCGGCGGCGCATACCCGCCAGCTCCTGGCGCACCGCGTCGGCGTCGGCGGGGTCCTCGTAGTCGTCGATGTATTCCGGGGCGGACGCCTCCTCGAAAGGCGCGTCGGCGGGTTCCTCCCGCCCGCCGAACAGCCGGGGCAGAAAGCCCCGCCGGGCGGGCTCCTCAGGGGCCTCTTCCTCCGCGGGCTGCTGCTCAAAGCGGATGGAGCCGGTGTCGCCGGACAGCTCGCCCACCTCCCGGGTGGCCGCCTGGTCCTCCGCCTCCAGCCGGATGACGCCGGTGTCCCCTTTCTGGGGCGCCGGGCCGGCCTGTTTCGGGGCGGCGGGCCGGGTGGGCTCGCTCACCGGCAGGGCCACCGGCTCCTCCTCCGGCGCGGCGGCGGCGGGGGGGATCATCAGGGTGGGCTCGTCCACCCGCACCGTGCCGGTGGGCTCCAGATCCTCGTCCTCCTCAAAGCCGGCGTCGTCGTCTTTGTGGCGCAAAAAGCGGGCGAAGAAGCCCGGATGCTGCTCCGGCTCCTCGTCGGGGATCACCGCCACCCGCTCGCTGAAGAATTTCTGGAAGTCCGCGTCGAACTGCATGGTCTCGCTCACGGTGCCCGCGCCAAAGGCAAAGGGCGGGGCGGCGGGCCCCTCCTCCACCGTCTCGCGCACCTGGCGGACCACCGGGTCCTCGGCGGGGCGCTTGAGCTGCCGGGACGGGGCGGGCGCGGCCTTTTCCGCCGCCGCTTTCGCCGGGGCGGGCGCAGCCTTTTCCACCGGGGTGGGCGTTGCCGCCTTGGCCGGGGCCGGCGCTGCCTTTTCCACCTGCGCTTTCGCCGGGGCGGGCTTGGCCGCCTCCGCCGGGCGGGCGGGCGTTTTCGCCGGGGCGGGCGTTGCCGCCTTGGCCGGGGCCGGCGCGGCCTTTTCCACCTGCGCTTTCGCCGGAGCGGGCTTGGCCGCCGGCCGGGGCAGGCCGTCCCCCAGGCCCAGGTCCGCCAGGATCTCGTCCACCTCCCGGTCGTTGGCCGGGGCGGCGGCCTGGCGCTGCTTCAGGCCCTCCAGGATCTCGTCCACCGAGCTGGAAAAACGATTGTCAGGCACTGTTCATTCCTCCAAACATCAAAGGGAAGTCGTGTTCCGCCGCTGGCGGGCGATCTCGTAGAGGATGATCCCCGCCGCCACCGACACGTTGAAGCTGTCCACGCCGGTGCCGCGCCCGGCCATCTCCAGGCTCACCGCCCCGTCGCACAGCTTTTCCACCAGGGGGCTCACCCCCCTGCCCTCGCTGCCCAGCACCAGCGCCACCGGGCCGGTGAGGTCGCTCTTCTCCAGGGGCTGGCCGCCCATCTGGGCGCAGTAGACAAACACGCCCTGCTCTTTCAGCCGGCGGATGCACTCGCCAATGTTGGCCACCCGGGCCACCGGCAGCCGCGCGGCCGCGCCGGCGCTGCTCTTCAGCGCGGTGGCGGTCACCGCCGCGCCGCCCCGCCTGGGGATGACCAGGCCGTGGGCCCCGCACAGCAGCGCCGAGCGGATGATGGCACCCAGGTTGTGGGGGTCCTCCACCCCGTCCGCCAGCACCAGAAAGGGCGCTTCGCCCTTTTCCCGGGCCGCGGCCAGCAGCTCCTCCACGCCGACGTAGGCGATGCGGGACGCCCAGGCCGCCACCCCCTGGTGGCTGTCGGTGCCGCAGCTGGCCCGCAGCTTGCCCGGGTGGACCCGCTTGACCACCGCCCCCGCCTCCTTGGCCAGGGCAGTGTAGTAGGCGGCCACCGGGGGAGGCAGGCCTTCGCTGAGCAGCACCGTGTCCACCCCTGCGCCGCTTTTCAGCAGCTCCGCCACCGGGTTTTTGCCCCAGACCAGGCCCTGCTCCTTTTCTTCCGTGATGTGTTTGTCCGGCTCGTTGCGCATACTCTCTCCTTGTTGGCGGGCGGCTGCCGCCCGCGGGCATACAGATGCATACACGAAAAGTATACCACCACCCCGCCTCTTTTGCCAGTGTTTGCCGCAAGTTTTCACCCGGTTTCGACACGGCCCCGGGGCGGGGGCATACCGCCCGGAGATTTTGGGCTTTTTGCTGCAAGTTTATGCCCATTCTTTGGCGATGGCACACCGGCGGGCGGCGGCGTAAAGAGGGTTATACACTTCGTAAAGGGGATTTCTTCTTTCCACATGTTGAAAACCCTGTTGAAAATGTTGACAAGCGGCATATTTGAGCCCATTTTTCCACCGTCCGGGAAGTTTTCAACCCGGTTTTCCACAGCATTGTTGAAAGTTTTTCCGTAAACGGGGGGTTATAAACGAATTGTCAATATTGGAATTTCGACGGTTTTTACCCCCATTTTGCGGATTTTTTCTCTCTATTTTCCTGCCGGCGGCGGGGGCGGGGCCTTGACTTTCCGCGCCCGGGCGGGTATGGTACAGGTATCCTGACCGACGAAAAAGGAGGTGCGCTTGTGATCCGTTTTGAAGACACGGGCGGGCTGGACCTTGCCGCCGCGCTGGACTGCGGCCAGACCTTTTTGTGGCAGCCGCTGAAGGGCGGGGCCTGGGCAGGCGTGGCCGCCGGGCGGGCGGTGGTCGCCCGGATGGAGGGCGCGGCCCTGGTGCTGGAGGGGGCGGAGGAAAAAGACCGGCCTTTCTGGGAGCACTATTTCGCCCTGGACCTGGACTACCCCGCCCTGCTGGCCCGCTTTTGCGCCGGCAGCAGGCGGCTGGCGGCGTGTGTGGAGCACCGCCCGGGCATCCGGGTGCTGCGCCAGCCCTTTTTTGAGACGCTGTGCTGCTTTATCATCAGCCAGAACAACAACATCCCCCGCATCCGGGCCATCACGGCGCGGCTGTGCCGGGGGCTGGGAGAGGAACTGGCGGAGGACATTTACGCCTTTCCCTCCCCCGAGGCGCTGGCCGCCCAAACGCCGGAGAGCCTGGCCTTTCTGCGGGCGGGCTGGCGGGCGGCGTACCTCATCGACGCGGCCCGGGCGGTGGCCTCGGGGCGGGTGAGCGAAGAGGCGCTGGCCGCCCTGCCCACCGGCGAGGCCCGGGCCCTGCTGATGACCATCAGGGGGGTGGGCCCCAAGGTGGCGGACTGCGTTTTGCTCTACGGCCTCTCCCGCTGGGAGGTCATGCCGATGGATGTGTGGATGAAGCGGGCGATGGGCCGGCTGTTCCCCCGGGGCGCGCCGGTGTGCTGCCGGCGGTATCAGGGCATCGCCCAGCAGTTCATCTTCGACTACGCCCGGGCCAGCCTGCCCCGGGGCGGGGAGAAAAAGCGGAGCCGGGGCGCGAAAGGCTGATTTTGCATTGATTTTATACCGGGGATAGGGTATACTTGTGTGGGAAAAACCCATCCAAAGGAACGGAGGTCAATAATATGTTAGTCAGCGCCACCGAAATGCTCAAAAAGGCCCGGGACGGCCACTATGCCGTGGGTCAGTTCAACATCAACAACCTGGAGTGGACCAAGGCGGTCCTGCTCACCGCCCAGGAACTGAAAAGCCCGGTGATCCTGGGCGTGTCCGAGGGCGCGGGCAAGTACATGACCGGCTACAAGACCGTGGCCGCCATGGTGAAAGCCATGGTGGAGACCCTGAACATCACCGTGCCGGTGGCCCTGCACCTGGACCACGGCAGCTACGAGGGCGCCAAGGCCTGCCTGGAGGCCGGTTTCTCCAGCATCATGTTCGACGGCAGCCACTACCCCATCGACGAGAACGTGGCCAAGACCACCGAGCTGGTGAAGCTGGCCCATGAGATGGGCGTTTCGGTGGAGGCCGAGGTGGGCTCCATCGGCGGCGAGGAGGACGGCGTGGTGGGCGCCGGCGAGGTGGCCGACCCCGCCGAGTGCAAGCGCATCGCCGACCTGGGCATCGATTTCCTGGCCGCCGGCATCGGCAACATCCACGGCAAATACCCCGCCAACTGGAAAGGGCTGGACTTTGACGCCCTGGAGAAGATCCACGCGGCCACCGGCGGCATCCCCCTGGTGCTGCACGGCGGCACCGGCATCCCCGCCGACATGATCAAAAAGGCCATCAGCCTGGGCGTTTCCAAGATCAACGTGAACACCGAGTGCCAGCTGAGCTTTGCCGCCGCCACCCGCGCCTACATCGAGGCCGGCAAGGACGAGCAGGGCAAGGGCTACGACCCCCGCAAGCTGCTGGCCCCCGGCTTTGAGGCCATCAAGGCCACCGTCAAGGAGAAGATGGAGCTGTTCGGCAGCGTGGGCAAGGCGTAAGCGTCCCCTTCCCCTTTGCCATTGAACCGAAAAAGGCCGCCCCACCGGGGGGCGGTCTTTTTTTGCGTTTTCGCGGTCAGGCGTCGGGGAAGTAGTCGTGCAGATCCCGCAGCGCGCCGTCCTGGTGGACCTCCACATGGCACTGGACGCCGGTGGTGTTGCCGGTGGAGCCCACCGTGCCGATCTGCTGGCCCTGGGCCACCTTGTCCCCCACCGCCGCATCCATGCTCTCCAGGTGAGCGTAAAGGGTGGAAAGGCCGTTGCCGTGGTCGATCTGCACCACGTTGCCGTAGCTGTAATGCCACTGGGCCATGGTCACGGTGCCCGCCGCCATGGCCAGCACTTCACTGCCGCGGGTTGCCATCAGGTCGGCACCTTTGTGGTAGTCGCTTTTCCAGCGGCTGACGCCGGTGTAGTCCGGCACCGGCCAGGCAAACCCGGTCAGGTCGCCGGCGGCAAGGTTGGTGGCGGGCTCGCCGTTGACCCGGCCTATCCCCCGCACCGCGGGTTGCAATTCCACCCGGTCCAGAGGCTCTTTGCGCACCACCGCGCCCAGCTCGTTGTAAAACACCCAGCCGCTGACCTCCTCGGCTCCGTCCAGCGCTTTCCGCTCCAGCACATAGCTGTGCAGGGGCAGGGTCTCGTCCTGGGTATAGTCGGTCTCGGCGACGATGGTCTCGGTCCAGTGTTCCCACTTCACCTGGGCCTCGCCCTCCCGCAGTTCCGGCTTTTCCGCCGGCTCCTCCATGGGCAGGGGCAGCGGCGTTGCCTCCGGCTGGCTTTCCGGTTCGGAGGCATCCTCCTCCCCGCCCGAAAGGGGCTGGGGCGAGGCGCTGCTCACCGGGGCGGACACCGGGGCCTCCGAGGCGGAGAGGCCCGCCGCCGCGCAGGCGGAGAGGCAGAGGGCTGCGGCCAGCGCTGCGGCCACCCCGGCGGTGAAGCGCCGGCCGGGGGCCGCCGGATGCAGCAGCGCCGCCAGGCGGGCTTTCAGCTCCTTTTGGCAGCCGCCCAGCCCCGCCGCGCCGGCGGGCAGCGGGCGGCTTTGGGCCGCGTCCAGCAGCAGCAGGCCGTAGGCCCTGCGGCCGGATTCGTCCAGCCCGGCGGCGGCCTGCTCGTCGCAGGCGTACTCACAGGCCCGGCTCAAACGCGCCGCGTGGAGGGCGCACAGGGGGTCGAACCAGTGCAGCCGGCAGCACAGCCGCGCCAGCGCCTTGACCCACAGGTCCCCCCGGCGCAGGTGGGCCGCCTCGTGGAGCATCGCCAGCTCCAGCCGGGCCGGCGGCATCTCCGCCGGCAGATAGAGCACCGGCCGCCCAAGGCCGGCCATCACCGGGCCGGTAAGGCCGTGGCAGGCCCGCAGGCGGGGCGGGCGGGCCACCCCCGCCGCGGCGCACGCCTCCTGCCACAGGTCCTCCTGCCACGCCTGCGCCGGGGCGGAGAGCTTCTCCAGCCCCCGGCGGAACACAAGGTACCTGCCCCACTGCCAGAAAGTACACGCCACGGCGCCCGCGGCCCAGACCCAGGGCAGCGCCGCCAGCACCAGGGCCGCCGGATCCGGCGCGGGGGTAGCGGCCAGCCCGCCGCCAGCTGCCGGCGCCACCGCCGGGGCGGCGCTTTGGGCGGCGCGGGCGGCGGTGTCCAGCGCCTGGCCCACCGGGGCCAGCGGAGCGGCCATCGGGGCGGGCTTTGCCGCGAAAAACAGGGCCAGCGCCGGCCCCACCGGCACCAGAAACAGCAGGAAAGCCGCCCCCATCGCCCGGGCCCGGGCGGCGGGCCGCAGTCTGTTCAGCAGCGGCGCAAGGGCCAGGCAGGCCAGCACCGCCAGCGTCCCCGCCGCCGTTTGGGGCAGCAGCCAGCGATAGAACAGTTCACTCATGGTGTTTCGCCTCCTCCTCCAGCCAGGCCCGCAGCTCCGCCAGTTCCCCGTCGGAGAGGCCCTTGCCGTCGTACAGGGCCGCCACCATGCTCTTGACGCTGCCGCTGTAATAGCGGCCCAGCAGCTCCCGCACCTCTCCCGCCCGGTAGGCGTCCGCGCTGACCAGCGCCCGGTAGAGGTTCTGCTTGCCCTGCTTTTCCACCGCCAGCGCCCCCTTGTTCACCATGCGGGCCAGAAAGGTGAGCAGGGTGGAGGGCTTCCAGCCCTTTTCCGCCAGCCGCTCGGTGAGCCGGGCAGCCGTCACCGGCCCGTCCATCTCCCAGACCTTTTCCATGATCTCCAGTTCCGCGTCGGAGAGTTTCATCCCGTTCGCCTCCATATTCTACATCTTGTCGTTGATTTAATACTACATGATGTAGAAGATAATTGCAACCCCCATTTCCGGCTTTTCACAGTTTTTTCAAAGGCTGCCCGGGCGCAGAGCGGATGGCGGCCAGACCGGGCGGCGGGGCGTGGCCGGCAGGGTCGGCGGGCGAACATCCTTGGCGGTAGGGCCGGCGGCCAGGCCGGGCGGCGTTTTCTCTTTGCCACGCGGGACAAAAAAGCGCCCCTCCGGGCCCCGAACGGGCGCGGAGGAGCGCTTTTCCGGTCTTGTATCACACCGCCTTTTCCAGTGCCAGCACCGCCACGGTGACGTCGTCCGGCCGGGCGGCGCTGGCCGCCCGGTTTTGGGCGGTGTCCGCCAGGATGGAGGCGATCTCGGCGGGGGTGCTGCCCAGGGCGGCACAGAGCTCCAGCTGCTGGCAGATCCAGCCGGGGCCGTCCACCAGGGCGCCGTCGCTCACCAGCACCAGCAGCTCCTTTTCCCGCAGGGTCAGGGTGCGGCTGCCCCCCACCACCCCGCCCAGGATGCCCACCGGCAGGCCCTGGGCCTCCAGCAGCTCGGCCTTGCCGCCCCGCACCGCAAAGGTGGGGCAGGCCCCCGCCTTGTACAGCCGGGTGCGGCCGCTGAACAGGTCCACGGTGGCCAGGTCCAGGGTGGCGGCGCTCTCCTCGTCGCTTTTCAGCGCCAGGGCCACGTTCACCAGCCGGGCGGCGCTCTCGGCGGCGAAGCCTGCCTCCAGCAGCTGCTGGGCCAGGGAGCAGGCAAGGTTGCCGTCGATGGCGGCGGGGCGACCCACTCCCATGCCGTCGCAGAGCAGCAGGTGGGCGCAGCCGAACACGTCGCAGAACTGGCGCACCGCGTCGCCGCAGGCCCCCTGCCGGGCCGGATGGCTGGCCAGGGCGAACACCGGCTCGTACACCGCCTTTTCCGCAAAGGTCAGGGTGGTCACCGGGCCGCAGTGGTCCGCCTGGAGGGCGCCCAGCGCCCGGTGACACAGCCGGCCCAGCTCCCCGGCCAGCTCCTCCAGCTCCCGGCTGGAAAAGGGGGTGCGGCTCACGGTCACCGTGCCCCGCAGCCGGCCGGAGGCGTCGCTGCCGATCTGTATCTCCAGGGGCTCCAGCCCCAGGCCGGCGAAGAGGGCAGCGGCCCGGGCGGTCTTGCCCTCGTCGGGGGCGATGGTGCGGCCCAGCTGGTCCGCCATCTGGCCCAGGGCCTGGGCCATGGCGGTGTACTGCTCGGTGAGGGCCTGGCGCATGGCGGCGGCCTTGACCCGGCTCTCCCGCCGGCCCCGGTAGAGGGCGTAGGCCCGGCCGGCGGCGGAGCAGAGCTCGGAGGGGTGGACGCACCGGCAGAACTGGCCCGGCAGCTGCTCCAGCGCCGCCCGGCCCTGCTGCTCCAGAATGGGCTTGAGGCGCAAAAAGCCGTCCACCGTGTCGGAGTAGTGTTCCACCCAGCACTGCTCCCGCCGGCCACAGCTGCGGCAGAGCTCCTCCGCCACATGGTCCATCACCCAGTTGTAGCTCTCTCCCTTTTTGGGCAGGGTCTCGCAGACCCCCTCCACCGTCTGGGCGATGCCGCTGAGGGCCCCCGCCACCTGCTCCAGCTGGCGCACCGCGCCGGCGGTGCGGGGCCGCTGGGCGGGGACGGCCGCCTCCGCCTGGCCGGGCAGGGCGGACAGCAGCCGCCGGGGCGCGGCGAAGAACGCGGCCTCGGCCAGGGCGGCGCTGGCCAGGAAGCTCACCAGCGCGCCGGGGGCCGGGGCGGCCAGGGCGCAGAGCACCGCCACCCCCAGGAACACCGCCCCGCTGCCCACCCGCTCGCCGGAGGCAAACAGGGCGGCGGCCAGGCAGCCGGCGCAGACGCCCAGGCCGGCAAAGGCAAGGTCCGGGTCGGCGGCGGCCAGCAGGGCCGCCCCGGCGGTGCAGATCACCGCGCAGTCCCGCAGCCGCCCCCGAAAGGCCAGCCACAGCCCCGCCGCCGCCAGCGCGGCGACGCCGGGCAGCAGCGGGCCGGCGGGCACAGCGCACAGGCCGGGCAGCGCCAGCAGCCCCACCTGCATCCACCAGCCGGGGGATGCCTGCTCCCGCACCCGGCCGCCCCGCACCAGCATCCAGCCGGCGCCGGCGGCCAGCAGCGCCTCCCCCATGGTGGCAAAGGAGGCCGCCGGGGTGGACAGCCCCGCCAGCGAGAGCATCAGCCGCACCAGCAGCAGCGCGCCGCTGCCGGCCACAAAGGCGGGCCAGGGGTTTTTCGGGAAGAGCCAGCGCCCCGCCAGCGCCGAGGCCACCGCCGCCAGCCAGCGCAGGCCGTCCACCGGGTCCAGCAGCGCCAGATACCCCAGCGCCGCCCCCGCCCCGGCGCTGGCGGCCCAGTTCTGCCCCGCCCCCAGCACCAGGGCAAGGCCAAAGGGGTGCAGCCCCCCAAACACGCCGCCCGCCGCCAGCGCAAAGCCTCCAAGCCCCGCCGCCAGCTGCCAAAGGGCCGGCGCGGCCTCCTCCAGCCGGCGGCGAAGCCGCAGTGCCCGCAGTTGTTCTTTCATCATCCTCCACCTCGTTTACCCGTCTTGTCAGCGCGGCGGCGGCCCGGGGGGACGCGGCCCGGCGGGCCGCCGCGACGGCTGTATGGATCGCCGGCAGCCGCTGCCGCCGGTATTCGTCCCCAGTATATCGCCGCCGCCGGGTGGTTTTTGCCGCACCCGGTCGCAAGCGCAAAAAGCGCCAAAAGACCTTTTCCTCCCCCGTTTTCCGGGCGGGCGCGTTGTCTTTTGGCGCGGGCCGTGGTATGCTGTTGCCAAAAGGAGCGTTTTGCCATGGAGCTGTATCTTCGCCCCGCCCGCCGGCGGGACGTGGCGGTCTGCGCCGCCCTGTACAACGCGGACCCAGCCTTTCTCCTCCACCACCTGGGCCGGGACAAGGTGGACGAGGGGTTCGTGGAGGAAGAGCTGGAGGAGATGGACCGGGCGGGCTTTGCCCGCCTGCTCATCGCCGAAACGCCGGGCGGGCCGCCGGTGGCCCTGGCCGACCTGCGGGGCGGCGAGGAGGCCTATCTCTCGCTGCTGCTGGTGGATAAGGCCGCCCAGGGCCGGGGGCTGGGGCGGCGGTGCGCCGCGCTGCTGGAACAGCGCCTGCGGGCGGAGGGCAGCCGCCGGATCCGCATCGACGTGGTGGACGACCACGCCGGTACTCCCCTGCCCTTTTGGCACAGGCTGGGCTACCGGGGAAACGAGCGGGTGACCCTTACCTGGGGCGACAAGACCAGCAGCGCCCTGGTGCTGCGAAAGGAGCTGTGACGGCCCCCGGGCCGGGAGGAAGCGACATGGAGAAAAACACCGCAGAATACCTTTGCTGGCTGGCCGACACCCGCGACCAGCCCCTGGAGGAGATGGCCGCCTTTTTCGACGCCCGCACCGGCGATTACGAGGCCCACATGGCCCCCTGGGCGGCCCAGTACGAGTGGATGGCCCGGGAGCTGCCCGCCGACACCAAGCGCCTTTTGGACCTGGGCTGCGGCACCGGGCTGGAGCTGGACTGCATCTTCCGCCGCCTGCCCCATGTGCAGGTCACCGGGGTGGACCTGGCGGGCGGGATGCTCAAGGCCCTGGCGCGCAAGCACCCGGGCAAGGCGCTGACCCTGGTGCGGGCGGACTACACCGCCTGGCAGCCGGAGGCGGACGGCCTTTTCGATGCGGTGGTGGCCTTTGAGACGCTGCACCATCTGAGCGGGGCACAAAAAGCGGCGCTGTTCGGGCAGATACACCGCTGGCTGCGGCCGGGCGGGGTGTTTCTGGAGTGCGACTACATCGCCTCCACCCCGGAGATGGAGGCGACGGCCTTTGCCGAAGCCGCCCGCCGCCGCGCCCGTGACAGGGTGCCGCCGGACGCCTTTGTCCACTTCGACACCCCCCTCACCCTGGAACACGAGCTGGAGGCCCTGCGGGCGGGGGGCTTTGCCGCGGTGGAAGTACTGGGCTTTCTGCCGCCGGACGACCACACCCCCCTGCTGCGGGCGGTGAAAGCCCCCCTGTCCCCTCCTTGACTTTTCGCCCCGTCGGGGCCATAATAGAGCAGAACGAACCACAGGGCCGGCCGCAAAGGGCTTTCCCGCCCGCGCCGCCCGAACAAAAGGAGCATCACAGAGATGAAGATCGCCATTCCCTACGAAAACGGAGAGGTTTTCCAGCACTTCGGCCACACCGCCGCCTTTATGATCTACCAGATCGAGGCGGGCCGGGTGGTCTCCAACGCCCTGCTGCCCGCGAACGGCAGCGGTCACGGTGCGCTGGCGGGCCTGCTGGCGGCAAACGGCGTGGAGGCCCTGGTCTGCGGCGGCATCGGCGGCGGGGCCCGCACCGCCCTGGCCGCGGCGGGTATCGCGGTGTATCCCGGCGTGTCCGGCGCCGCCGACGGGGCTGCCGCCGCCCTGGCGGCGGGCAGCCTGGCCTTTGACCCGAACGCCGCCTGCGCCCACCACGCCGGCCACGGCGAGGGCCACGACTGCGGCAGCCATGGCGAGGGCCACAGCTGCGCCGGCGGCCACTGCGGCGGCTGAGTCCGCCCTGTTCCACGCAAAAATGCCCTGACCGGACACGGTCAGGGCATTTTGGTTTGTCTATGGAGCTTTCGGCTCTCACTTCACGCCGTAGCGCTGGAGCAGGGCCTCGATCTTGGCGTGGGGGTCGATGATGCTGCTCACGCTCATGTCGTGGTTGATGGCGGCCACGAAGTAGGCGATGTACTTGGACACATCCACCTCGTGGAACCACTCCCGGCTGAGCAGGTCGGGGGTGCGGTAGGTGAGGTTGGTGCCGAACACGCCGCTGATGATGCCGTCGGCGTAGGCCTTGTCGAACTCGGCCAGGCCGGCGGTGAAGATGGCGTAGGTGGCGTTGCAGAAGATGCGCTTGGCGCCCCGCTTTTTCAGCTCATAGGCGATGTCCAGCATACTCTCGCCGGAGGAGATGATGTCGTCGGCGATGAACACGTCCTTGCCCTCCACGCTCTCGCCCAGGTACTCGTGGGCCACGATGGGGTTGCGGCCGTTCACCACCCGGCTGTAATCCCGGCGCTTGTAGAACATGCCCAGGTTCACGCCCAGCACGCTGGCGTAGTACATGTTCCGGTTGATGGCGCCCTCGTCCGGGCTGATCACCATGAAGTTGTCGGCGTTGGGCTTGAAGTCGGGGATGTTCTTGAACATCGACTTCATCACCTGGTAGGTGGGCATCACGTTGTCCATGCCCATCAGCGGCACCGCGTTGGACACCCGGGGATCGTGGGCGTCAAAGGTGATGATGTTGGTCACCCCCATGCTTTGCAGCTCCTGCAAGGCGTAGGCGCAGTCCAGGCTTTCCCGGTAGGTGCGGCGGTGCTGGCGGCTGCCGTAGAGCAGCGGCATGATCACGGTGAGCCGGTGGGCCTTGCCGCTGGCGGCCTGGATCAGGCGCTTCAGGTCCTGGTAGTGGTCGTCCGGGCTCATGGCGTTTTCCATGCCGAAGATCTTGTACTTGCAGTTGTAGTTGCCCACATCCACCACAAAGTACAGATCGTCCCCCCGCACGGTGTCCTTGATCACGCCCTTGCCGTCGCCGGAGGAAAAGCGGGGGCACTCGCTGGGGATGATGAAAGTCTCCTTGTCCAGGCCTTTCCGGTTGGCCCAGCGCACCAGATGGCTGTCGATGAGGGCCGTCAGCTCGTGGGCGCCGGGGGCGGCGATCAGCCCCAGATCGGCCACGCCGCTGCCGTCGATGAAAAACTCGGTTCCGCTGTGCTGCTCCATCACGTTTCGCAACTCCTGTTCTTCTTTTCAGTTCTTGCGCCCGCCGGCCCTGTTCCGCCCGGCGAGCCGGGATCTTCGTTACTATTCCATATTAACATACTTTTAACCAAAGGAACAGCGTCCCGGGCATTTTTCGCCATTTTCTGCGCCAAGCGCAGTCCCGGGGCCGGCCGGCGGGGGGAAATTGGCGATTTTGCCCAAAAGGCGGCTGCCCGCGGGGGCGAAAGGGCCCCAAAGAACGCCTTTGCCCCGCCCTTTTGGGGCCGGGACGCAAAAGACCGCCGCCTCCGTCCCCAAAGGGGCGGAGGCGGCGGAAAAGCCGTTTCGCTTGGATCAGACCAGCTCGATGATGGCCATCTCGGCGGCGTCGCCGCGGCGGGGGCCGATCTTGACGATGCGGGTGTAGCCGCCGTTGCGGTCGGCATACTTGGGGCCGTACTCGTCGATGACCTTTTTGGCCACGGTCTCCTTGGTGATGTAGGAGAAGACCTGCCGCTTGGCGTGCAGCTCCTCTTTCTTCCCCAGGGTCACCATCTTCTCGGCCATGGAACGAACTTCCTTGGCGCGGGTGACGGTGGTTTCGATCTTGCCGTTCTCAAACAGGTAGGTGACCATGGCGCGCAGCATGGCGTTGCGGTGCTCGCTGGTCCTGCCGAGTTTTCTGGTACCGGGCATCCCGTTTCACTCCTTTGCAGTAATTACTCGTCGTCTTTGGTAAGGGTGAAGCCCAGAGAGTCAAGCTTCGCCATGACCTCTTCCAGGCTCTTGCGGCCGAGGTTGCGGACTTTCATCATCTCATCCTCGGACTTGTTGATCAAATCTTCCACGGTGTTGATGCCCGCGCGCTTGAGGCAGTTGAAAGAGCGCACCGACAGATCCAGCTCCTCGATGGTCATCTCCAGAGCTTTCTCCTTGCCCTTGTCGTCCTTTTCCACCATGATCTCGGCGCCGATGGCCTCCTCGGACAGGTTCACGAAGAGGTTCAGGTGCTCGGTGAGCACCCGGGCCGCCAGGCTCACCGCCTCTTTGGCGTTGATGGTGCCGTCGGTCCACACCTCGATGGTGAGCTTGTCGTAGTCGGTGATCTGGCCCACGCGGGTGTTGTCCACGGTGTAGTTGACTTTCAGAACAGGGGTGTAGATGCTGTCGATGGGCAGAACGTTCAGATCGTTCTTCTCCATCAGCGCCTGTTTGTTGCGCTCAGCGGGCACATAGCCCCGGCCCCGGTCAAAGGTGAGCTCCATCACGAGCTTGCCGTTTTCGTCCAGGGTGGCGATATGCCATTCGGGGTTGAGCACCTCGATCTCATCGCTGGGCTTGATGCTGCCAGCAGTAACTTCACACTCACCGGCCGCCTCGATGCGGACGGTAACAGGGCCGTCGGCGTAGAGCTTTGCAGCGATGCCCTTGAGGTTCAGCACGATCTCGGTGACGTCTTCCTTGACGCCGGGCACCGTGCTGAATTCGTGAACAACGCCGTCGATCTTAACGCTGGTGACGGCTACACCGGGAAGCGACGAGAGCAGGACACGCCGTAAGCTGTTGCCCAAGGTCGTACCGAAGCCGCGCTCCAGAGGCTCCACGACAAACTTGCCGTAGCGGCCGTCGGGCGACAGGCTGGCGGTATCGATTCTGGGGCGTTCGATCTCCATCATAGTTAAATCCTCCCTTGGTGGCCGGCCCCGAAAGGCCGGCCGGTAGTGTTCGCTTTCCCTTGGGTGAGCTTGTTACTTGGAGTACAACTCAACGATCAGATGCTCGGCCACGTCGAAGTCGATGTCCGCGCGATCGGGCAGCTTATCCACCACGACGCTCATCTTCTCCAGGTCCTTGGTCATCCAGCCGGGAACAGGGCGGGAGGCGTTCTTCTCCACACACTCTTTCAGCTTGGCGTTGTCGGTGGACTTGATTTCCACCTTGTCGCCGGCGCTGAGCAGGTAGGAGGGGATGTTGACGATCTTGCCGTTCACGGTGAAGTGGCGGTGCAGCACCAGCTGCCGGGCCTCTTTGCGGCTCATGGCAAAGCCGGCGCGGTAGACCACGTTGTCCAGCCGGCTCTCCAGGATGCGCAGCAGGTTCTCACCGGTCATGCCGCTCTTGCGGGCGGCCATGTCAAAGTAGTGGGCAAACTGGCTCTCCAGCACGCCGTAGTAGCGCTTGGCTTTCTGCTTGGCGCGCAGCTGCAGGCCGTACTCACTGACCTTCTTGCGAAGCTGGCCGGCGCCATGCTGGCCGGGCACAAAGCTGCGGCGCGCAAACGCGCACTTGTCGGAGTAGCAGCGCTCGCCTTTCAAAAACAGTTTCTGACCTTCGCGGCGGCACTGACGGCACACTGCGCCTGTATATCTTGCCATTCTTGTTCCTCCTTAAAAATCAGATGCGGCGACGCTTGGGCGGGCGGCAGC
>DXAC01000085.1 GCA_019117205.1 Candidatus Allofournierella merdigallinarum | reverse complement strand
GCCCACGAAGTAGTTGTGCTTGGTGATGGGCAGCGTCACGCCGGTGATGTCGATCTCCTGGAAGCTGTCGGTGCCGATCTGGGTGGTGGGCACGTTGCCGCACACCGCCACCATGGGGATGGAGTCCAGATACGCCGTGGCGATGCCGGTGACCAGGTTGGTGGCGCCGGGGCCGGAGGTGGAGATGACCACCCCCACCTTGCCGGTGGTGCGGGCGTAGCCGTCCGCCGCATGGGTGGCGCCCTGTTCGTGGGCGGTGAGTACATGGCGGATCTCATCCTGGTACTTGTACAGGCTGTCGTAGACGTTGATGATCTGGCCGCCGGGGTAGCCGAACACCGTCTCCACGCCCTGTTCGATGAGGGTGCGCACGAGAATGTCTGCGCCGCAAAGGATCATAGGTGTCACGCCTCCTTATATGGAAATGGTTTACAAAAGGGGAAAGGGGCCGCTCATACCAGCTTGAAATGCTCGGCCTTGAGAGACTCGGTGATCAGCCGCACATGGTCGAAGTCGCGGGTCTCCATGTCGATGCGGAGGAACACCCCGTGGACGCTCTCGGTGGCGCCCTTTTCGTAGTGTACGCCGGTGACGTTGCCGCCGCAGTCGGCGATGATGCGGGAGATGTCCTTGAGCTGGCCGGGCTTGTCGATGAGCTCGATGAGCAAGCTGGACGACCGGCCGCTGTTGAGCAGGCCCCGGTCGATCACCCGGGAAAGGCTGGTCACGTCGATGTTGCCGCCGGAGACCACGCTCACCACCCGCTTGCCCTGGATGGGGAACTTGCCGAACATGGCGGCGGCCACCGCCACCGCGCCGGCGCCCTCGGCGATCATCTTCTGCTTTTCGATCAGCGCCAGGATGGCCGAGGCCACCTCGTCGTCGGTGACAAGGGCGATGTCGTCCACATAGTCTTTCACCAGCTGGAACGTGTTCTCTCCCGGCTGCTTCACCGCGATGCCGTCGGCGATGGTCTGCACGCTGTCCAGGCACTCGATGGCGCCGTCGCGGATGGAGTTGTACATGCTGGGCGCGCCCGCCGCCTGCACGCCGTACACTTTCACCGACGGGCGGATCTGCTTGGCGGTGTAGGCGATGCCGCTGATCAGCCCGCCGCCGCCCACCGGCACCAGGATGGCGTCGATGTCGTCCAGCTGGGAGAGGATCTCCAGGGCGATGGTGCCCTGGCCGGCGATGACGTTCTCGTCGTCAAAGGGATGCACAAAGGTGTAGCCCATCTCCTCTTTGAGCTCCAGCGCCTTTTTGTAGGCGTCGTCGTAGCAGCCCTCCACCAGGCACACCTTTGCGCCGAAGCTCTTGGTGGCCTCCACCTTGGAGATGGGGGCGCTGTCCGGCAGGCAGATCAGCGACTGGATGCCGTTTTTCGCCGCCGCCAGCGCCACGCCCTGGGCGTGGTTGCCCGCCGAGCAGGCGATGACCCCCCGGGCCTTTTCCTCGTCGGTGAGCATGGCGATCTTGTAGCCCGAGCCCCGCACCTTGAACGAGCCGGTGATCTGCAGATTCTCCGGCTTCAAAAACAGCTCGCACTCCGGCGCGATACCGTAGGCCCGCACCACCGCCGTCTCCCGGATGATGTTCTTGAGCACCGTCTGCGCGTTGAATACCTTGTCCAGCGATAACATTTCCTCTTCCACCTTTCAGGCCGCCCTGAAACGAAAACACCCGTCTCAAAGCTTTTTTGCTTTGAGACGGGTGTAAAATACACTCGCGGTACCACTCAAATTGCGGATACAAAGACCCGCCACCTCTTCGAAGTCCAAAAACTTCTATGCACTCACGCAGCATTCTCGGGAGACGCCTACTCGGGAAAACCTTTGGGGCCTCCGGCTCGGAAGGGATGGGAAGCGCCGCAGTCCTTTACCGGGATCGCACCACCCCCGGCTCTCTTGGAAATTCGTTGCGGGTCCGTCTTCGTCACAGCCTTTGCTTTTGTTCGAAGTCAAACAACCTCTATGCGTTAACGCAGCATACACGGGACACCCTACTGACCCCGCAAAGGGGAGGTTCAGGCATCCGGCTCGGAAGGGAGAGGCACAAAGGGCGTTCCGCACCGGTTTCCACCAGCCACCGGCTCTCTGCGGCGGGCCATCCCCGGCCATTCTTCGTCACAGCTTTCATATTCAATTTCGTCAAAGTATACCACTCGCGGCGGCGGTTGTCAAGATCTTTGGCGGAAAAATTTTAATACTTTATCAGGGTGCTTTGCAAAATTTTCACGCCGGGATATTGTTGCCCGCCGGGAAAAAATGCTATAATACAGAATATACAATGTTTTATGCGCGAAAAATGCCTGCGGAGAAAGGGGGGAGAACGGGATGCCTGTGCCGCTGACAAAGCTCTCGGCAGCGGAGTACGACCATATCCTGCACGGCCAGATGACGCCCACCATGGCGGTGCGCTATCTGCGCGAGGGGCGCATCCTCCTGCGGAGCTTCGCGGAGACGCTGCGGACCATGTATCCCGCGCCGGACCTGGCCGAGCGGCTGGTGAACTTTATGCTGTCGGCGGAGCCGGGGAGCAGCCACGAGTCGGTGAGCCGCCGGGTGCGGAACTGGCTGTCCGGCCGCAACCTGCCCACCGCCCGGGAGGACTTCTACCGCATCGCCTTTGCGCTGCAGCTCAGCGAGCAGCAGCTGAACTACCTGCTGGGGGCGTTCACCGGCTACGGGGTGCAGTACCGCACCGGCTGGGAGGCGGTGTATGTCTGGTTCTTGCGGAACTGCCGCAGCTTTCAGGAGGCGCGGGAGTTCTTCGCCACCCTGCCGCCCGCCCGGGGCGCCGAGCAGCTGCGCCAGGGCTGGACCAGCCAGCTCACCCATGAGGTGCAAAACGAGTTTTTGATGGTGCAGACATTGCAGGACCTGCGCGCCTGCTACCTGAAGAACCTGGACTGCTTCGGCCGGCTGCATCTGCGGAGCTACTACTATTTCGAGCGGTATCTGGACCAGCTCATCCACCCGAGCCCCGCCTGGGCGGGGGAGGAGGAGCAGAACTACTCCATCGAGACGGTGATGAGCAACTACCTGTCGCTGCAGATGCCCGCCGCCCGCAAGCGCTCCAGCTACACCCTGATCCAGAAGCTCATCAAGCAGAACTGGCCCAACGCCACCGCCCTGAAAAACATCCGCAACCACCAGGAGGACGTGCCCCGCAAGCTGCTGATGCTGCTGTATGTGGTCACCGAGAACAGCCTGGGCGCCAGCGACGCCTACCGGGAGCTGGACGAGAGCTACATCACCCTGGAGGAGCGGGTGGAGGACCACTGGTGGACGCTGAACGCCATGCTGGCGGACTGCGGCATGGCCCAGCTGGATACCCGCAATCCTTTCGACTGGCTCATCCTCTACGCCATCAGCGCCGACGAGGACGAGTTCATGAGCGACCGGATGGAGCAGGTCATCGCCAGCCTCTTTGAAGAGGATGCGCCCCACTGACCGCCCATTGGGAATAAAACGCAAGGCCCCCCGCCGCGCAAATCACTGCGCGGCGGGGGGCCTGTGTCGTTTTTGGCGGCGGCGCGCTCAGCCGCCCACCGGCTCGCTGCCGGAGAACCGGCCGCTCTGGGCCACCACCAGCTGCGCGCCGTTTTCGGCCACCAGGGTGCCCTGGTTGTCCAGGGTGCCGGCCACGGTGAGGGTGTCGCCAAAGGCCAGGGTGCCTCGGTTGACCAGGGCGCCGCTTACCGTCACGGCGGCGCTGATGCGGCTGTTGCCGCCCAGGGTCAGGGCGCCCGTCAGCCGGCGGGAGTACTGGTCGTGGTTGTACTGGATCTCCACCTTTGCGTTTTCGCCGGAGGTGATGGAGGAGGTCTCGTCCACCAGCAGCTCGGCGTTGTACACCAGCAGTTCGCCGCTTTCCAGCGCGACCCCGCTGTTCTTCAGCACAAAGGAGCCGCAGGTCCGGAGCAGGCCGTCCTGGGCCTGCAGGTCGCTGTCTTCCAGCTCCAGCCCTTTCAGAGCCAGCAGGCAGCTTCCCGGCCCCAGCCAGGTCTGGCTTTCGGCCAGGGCCAGCGGCGCGTCGCAGGCCAGCAGGGCGTTTTCCAGCGTCAGGTCGGCACAGTTGTCCAGCGCGGCCAGCAGGGCCGTGGCCCCGTCCCGCAGGGCAAGGGCGCCCCCGGAAAGGACCACGCTGCCCGTCAGCGCCGCGCCCTCTCCCTCCAGGGTGAGGGTGCCGCCGGTGACGGTGAGGCGCGCCTCGCCGGTGTCCAGCCCCTTGGAAAGGGTCACGTCCCCGGCCAGGGCAACGTCCGCTTCCAGCCGGATCAGGGTGCAGCTCTCGTCCGCCAGGGCCTCCCGCAGGCCGGCCTCGTCCGCCACCCGGCGCTCGCCGGCAGAGTCAAAGGCCAGCGTCCGGCCGCCCTCCTCCGCCACCTGGCAGGCCAGCGTCTGGGACCCGGTGTCCATCCAGTTCACCAGGCCGCTGTTGCCGAACCGGGCCGCCTCATCCAGCTCCAGCGCGCCCGCGCAGCTGGTGCCGTGGGGCAGGAACAGGCCGTTGTTGGCCAGCTCGCTGCCCGCCTCCAGCTGCAGAACGCCGCTGTTGTCCAGCAGGGCCTGGTTCTCCAGCCAGCCGCCGTGCTCCACCGTCAGGGCGCCGCTGTTGATAAAGCGGGTGCTGCTGGCCAGGTTGACCCAGTTTTCGCCCGCCACGGTGAACTGGCCCATGTTGCAGACGGTGCGCTCGTAGAAGTTCATCCAGTTTTGGTCCCCCTCGCCCAGCTGGGTCCACTGGCCGGTGGTGTACACGTCGGTCTCGAGGACCTGGGCGGCCCGGGAGGTGACCTCACCGTAGTTCACCAGCGCGCCGGGGGCTTCCAGGAACAGGCTGCCGCGCATCTCGCCGTAGTTCACCAGCAGGGTGGCGGAGGACGGAACGGTGGTGATCATGCTGCCCACGTTCATCGAGCAGTCCAGCACGCCGCGGTTCACCAGCAGGGGGACGCTGTCCACCAGCAGGCCGGCGGCAAAGACGTCCATCCCCTCGGGGGCCTTGGCGGTCACCGTGACCCCCTCGCTGATGGCAAGGGGCACCCGGCAGGTCCAGCTGCCGTCCAGCAGCAGCTCCATATCCCCGTCGATGACGACGGCGGGGCTGTCGGCGCGGGTCATCGCGGCCCGGAACTCTTTCCAGCTGGTCACATGTACCGCGTCGGCAAAGGTCTCTGGCTCCGAACGGACCATAAAGTGTTGCAGCAGGCCCCTCTGGTCAAAGCTCTCGCCGCCCAGGGCGGCGCTGCCGCCCTCTTCCACCGTCAGGCCGGCCTCGCGCTCCATCCAGAACAGGCAGTCGCCGCAGAGCGTGCCGGTGGAGCCGATCTCCACCGCGCCGGTGTTCACCGTGCGCAGCAGGCCGTTGTTTTCCAGCGTGCCCTCCACCCGCACAAGGCCCCCCTCGGCCACGGTGAGGCTGTGGAACAGGCGCAGGCAGGCGCCCTGCTCCACCAGCAGGGGTTTGGCAAGCTCCAGGCCCCGCGCCTGCAGGGTCAGCTCGCACCCGGCGGGCAGCGCCACGGCGGACACGCCCTCGTCCTCCAGCAGCGCCCGCAGCTCCTCCTCGGAGGAGCCGGTGAAGGTCACCGCGTCCTCCCAGGAGAGGGCGGCGTCCGGGCCGGCCGGCAGCTGCGAGGCCGCGCCGGAAAGGGAGGTGACGCCGGAGGTGATGGCGGGCAGCACGTCCTGGCCGCCCAGCGTCGCGCCCGCCCAGACGGCCGCCGCCAGCGCCAGCGCCGCGGCGCCTCCCACCGCCGGCCACAGCCAGGGGGGCCGGGAACGGACGGGGGCGGGGAGAACGGGCACATCGCCCGTGTCGTCTGTCCCGGACACGTCGTCGTCCGGGCCCTTGTTATCGTCGCCCTCCCCTTTTTTCTTTTCGTCGTCCGGGTCCTTGTTTTCGTCGTCCGCCGGCGGGGGAGGCGGCGGGGGAGGCACCGGCGGGTCGGCGGGCTCCTCGTAAAGGGCGGCCCGCAGCTCCTCCACCGTGCGGAAACGCTGGTGGGGGGCGATGGCCAGGCCCTTGAGCAGGGCGGCCTCCCGCCAGGGGGGCAGCGCCACGCCCAGCTTGCCGGGCCGCAGCAGGCTGTCCTGGGCGATGCGGTCCAGCGCCGGGGGCGGGGCCTTGCCGGTGAGGCAGAAGTAGATGGTGGCGCACAGGGCGTAGATGTCGGTCCAGGGGCCCTGGCCTTTCTGCTGATACTGCTCCAGCGGGGCGTAGCCGTGCTTCAGGGTGATGGTCAGCGTCTCGTTGCCCTGGCTGGCCTCCCGGGCGCAGCCGAAGTCCAGCAGGCGCACCCGGCCGTTTTCCAGCATCAGGTTGTCGGGGGCGATGTCCCGGTGGAGCAGGCCGTTTTCGTGGACGATGCTCAGCGCCCCGAACAGGGGCTCCAGGATGGTGAACAGCTCCTCCGGGGGGATGCGTCCGCCCCGCTGGCGGGCCAGCTCACTGAAAGTGGTGCCCTCGATGTACTCCATCACGATGTAGGCGGTGTTGTTGGCCTCGAAGTGGTCCCGCACCCCCACGATCACCTGCTGCTTTGCCAGCCGGGCCATGGTGCGGGCCTCGTCCAGGAAGCGCTGCTTGCCCCGCTCGAAGCTGCGGGCGGCCAGGCCCATGAAGCCGGTGACCTCCAGCGACACGGCGGCGTTGCGGGTGGAGCGGTCCAGCGGGTAGTACTCCTTGATGGCCACTTTCATCTCCAGCCGCAGATCGCAGCCGATGTAGGTGATGCCAAAGCCCCCCTCGCCCAGCACCCGGCCCACAAGATACCGGTCCTGCAGCACGGTGCCGGGGGGCAGGTGATGGGGCGAGGGCTTGTAGGCCCCCTCGGTGAGGCCGCATACGGGGCAGCTGCCGCCGGGGGGCACCGGGCTCATGCAGTAGGTGCAGAACTTCTTTTCCACGGCGGCAGGCCTCCTTTCAGGAAAGTAACAATATTATAATGACAGAAACCCCATGGTTTCACAAGGCATTTCCCCTTTTTTGGGACGTATTTACAAGAATTGTACAAGCAGGACCAGCAGCACCAGCCCCCAAAACGCCAGGCAGGCCGCCAGCAGCAGCTTCTGGCCGTGCCGGCGCAAAAAGTCCTGCAGCGGGTCCGGCGGGACGGGCGGGATGGGCGGGAGCGGGGAATCAAACTCCGAGAATTCCACAGGAGGTTGCAGTTCTTTCAGCCGGGCGCGCAGCCGGTCCGCCAGCTCCTCTATGGAACCGGGGCGGGCGGTGGGCTGGAGCTCCAGCCCCCAGAGCAGCAGCCGCTCCAGCTCGGCGTCCATCCGCACCCCCAGCTGGCTGGGGGGGATCAGCGGGTCGGCGCCGTTTTCCATCGCCGCGAACAGGCGGTCCGGCGTGGCGGGGGGCACCCGGCCGGTGATGGAGTAGTACAGGGTGGCGCACAGGGCGTAGATGTCGGTGTAGGGGCCCTGGCCCCGGGTCTGGTACTGTTCGATGGGGGCAAAGCCGGGCTTGAGCACCACCGTCATCGACCGGCCGTCCTCCATGGAGCGGGCGCAGCCAAAGTCCAGCAGCACCAGCGAGCCGTCCGGCATCAGCATCAGGTTGTCGGGGGCGATGTCCCGGTGGAGCACCCCCGCCCGGTGAAGGTGGCCCAGATCCTCCATCAGGGGCAGGGCCTTTTGCAGCAGCTGCACCGGCTCAAAGGGATGGCCGGCTTTCAGCGTCTGGTGCAGGGTCACCCCGTCCAGGTAGTTCATCACCATGTAGGCGGTGTGGTCCGCCTCGAAGAAGTCCAGCACCTGCACGATGGAGGGCAGCCCGCTCACCGCCCGCACCATGCTGGCCTCGCTGAGAAAACTGTTTTTGCCCTTTTGGTAGATCTCCTCGGTGCCCTGCAGGGGGATCAGGTTGCGCCGCAGGTCACGCTGGGGCTGGCAGCGCACCGGGAAATACTCCTTGATGGCCACCAGCCGGCCGCTGTTCAGCTCCTTGCCGATGTAGGTGATGCCGAAGCCGCCCTCGCCCTTGGCGACGCCCACCAGAAAGCTGTTGTGGGCGGGGCTGACCAGCACCGTGCCCACCGGCAGCTGATGGGAGGCGGCGCAGGTGCGGGCGTCCTGCCCGCACCAGGGGCACCGCAGGCTGCCCTGGGGGATGTCTCTCATGCAGTGGGGGCAAAACTCGCGGACCATCTCAGCCGGGCCTCCTTTCCGCCACCACGAAGGTCTGGGCCTGGCTGCCCAGCCAGAACGCTTCGCCCGGGCGGATGCGGATGGCCTGGCCGCCGCCAAGGCGGCTGCCGGGGCTTACAAAGGTGCCGTGGGTGGAGCCCAGGTCTTTCAGGTAGAGCTCGCCGTTTTCCACCCACACCGCGCAGTGGCAGGCGCTCACGCCGGCGGTGCCGGAGGGCATCGTCACGGTGCAGCGGGCGGGGTCACGGCCCAGGATGAGCTGTCCGGAGGCGGGAATGGCGTACCGCTTGCCCTCCAGCGCGCCCGCCACGCCCTGCAGCCGGTAGCCGGAGTCGCGGAGCGCGGGAGAGGAGGGAACAGAGGGAACGGAGGGAGCGGGAGGAGCAACGGCGACGGGGACGGTTTTTTTTCGCCGGGTCACCAGCAGCACCACCACGACCACCACCGCGGCCGCCGCCAGCCCGGCCACCAGCCAGACCACCCAGGGGATGCCGCCGGCCATGGTGTAGGGCACATTGTTGGCGTTGAGCATGGGCAGCGCCTCGTCGATGTTCACCGCGTAGTTGGCCTGCTCGCCCTCGGTGTTGGACACCGAGTAGGTGTTCACCCCCAGCACCTGGGCCCGCTCGTTCACCATCGGCCCGCCGGAGTTGCCGTGGCGGATCTCGGCATCGGTGAGGATCTGCCCCACGCCGGTGCCCGCCACGGTGGAGATGCGGCTCACCACGCCGGTGCTCACGGTGGCGTCCGACTCGCCGCGGCTGGTGGTGGACTCCTTGCTCACGCTGTCGGAGATGCCGGGGTAGCCCACCGTGTACACGGTGTCGCCCACCATGTCGTCGGTGGGGCTGCACAGGGTCAGGGCCGCCCGCTTGTCGGTGGCGGCGGACAGGCGCACCAGGGCCAGGTCCCGGGTGGCGTCGTAGTCCACCACATAGGCCTCGGTAAAGTCCTGGCTGTCGAAGTAGACCCGCACCTTGGCCCGGGCCGTCACCACCGCGCCGCTCCCGTCGGCGCCCACCAGCAATTCGCCGGCGCCGTTTTCCAGGTAGTACTCCACCACGTGGTGGTTGGTGATGAGGTACTCCACCGGCTGGTTCTTTTTGCCCACGAAAAAGCCGGTGCCCCAGCCTGCCTCCTGCCACTGGTCGCCCACCTGGACGCCCACCGCCACCACCGCGATGCCGTGGCGGGCGGTGGTGATCACGTCGCTGGCCGCAAAGGCCGGGCAGGCCAGCGCCGCCGCCAGCACAAGGCTCATCAGGATCGCAAATAAGCGTTTCATCAGTCATTCTCCTCTCGATGTTCTTCCGGTTCCGCCCGCAGCCACAGGGCGGCGGCGGTGTTGTTGTCACTGCCCGGCGGGGCCTTTTGCCGCCGCAGCGCCCGCATGGCCGCGAGCCATGCCCCGGGGGAGTCGGCGGCGGCCAGCGTCCGCTCCATCTCCTCCTCCAGCACGTACTCCCAAAAGCCGTCGGTACACAGCAAAAAGGCATGGTCCCCGGCGGGCAGGGCCGTTTCGCCCCCGTCCGCTTCCAGATCCCCCTCCTGGCCCAGGGCCCGGTAGATGCAGGCCCGGTCCTCGTGGAAGCGGATCTGGTCCGGGGTGATCTGCCCCAGCAGCACCGCGATCTGGGAGGCGCTGTGGTCCCGGCTCTGCCAGGCCAGCCGCCCGCTTTCAAAGCGGTAGATGCGGCTGTCGCCGGCGTAGGCCCAGGCGCAGCGGCCCGGCTCCAGGGCCAGCACCGCCGCGGTGGTCTTCATGCGGCAGACGGGGGATTGCAGGGCCAGCACCGCCTGATGGGCCCGACCCACCAGCGCCCTGAGCTTTGCCGGGTCGGCGGCGCCGCTCCAGCCGTCCAGAATGGTCCGCACCGCCGCCGCCGAGGCCTCCTCGCCCTTTCCGTGGCCGCCCAGGCCGTCGGCCAGCGCCACGCAGAGCCGGTCGGCGTCCCGCCGGCGGCAGTCCACCGTGTCCTCGTTGCGCGCCCGGCCGCCCTGGTCGGTATAACTTGCGTATTGGATCAATGCCAAGGCATCCTTTCTCTGTTTTAAGATGTGCCGTCCGCCTCCGCCTGCCCGCCGTGGCAGGCCAGGATCACGGCGGTGAAGTTGTCCTGTTTGGGAAAATCCTTGTCGGCGATGGAGAGCCACAGCGCTTTGGCGGCCAGCTCCGGCGGGTGTTCCAGATCAAAGTTCATTTCCTCATCCGAAAGGGCGTTGTACACCCCGTCGCTCATCAGCACCACCTTGTCGCCGGGGAAAAGGGTCAGCGGGGCGGCGGGCATGTCCAGGCCTTTCAGGGCCCCCATGCCCACGAAGCTGGTAAGCGCACCGCCCTTTTTGTCCCCCAGGGCTTCGGCCAGGGAGAGCTCCCCGTTCACCGCCCGCAGGGCCAGCTCGTTGCGGTAGATGTGTTCCCGGTTGAGCTGTACGAGCCGCCGGCCGCGCCGCAGGTAGATGCGGCTGTCGCCCACGGTGAGGAAGTAGAGCTTGCCGTCCCGCAGCAGCGCCATGGCCAGGGTGGAGCCGCTTTTCCGCAGGCCTGCGGGGCCCAGCAGCTCGTTCACCGCCCGCACCACCTCGCCCGCCAGCACCAGCAGGGTCACGTCGCCCCGCTCGCCGCCGGGGCGCCGGGTAAAGGCGTCCAGCGCCGTCTGCACGGCGGCCACGCTCACCCGGTCGCCGTCCGAAAGGCCGCCCATGCCGTCCGCCACCACCGCCAGCAGGCCGTGGGTGGGCAGCAGCGCCTCGTCGGACACGCCGAAGCAGTCCTGCTGGTACTCCCGGGCACCCTGGCCGTGCAGCTTGCCCACCGTGTAGCTCTCCACCGGGCCGACAAGCGTCTCGGGCGCGGTATCCACCTCTGCTTCTGCCTCTGCCTTTGCCGCCCGGCGCCTGCGCCGCCACAGCACCGCGAACACGATCAGCGCCGCGACGACCAGCGGGACGCACACCAGCAGCGCCGCCGCCCACACCGGCAGGCTGAAAGCGGTGAGCACGCCGGTGTCCGGGTCGAAGACCAGCCACTCACTCATTGCTCTTCACCCCGTCCGCCCAGTTGAACTGCTCGCCGCACAGCCCCACGAACACCAGTTGGGTGGTGCCGATGGTGATGCGGTCGTAGTTGTGCAGCTCCACGCCGCCGCCGATCACCGGCAGGTCGTTTACCAGCAGCACGTTTTTGCCCAGCTCGTGGGCGATGTAAAAGCGCTTTGTCTGGGGCACATAGGTCACGTTTGCGTCCTTTTCGGCGGAGATGGTGGCGTCGCCCTTGATGCAGATGTCGCCCACCTCCCGGCCGATGTAGTTGTAGCCGGTGTGGATGCGGTAGTCGGTGCCCCGGCAGGGCCCGTCCACCGCCACCAGCCAGCCCACCACCGGGGCGGGGGCGCCGGCGGGGGTGTCCGCGTCCACGAACTGGGTGTGGTTCATGTCGTCCCCCGGCTTGGGCGGCATGGGCGGGTCGATGGTCTTGTCGAAATCCCGGCCGCCCGGATCCGACGCCCAGTCACCGCCCCCGTTGCCCGGGGAGAAAGGGTCCTCCGTTTGGGGAAAGGCCCCCGAGGCGCACAGCGGACATTCGCTGTACTTGTTGGCGTCGTAATAGTGGCCCTTGGGGCAGCTGATGATTTTTTGCTGGATCTCTGCCATAATGTGTTCCTCCTTTATTCAGGCCGGGTCACCCGGCGATGCACTGAAAACGGTTGCTCGGATCGCCCACATAGAACCGGTCGCCCGGCGCGATGGGCTGGGGGTAGTTGGGAGGCAGGCGGCGGCCGTCGGCGAAAAAGGTGCCGTGGGTGGAGTTCAGGTCCTCCAGCATGGGCACGCCCTGCCGCCAGCAGATGCGGCAGTGCAGGCCGCTCACCCCCGGCGTACCGTTGGGAAAGCGGACGTGACAGTCCGGCCGGCGGCCCAACAGCAGCCCCGCGCTGCCCACCGAAAAGGTCTGGCCCTGCATGGGGCCGGTGAGGCATTTCACCGACAGCAGGCTGGTCGCCGCCAGCCCGGGCGCGGGAGGGGCCTGCCGGTACACCGGGTCGGGGCCGTACTGGTTGGGCCCCGGCTGGCCGGGCTGTGCCAGCCAGATCAGCAGCACCACCCCGCCCACCAGGGGGATCAGGCCCAGCAGGGCCCACACCCCGCTGCGGCCCAGGTCGTGCAGCCGCCGCCAGCAGACGGCCAGCAGGGGCACCAGGTTGGCCAGATTGAACAGCCCCAGCAGCACGATGCCCGCCTGGGTGAACAGGAAAAGGCTCAGGGCCGCCGTTACCAGGTAGTAAAACAGGATGAAATACCAGTACTCGCTGCGACGCGCCCGGCCGTTGAAATCCGCGTAGTGGGAATACACCCGCTCCACCGCCTGTATGAACGTCATAAGATCACCTCGCTGCGCCCGCCGGATGCCGGCCGGGCTTTGTTGTTGTGTGCATTGTAGCACGGGCGCCGACCCCCATCGTCCAACTGGTTTCCGCCCTGCCGCAGGCGGCCCCCGCCATGGCGTCCAAAACCGCGCGAACGCCCGGGCGGCACGGAAAAAACGGCGGCTCTGCCCGGGGCCATTGCCGAAAAAACACACAGCGCGGCCCCCCGGGCCGTCAAAGCCCGGGGGGCCGCGCTGTGCGCTTATTCATGCTGTTTTTTGCGGCGGGGGGGATCAGCCTTTCTCCTGCCGCCAGTTGGGATCGGTCTTTATGCTGGAGGAGGTGGCTCGCTCCAGCTGCCAGACCACCTCGCTGTAATACCGCGCCGGCACCTGGCCCAGGGGGAGGATGTGCTCCGGCTGGACCGTGGCATAGCAGTAGCCGCCCCGCTCCACGGCGCCCGCCCGGTAAAATACCGCGTCGAAAACGGTGACGTCCCCGTAGTCGCCCCCCACAAAGCTGCCGGAGAAGTTCAGCTCCACGCCCAGCCCCACGGCGGGGTCCTCCCGGTAGAAAGAGTAAAAGCCGCCGCCGTCCAGCACGCTGCCCCGGTACCAGCCCAGGCTCTGGAGCTTGCCCGTGAGGGTCAGGGAATTCAGCACCCGGCCGGCCGCCGTCTCCAGGGCGGTGGCCTGGGCCTGCTGCGGCGCAAGACGGTAGACGGGCCGGGAGAGCTGGACGATGCTCTGGGTGATCTCATAGTCCTCCAGCTGCTGTTTCCAGGCCGCCAGGGCGTCCGCGTCCAGCTCGATGGGATGCACCAGGCCCACGCTGGCCCCGTCGGGCAGGATGTACTCCTCCTCGTCCACCGTGTTGAAGCTGCCGTCTTCCATATAGCGGAACGTCTCTTTCAGCCCGCCCGCTTCATACACGCCCCAGATGAGGCTGATGGCGAACTGGTGCATCACCGGGTTTTCCACAAAGAGCTTCCGCCACGCCCCGCTGTCCCAGCACCGCTGGACGGAGAGCGCCATCTCCAGCCGGGCGCGCTGGGCGGAAACGGTGGTCTTGATCTGCTTTTTCATGGCCTTGTAGGCCTCGTAGGCGGCGGAGGCCTGCTGGGGGTCGTCGGCCTTGCCGGGCGAGGGCAGCGACTTCACCGCCTTGCCCGCCTCGGTGGCCACCGCCAGCTCCAGGGTGGGGGTCAGGCGGACGATGAACTTCCGGGGGCCGTAGTCGAAGACCCGGGTGCCGTCGGGGCCAAAGCCCAGGGTGGGCACGATGCGGTCGGCCAGCTCCTCCGGGGTCTGCGCGGCCCCGTCCGTCGGGGCGGGCGCTTTCAGCAGGGCGGAGAGCTGGTCTGCCAGCTTGGTGTTCTTCTCTGCGGCCAGAGCTTTCTCCAGGGCCGGGCGGTATCGCCCAGCGTCTATGCCCGCCAGCACCCGCACGGCGAAGCTCCGCTGGGCGGCCTTTTTGGCGCCCAGCAGGGCCAGATAGTCCGCCTCCCAGTCCGGGTGGCGGATGCAGCACTGCACCAGGACCTCCTGCACCTGCTTGGAGCTGTCCTGGGCGCAGGCGATGAGGGCCCGGCGGGCCCTGTCGGCATACGGGGCCAGAGCGGAAAGCTTGTCCAGCCCCTCTATCGCCGTGACCCGGGCGGAAGCGCAGCTGTTGAGGGCCGCGTCCGCCAGGCCGTCCAGCCTTTCCGGAACGATGAAATAGGTCCGGATCGCCTCTTCGATGAGCGCCTTGTCCTTCTCCCAGTACCAGTATTCCCGCATGGCGATCAGCACGTTGAGGCACTCCCGCACCGGCAGTCCTCTGGCAAGGATGGCCCTGACAAAGGCGTCCACATTCTGCTTTTTGTCGCCGTTTTCCAGGAGCGAGGCGGAGGTGTCGGCCCCCATGCAGGTGAGGCAGAACAGGATGATGCACCGGCAGGCGAAGTCATCCCACCCGGCCAGCTTCTGGTAGCCCTGCAGCGCCTCGCCCACGTTGTACAGATAGCGGTATTCGTTGCGGACGGGCTGCAGCAGGGCGGCGCCGTCGGCAAAGGCTTCCCGGCTGGTCAGGTAATCGCAGACGGCGGCCTGGTGGGGGCTCTGGCCGAACGCCTTTTTGATCAAAGACAGCATCACCCCCTGGAGATACTTCATCCAGACCTTGTCCTTGCTGTTCTTCAGCTCCGGCAGCAGGCTGCACAGGCGCTCGTAGCCCTCCGGGTTCAGGTAGTTCACGGCATCCTCCGCCGCGGCGCGCAGGTGGAGGATGAGCTTTTCGGCGGCTTCCTCGTGATACTCGTAAAAGTCGGTGATCACAGCGCGCAGCAGCGTGACCGCCCCGCCGGGAATGTGGGGGAGCAGGGCGTCCAGGGCGTCCGGCTCCCCGTCCTCCGGCCAAAAGCGCAGCGCCCCCCACAGCGACCAGGAAAGGGAGAGCCCGGTCAGGACCCGCAGGGCGCAGACCAGGCGGGCGTCGCGCTCCATGCCGGCCAGCACCGCCGGCGTCATGCACTCCACGGCGAAAGAGAGGGGCGAGGTCACCAGCGACCGGGAGAGCAGCTCCGGCTCGTCGGTGTGCCAGGCATTGGACGGGGTGGTCTCGGGCACCGGCGCGGCGGGGTCCCCGGCGCGGAGATAGGCCAGCAGCCGGGGAACGTCTTCGTCGGAGAGCATGAGGTCTTCCTTATCGGCGAGGATGGCCTCCACCCGGCCCAGCACCAGCTCCACCTGCTGCGCCAGCAGGGCGTCCCCCATGCCCGCCTTGGGCCCGGCGGCCAGCAGCACCCCCGCCAGCACCCCGCCGGCCATGGAGGTCCGGGGGTCGGCGATCAGCGTCTGGGCCTCCAGCAGCACCTCCGGGTCAGTGCAAGCCAGCTGATGCAGCTGCCGCACCTGGGAATAGCCGACGGGCTGGGCGGCGGTGCGCTCCGCCTCCATGGCGGCGGCCGCCGCGGTGCCCAGCACCGCGCAGTGCCGATGGAACATGTCGTCGCCCGCCAAAAAGCTTGCCCCGTCGAACAGGGCGGCAAAAACGGCGGAGCTGCGCCCGATGGCCCACAGCAGCCGCAGCACCCTGGCCTGTTGCTGCGCGTCATTCGGGCCGGCCACCTGCTTGAGAAGCTGGCAGATCTGCTCCCGGTCCTGCCAGTCGAAGAGGGAGAAGACCTGCCCCTCCGCGCCGGAGAGCAGGCTCTCATCCGCCCAGTCGTTCGTCAGGTAGGCCCGGGCCAGCGCCTCGTTGCCGGGCGTCAGGCCCCAGAGGCGGCAAAGCTGCGTCAGGGCGTCCGGTTTGCTCGATCGAAAGTTCACGTGAGATCTCCTCTTTCTTCTTTCTCTGCTTCCTGCGCCTGCTGTTCCTGCCAGGCGCGCAGGATCTCCAGTTCCTGGCACCGCTCCCGGCACAGGGCGATGTAGTGTTCCGCCTGAAACATGACCTCCAGCAGGCGGTCGTCCTGCTTGTGAAGCGTGTGGGCGCGGGCTTCCAGCAGCCCGGCCAGCCGCTCCATCAGGGCGCCGCCGGTGTGGAGCCCGCAGGCCTCGCACTGCGCGGCCAGCCCGGCAAAGCCCGCCGCGCAGGCCCCGGCCCCGGTGTCCAGGCCGGTCTGCAAAAGGTCGGTCAGGCAGGCCTCCATGGCGTCCAGACAGTGGTTCATGGCGTCCCCTCCCAGTTGATGAAACATTCGATGGGGGACAGGCACAGCCGGCCCCTTTCCCGGAAAAGCGCCCCGAAGAAAACCGGCCGCAGGCCGGGATCCCGCTGCCAGCGGGCGGACAGCAGCTCCAGAGACTCCATCATCGCCTGCTTTCCCTCCCGGTAGCGGACGGTGAGCCATACGTCCCGGCCCGCGTCGTCCAGCAGCCGCAGGGAAAAGCGCTGTTCCACCCGGTCGTATTCCTGCTCCTCGCCCCGGCGGGGCCACAGCAGCGCCAGCCGCTCCAGCTCTCCCAGGCCGGGCCGGCTGCGGGGCAGCAGGGAGGAGAAGTCCTCTGCCACCGCCGACGGCGGGAGCACCGCTCCCGGCGAAGTCTTTTGCAGCAGAGTGCCCCGGCACTGGGTGGTGGCGGAGAGATTGCCCTCTCCGCTGACCCGGGCGCCGGCAAGGTCCAGGCGGCAGTTCCGCAGCTGGCGCAGGGTCCCGGGCAGCTCCCAGAGAACGGCATCCGGGACGCGGGACTGGCGGCTGTCCTCGTAGAATTTCGGCCGCAGGTCCCGATAGGCGTAGTAGCGGTGCTTTTGCGTCTCCCAAAAATAATATACCGTGCCGGCATACCCCCCCGGCAAGGTCCACTTTCTGAAGCCCCAGAAGATAAAGGCGCAGCGCGCCGGCGGGCCGGTATTCGTCCCGGAACGTGCCGGCCAGCGCCAGTGCCTCCTGCTCCGGCGCGGCCTCCAGGGCACGGGCCAGCCGCCAGACGGCGGACATGCGCCGCAGCAGCCCCTCGGCGCGAAAGGCGGCCGAGCGGGAGAAATAGCCCTGCAATTCCCCGTGGAGGCGGCGCATGGCCCGCTCCAGGGCGGGCAGCCCGTTGAGGGCGGTGAGGGCGATGAGCCGGGCGCCGCTCTCCACGATGTCGTGGCAGGTGTGGTAGAGGGCCTGCCGGCTGCCCCCCTCGCACAGGTCGCTCACCAGCACCACCATGGTCCGCCGGGGGTGGGTCATCAGGCCCTGGCAATAGGCCATGGCCTTGGCGATGTCGGTCCCGCCCCCCAGCTGGACGCTCATCAGCGTCTCCACCGGGTCGTCTATCCGGTCGGTGCGGTCCACCACGGCGGTGTCGAAGATCACCAGATGGGTGGTGAGCATGGGGAGCCTGGCGAAGATGCCCGCCATCACCGCCGCGTGGATGACGCTGGAGAGCATGGAGCCGCTCTCGTCCACGGCGATGATCACGTGCCAGGGGTTGCGCCGCCGGACCCGGCCGCTGAAATAGAGCTGCTCCAGTACCAGACACTGCTGCTCCCGGTCGTAGTGGGCCAGGTTTTTGCGGATGGTGCGCCGGATGTCCAGGTTTTGCAGGGTGTGCACCGAACTGCGGCGGGTGCGGTCCAGCTTGCCCAGGGAGGTGCGTTGGATCTCCTGCTGCATCCTGGCCGTCAGCTGGGCCACCACCCGCGCCACGATCCGCCGGGCGGCGTCCAGCACGGCGCCTTTCATCATGCCCTTGAGGCTGAGGATGGTCTCCAGCAGGGCCTCGTCCGGCTCCATTTTTTCCAGTATCTCCCGGTCGGTGAGCAGGTCGGTGAGCTGGTAGCGGTCCAGGGCGTGGCGCTGGAGGATCTCCGCCGTCTCCCGGGGGAACAGCTCCCGCACCTCGTTGAGCCAGTGGACCACCACCGGGTGGCTGTCTTCCTGGCCGCCGTCCGGGTCCCGGCGCACATCCGGCCCCGCCTCCCGGCCGTAGAGAAAGTCCAGGGCGTCATCCATCCGCATCAGCTGCCTGTCGGCCAGGGGGATGGCGTCCTCCGCGCTTGGGCCCAGCACCAGCCGCCAGCGGTTCAGGGCCGCGCCATGGGTGATCATGCCTCCTCGCCTCCCTCCTCGTCGGGCTCCGGGCCCCAGGCGGACAGATGCTCCGCCGCCCAGGCGTCGATGGCCTCCCACTCGGAATACGCCGCCGGTGAGACCGGGGCGCCCGCGGTTTTCAGCCGCGCCGCCCCGTGGAGGGCCGCCGCCTGGCGGCCCAGACGATCGGCCTCGGTGGGGGTGAAATAGCTGAACGCAAGGCGCAGCTGGGGCAGCAGGGTGATAAACTCCTCGTCCTCCAGCTCGCACAGCAGCCCGTCGATGGAGGCCAGCTGCACCTCGTCCACCAGCAGCAGGTCCCGGGCGGTGCGGAAGAGGCCCTGGAGGAAAGCCGCCGAGCGCAGCTTTTGGTCGTGGGTGCCCTGAAGATACCCGGCGGCGGTCTGCACCGCCAGGTCTTTCTTCTCCGGTGCGCCGCCGTAGAGCAGCCCCAGGGCCGCCCCGTGGAGGGCGGGATGGATGGGGTCCTGCGCGATCAGTTCCTCCAGCGCCCGCAGCAGCACGGCGCGCAGGTCGGCAAAGGCCGGCCGGGCCGTGATCTCATAGAGCAGCTGGCAGTTTTCCTGCACCGCCTCCACCCGCCGGTCGTCCACCGCGGACATGGAGGGCAGCATCTGCAGGATCCGGGCAAAGCACTGCCGCAGCAGAGCGGGGTAGTCGTAGCCGCCCCGCTCGCCGTACTGCTCCTGCCAGGCGTCCAGGGTGCTGACGGCGGCGCAGGCCCTGCACAGGGAGGAGAAGTCGCCGTCGGTGAGCAGCAGCTCCTCCACCCGGCGGGCCATGGCGTCCGCCGTGTCCCCCAGGCCCATGAGGAAGCCCTGCATCAGCAGCGAGGCCCCCTCCTGCGCCCGGGTCGCCTCGGCCAGGCGGCGGCGCAGCAGCTGGTCGCAGGCCTCCGCCACGGTGGAGCCCCAGACGGCGTGCTCCACCAGGGCGGTCTCCACCTCGGCGGACCACTGACAGACCCAGTGCTCCCGGATGAGGCTGCGCCCGGTGCCCCGCAGCAGGTCCGGCCCCTTGTCCCACCTGGCGAAGCCGCACTCCAGAAAGTCCGTCTGGTGGAGGAACCGGCTCTCGGCCCGGTGTCGGGCCCTGGAGAAGATCTCAAGGGTCACCTCCTGCCGTTCGGCGGAGTCCTGCCGCAGGCGGTATTTTTTGCACTGCCCGGCGAAGTCCTGCACCAGGGGCGGCACCAGGTCGTCCCGGCACAGGCTGCCCACCCGGGCCCCGGTGTCGATCTCCCGCAAAAGGCGAAGGGGCTCGCATCCGGCCAGGTTGGCCTCCCCCTTGACAAAGGCGCTGAGGACGCCGTCCTGCAGCTCGTAGAGGCCGGGAGCCGGCTTCCCCCGCAGGGCGGCCAGGCCCCGGGCCTGCTGCAAGGCGCACTGCTCGTCATAGGCGGAGATGGTGTCCCCCCTGGCCCGCAGGCGGCGGCCGCAGCGCACGATGGTATCCAGCACCACGCCGTCCCAGGCCGCCGGGCCGTCCGTGTCCTCCTGGTGGAGGCGCTGCCAGAGCTTTCGATAAAAAGCGGGCGCGGGCATCCCGCTGGCGTAGCCGGAGAGGGCGTCCGCCGCCGGCTCGGAGTAGCGCACCGGGTAGACGGTCTGGCTGCCCCTGGGGATCCGGGGCCGTTCCTCCGGCTCCTCCTCCGGGTGCAGCAGGCCCCACAGGTGGAAGCCGCCGGCCACCACAAGGATCTTCCCGCAGGACTTTCCCGCCTCGCGGATGCGCCGGGCCATGTGGGCCTCCCGGGCCAGGCACCCGTCCTCCTCCATCTCCCGGCGGGGGGTGTTCTCCCGGGCCAGCAGGCACCAGGCGTTCACCTGCCGCACAAACTCCCCGGTGGGCATGGCCAGTCCCCGGCACTCGTAGTAGGTTTCCCAGAACTCTTCAAAGTCCCGGACGCCGGTGCTTTCGCACACCCTTTGCCACAAAAGCGCCGGGGAGAGGTACCGGTCGCTGGCATAGCTGACGCCCGGCTCCTCCGCGCGCAGGCCGGACCCGGCTCGGGTGGCCGCCAGGATCTCGCCGTAGGGCAGGTCCATGAACCGGGCGGGAATACCCATACGTCCCGCCAGGCGCAGGGCCGCCAGTTCCGGGGACTGGTCCAGGAAAGGGTAGTAGCAGGCGTGGTGCTCCGGCGGCGGCGCCTCGTCCTCCGCCTCCGGCTCCCCGGCCCGCAGAAGCCCGGCGTCGTCCCGGTAGGCGTAGTACAGGGCCACCGGCGCGCAGGTCTTTGGGTCTGCCAGGATGGGGATGAGGTCGTTGGCGTTCTCCGGCCCCTCCACCAGCACCAGCTCCGGCCGGTACCGCTCCATGGCCCGCTCCAGGTGCCAGGCGCAGGCGGGGGAGTGGTGGCGCACCGGGTAGTAGAGCACCGGCGCGTCGTAGTCAAAGGGGATCACTTCAGCCGTTTCCCCGCCTCGTAAAATCGTTCCCATGCTCCGCCCTCCCGCTCTGCCTTTTTCTGCACGATGGTGGCGAAATACTCCCGGACGGCTGCCAGCTCCTCCCGGGATTCCTTGGCCACCGCGCCCGCCAGGTTCTCCGCCAGGGCCCGCTCATCCAGGTGGCTGGCACGTTCCGGTCCGCCGTAGTACCAGGCGCTCATAAGAGTCTGGTAGTATACAGAGACGGCCTCGGCGGTGCTCATGACGGCGGCGGGCTTTTTCAGCCGCATCCCCTCGGCGGAGACGCCCTCGCGCAGCTCGTGGTAGGCGGTGGCCAGCAGGGTGGCGGCGTCCTCGTCCAGGGGCGCGGTGAGCCCGGCGCTGCGGGCCATGGCCCCCACCTCGTCCAGGATGATCTGCTTTTCCCAGCTGGAAAAGCATTTGGGCCAGATGAAGAAGTACCAGGCCACCATCCAGTATCTGACCCAGGAGAACATCAACCTCCGAAGCCAGATCAAGGAGGACAACAGCACCCAGAAGGAGTGGGAGTTGTTCACGCTGAAAAAGGAAAACCAGCAGCTGCGGCGGTTGGTGGACAGCATTCCCCCGGAAGTGAGAAAGGCGCTGCGGGAACAGCAGAAAGCCAACCGGCGAGGCAAAGGACAAGAGCGATGAAGCATTTTCAGAATCACGGAGGTACATTTGGGAAGAAGGAAGAAACCGATCAACCGCACCAACATTCCCCAGTATCAGGTAGAGGCCATTGCCAGGTGCCTTCTGCCGGATATCCTGGCCTTCTTTGAAAGCGAGGAAGGCCAGCGGGA